>NZ_JBAPMI010000342.1:0-19413 GCF_049278535.1 Mycobacterium sp. | reverse complement strand
GTTGGAGGTTGAGCGTGCACTGCGGAATATTGGGAGGCGTGACGGCATCCTCTGCGCCAGTCGACCTGCCTGACCTGCAATTGAGCACCAGCGGGCCATTCGGCATCTACGTGCACGTGCCGTTCTGCTTCACCCGCTGCGGCTACTGCGACTTCAACACCTACACGCCCGCTGAGTTGGGTGGCGTCAATCCAGACGCTTGGCTGGAGGTGCTCCGAGCGGAGCTCGAACTGGCGGCTGTGCAATTGGCCACACCGACGGTGCAAACCGTCTTCATCGGTGGCGGGACACCGTCGCTGCTGGGCGGCGAGCGGCTGGCCAAGGTGCTGCAGTCGGTGCGCGACAACTTCGAGCTGGCCGCCGATGCCGAGGTGACCACCGAGGCCAACCCCGAGTCGGCGTGGCCAGACTTTTTCGCGGCCGCCCGCGCCGCCGGCTGCACGAGGGTGTCACTCGGTATGCAGTCGGTGTCGCCACGGGTACTCGGCGTTCTCGACCGGATCCACACGCCGAACAGGTCGGCGGCGGCAGCCCGCGAGGCGCTCGCCGAGGGATTCGAACACGTGAGTCTCGATCTGATCTATGGCACGCCCGGCGAGACCGACGACGATCTCATCCAGTCGGTCGACACTGCGATCGAGACCGGCGTCGACCATGTGTCCGCCTACGCCCTGGTAGTCGAGGAAGGCACCGCGTTGGCGCGCCGGGTGCGCAACGGCGAACTGGCCGCGCCCGACGACGACGTTCTGGCACATCGCTACGAGCTGGTGGACGAGCGGCTGTCGGCGGCCGGCTTGGACTGGTACGAGGTGTCCAACTGGAGCCGGCCGGGCGGGCAGTGCCGACACAATCTGGGGTATTGGGACAGCGGCCAGTGGTGGGGCGCCGGCCCGGGTGCGCACAGCTTTGTGGGCACGACGCGCTGGTGGAATGTCAAGCACCCCAATGCTTATGCGCAAATTCTGGAGCGCAGGGCACTACCAGTTGCCGATTTTGAACAGCTGGATGCCACCACTCGTCACACCGAGGATGTGCTGCTGAGGATCCGGCTGCGGCAGGGTCTGTCCACCGAACTGTTGGACGAGGCCGAGCGCCAGCGCGCCGGCGTCGCCGTGGACGAAGGCTTGCTTACCCGCGAGGGTGAGCGCATGGTGCTCACCAATCGGGGGCGGCTGCTGGCGGACGGCGTAGTGCGCAACGTGCTGGGGTAGACACACGGTCTCGGAAATAAGAACGGATCGTCTCCCCGAGCCGACATTTGGTGTCACCCTGACTGCATGACAGAACCCGAAGGGTATATCGACCAGGCGGCGGCGGGTCTCGCGGAGCCGCAGCCGATGTATAAGGCATTGCGCGAGTCAGCCCCAGTGTTCCGGTCGCCGCAGGCGGTCGTGCTCAGCCGTCTGACCGATATCGAGATGGCGCTCAAACACACCGAGTTGTTCTCGTCGAGCATGGAAGCCGTCGATCTGGGCAATATTCGTCCGCTGATTCCACTGCAGATCGACCCGCCCGAGCATGCGAAATATCGCCGCATCCTCGATCCACTGTTCACCCCGCGCGAGATGGCTCGGCGTGAACCACTCGTCACCGAGCTGGTGAACGAGATGATCGACCGCTTCGCTGAGCGCGGCGAATGCGACTTCCACGAGGAATTCGCCGTACCGCTGCCTTGCACGGTGTTTCTGCAGTTACTCGGTCTCCCGCTGGAAGACTTGGACCAATTCCTGGAGTGGAAGGACGGCGTGATCCGCCCGGAGGGCGAGTCCGGGTACGACCGTCGCCACGAGAGCACGGCACCTGCGGCGCAACAGATATATGACTACTTCGAGCGGGCCATCGACGACCACATCGCGAGCCCACGCGACGATGTGCTGTCCTCGCTGATCGCGGCCAGGATCGAGGGAGAACCACTCACGCGCCACGAGATCCTCGACATCTGTTTCCTGTTCCTGATCGCCGGACTGGACACGGTGACCGATTCACTCGACTGCTTCTTCGTCTATCTGGCCCGGCACCCCGATCATCGACACCAGCTCATCGAACAACCCGACGTGCTGCCAAGCGCCATCGAGGAGATGTTGCGCTGGGAGACACCGGTACCCGGGGTCGTGCGGGTCGCAACCGAAGACGTCGAGGTCGGTGGCTGCCCGATCAGCAAGGGGGAGCGGGTCAGTCCGTTGCTCGGCGCGGCGAACACCGACCCCGCCGAATTCCCCGATCCCGATCTCGTCGACTTCCGTCGTAACCCCAACCGGCACCGCGCTTTTGGCGGCGGTCCGCACCGCTGTCTCGGGTCTCATCTGGCCAGGATGGAGCTGCGGGTGGCGTTGCGCGAATTCCACCGCCGCATACCCGACTATGAGATCAAACCCGGTACCGAGTTGGCCTACACGGCTGCGTTGCGGTCGGTGGAGTCGCTGCCGCTTACTTTCCCGGTCCCCGCGTCGTGACTCGCGTCCGCGTCGACGCGGATCGTTGCGTCGGCCACGGGCGCTGTTACACCTTGGCGCCGAGCGTTTTTGACGCCGACGAGGTTGGCCATGCGGTCGTGCTCGTCGAAGAGGTATCCGGTGAGAACGAGGCGCAGGCCGCAGACGCCGAGCGGAATTGCCCGGAGGGCGCGATCACCCTCTCGCCCTGACGGTGCCGGGCGGCGTCTTACTTTTTGTTGGCGCCAACCAGGGGCCGGCGCACCACGTGCTCTTTGACGCGATGCGTCACTGACGCCCAGGCCGATGGCGAGTAATGCGTGGTGACTTCCTCGAACCCGTCGATCCGCGAAACACTGAGCACCCCCGTGTGTTCGTTGACAGTGAGCTTGTCGTTCTCGGCCGCGTGGATCTCTTCTCCGTCAAGGAGTCGGATAACGAACACGATGCTGTCCTCTCGTCGGAACGCGGCCTCGGACGATCCTATGATCGGCCCCCGCCGGACCGGGCCCATTGTGGAGTGGGGGTGTGAACGGTGCGGAAACGTTGCATGACAACCAATAAGAAAGCGCGTTGGCCAGCGCAGAAACCATCGTTTGGGGAATTCCGCTACCGGAGTTCCCCGCCTGTTCATAGGTTAGGCTACATTTACTAAGCGTGACCGAAGTCGGTGTCGAAACCAGTCCGGCAGACGCCGCATCTTCGTCATTTCCGATGCCGGCCGAGACGACCCCTGCGGACCTGGCGGCCGATCTGGTTGCCGCATTGCCCGAGAGCGATGACGAGCAGTACCTGCTCTACGAGCGCGACAGTCATTGGGTGTTGGCGATCGGGGCGCTGGCCTCGATCGAGCTGGACAGCGACGAACTGCGCATCATCCGCGACGGTGTGACCCAGCGACAGACATGGTGTGGTCGGCCCGGGCCAGTGCTCGGCGAGGCGGTCGACCGGCTGTTGCTGGAGACCGACGAGGCCTTCGGCTGGATCGCCTTCGAATTCGGCGCCTATCGCTTCGGCCTGCAGGACCGCCTCGCGCCGCGGACCCCCCTGGCGCGAGTGTTCTGGCCGCGTACCCGCATCGTCGTCACCGACAATGCGGTCCAGTTGCTCAATGCCGACGATCGGCAGCGCGACATCGTCAGCCGGGTGCTCAGTGCGGGCCGGCCGTCCACACCGGCCGCATCGGGTCTCGACGTGACCGTCGACACCACGGATTACCGTGCCCGGGTTGCAACGGCCATCGACGAGATCGCCGCCGGCGAGTACCACAAAGTGATCCTTTCCCGTTGTGTCGACGTGCCGTTCGCGTTGGACTTCCCGTCCACTTACCGGCTTGGACGGCGGCACAACACTCCGGCGCGTTCGTTCTTGTTGCAGCTCGGCGGTTTTCGGGCGCTCGGTTACAGCCCCGAGCTGGTGGCAGCTGTCCACAGCGACGGCCTCGTGGTCACCGAACCGCTGGCCGGCACCAGGGCCCTGGGCCGCGGCGCCGCGCGCGACCAGCAGGCCCGCGAGGATCTGGAGTCTGACTCCAAAGAAATCGTTGAGCACGCCATGTCGGTGCGCAGCTCGCTACAGGAGATCGAGGAGGTCGCCGAACCCGGCACGTCCGCGGTGATCGACTTCATGACCGTGCGCGAGCGCGGCAGCGTGCAGCACCTTGGTTCGACGGTGACTGGTCGGCTTGACGCGTCGAAGGATCGGATGGACGCGCTGGAAACGTTGTTTCCCGCCGTCACCGCGTCGGGCGTTCCCAAGGCGGCCAGTGTGAACGCCATCCTGCGTCTCGAGGAGAGCCCGCGTGAGTTGTATTCCGGTGCGGTAGTGATCTTTTCGGCTGACGGCGGGCTTGACGCGGCGTTGACCTTGCGCACGGTTTACGAACGCGACGGGCGAACCTGGCTGCGCGCCGGAGCGGGAATCATCGCCGCGTCGACTCCCGACCGCGAATTCGAGGAGACCTGCGAGAAGTTGGCCACGCTGGCGCCGCATCTCGTTGCGCGTCGCGCGGTGCTTTAGCCGGCGTCGGCGTCCGGGGATCCATCCAGATACTCGGCGAGGATCTGGCTGACCAGCGACTCGATGGTCGTTTCGATCGACGAAGCCAGGGTGGCGGTGACCGACGCCACGGCCTGGGTGCGAAATCGGACCAGCATGGTGATCAACTCGGCGATTTCGGTGTCGGCGGGCAGGGCTTCGCGAGGTTTGATCCGGTCGGCGACGTGTTCGGCCCCGGCGCGTACCAACATCTCGCTGATCTGGTCGATCAGCGGAACGATGTGCTCGTGCAGGTCGATCAGCTTGTCCATGTCCATGCCGTAGCCGCGGATCTCGTTGAACGCCTCGACCAATTTCGGCCGTGTGATGGTGGCCTGCCCGTCGTCGACATGGATCACCTGCAGTTGCTCTAGGCGATCGAAAGCCTTCTCGTCGTTGATGAGTCGCTGTGCCTCGGCCAGCGGCATGGTCTTGGACTTCTCAGTGGTCCAGGTGCCCACGATCGCGGTTTCCAGGCCGAGCACGTCGCCGAGATCCTTGCCTTCCTCCCAGGCGCTGAGCATTTCCCGAACGTGCGCGATGTTGTACCCGCGGTCGAGCATCGAGGTGATCAGCCGCAACCGGGTCAGATGGGTGTCGTTGAACAGCGCGATGCGCCCGACCCGCAGCGGTGGCGGCAGCAGCCCCCGGTCGCGGTACACCCGGATGTTGCGGGTGGTGGTGCCGGCCAGCCGGGCCAGGTCTTCGATGCGGTATTCCCCGGAACCCGGCGCGCCGTGGGGGTAGCGCACCGCGGCGTCGAACAACTGCGACACCGCGTTTTCGACAACCTCTCGGGATTGGCGTCGGACGCGCTTGGGGGCGCGCCGCAGGTTCGCCAAAACACCGGCGATGGTGCCGGTTTCAGCGCGGGGCGGTCGGTCGGGCGCCATCGCGTCAGGCGGATGAACTCACGCGTACGGCAGCGTGTTCGACAGCGTCATAGTCGGCGTACTGGAAATCGCGCATCTGCCTAAGGTACTGGGTGGCGAACCCGGGGTACATCGACACGTTGTAACCGTCCTTGGTCAAATACCAACTGCTGCAGCCCGACATCCACGTCGTCTTGGTGAGCCGTCGCTGGATGCGTTCGTTGTAGCGTCGCTGGACGTCCTGGCGGACATCGAGGTAGCGCAACTCGCTGTCCAGGATGGTGGTGATGCCCCGCACGGCGTAGTCGAGTTGGCCCTCGATGTAGACCAGCAGCGAGTTGTGGCCCGGTCCGGAGTTCGGGCCGGTCATGAAGAACATGTTCGGATAGCCGTGCGCGCTGGCGCTCTTGTAAGCCTGTGCGCCGCGAGACCATTCGTCGCTGAGCGAGCGTCCACCCAGACCCGTGACGGGGAACGGCGGACCGGTGAGGTGCACGTCATAACCGGTGGCGAACACGATGCAGTCGAGGTGATGCTCGATGCCGTCGCTGGTGCGGAGGCCAACCGGGCTCAATGTCGCGATCGGCCAGTCGACAAGCTTGCAGTTGTCGCGTTGCAAGGCCGGGTAATAGTCGCTGGAGACCAGCATGCGTTTGCAGCCCGGGGTGAAGTCGGGCGTGAGCTGGCGGCGCAGCCACGGGTCCTTGACCTGCCGGTGCAGGTGCATCTTGCCCAGCTGGGCAACCACAGAGGTCAGCGGGGTGTTCCACACCAGCGCTGTGGCGCTCGCCTCGTGTCCCCAATACAAGGCCTGACGCGCAAGCTGTTGCACGGCAGGGGCTTTGGCGAAGGCCGTCTGGACGGCGGCCGGTGTAGCGAAGTCGAAGCGTGGTAGCACCCAACCTGGGGTGCGCTGGAACACCTTGACGAACCCGGCCTGCTTGACCAGTTCAGGGATGATCTGAATCGCGCTGGCGCCGGTGCCGATGACGCCGACCCGCTTGCCGGTGAAGTCGTAGTCCTTGTCCCAGTCGGCACTGTGAATCTTGTGGCCGTCGTAGGATTCGATGCCCCGGATGTCGGGGAAGCTGGAATCGGGTAGCGGTCCGGACGCCAGGATCACCGTGCGGGCCCGAAAACGCTTGCGAGTAGCCGTGGTTGCGGTCCACGCTCCGGCGCCTTCGTCGAAGGACAATCCGGTGACTTCTTGGCCGAACTGGATGTGGCGACGGATGTTGAACCGGTCGGCCAAGTCTTCGATGTGGTTGCGGATCTCGTCGGCCGGCGAGTAGGTCCGCGACCACGTCGGGTTCTTGACGAAGGAGAACGAGTACAGCAGCGACGGGATGTCACAGCTGGCGCCCGGATAGCTGGTGTCCCGCCAGGTTCCGCCGACGCGGTCGCTGCGCTCGAGGATGACGACGTCGTCGACGCCGGCCTGGGTCAATTTGATGGCCGCGCCGAGGCCGCTGAACCCGGCTCCGACGATCAGCGTGGCGTAGGTGTGTGTCTTCGCCATGATCACGCCGCCGGCTCGTGAGTGATTTCACTGACCCACGTCGGTACCGACGGCAGCAGGGGCCGCGGATACCGGTCGGAAAGCCACACCATCGAATTCGCCAATAGGTGGTACGGGTGGCGCGGATTCGTGACCACTCCGGCATAGCGCCGCAGGAACCGATAAGTCGGCACCCGCCGGGTGTGTTCGCCGCGGTCGCCGAGCTCTTTGAACCGTTTCACAGCCCGGTAGAGCCGCTCGGGCTCCATACCCATCGCGGTGATCTCGTTGCGGATCCTGTTGATCAACGGTGCGCCCATGATCGCGCCGATGATGAGACCCGGCGTGGCATTGTGACCGACGAAGTCGATCAGCAACCTTCGGATCTTCGCGTGCCCGATCATGTCCAGGACTTCGAAATCGACTACCAGATGGCGTGATTCATCATTGTTGATCTTTTCGAACACCTGGTGGCAAACGGGGTCGTGCACCTCGTCGAGGAGGAACTTCAACAGCGCGCCGTCCAGCGCGACTTCGAGCATCGGGATCACGGTGCCAAGCAGAGACAGTGGCATGTCGTCGGCCCAGCGGTCCAGCCAGTCGATGGCCAGCCGGATGTTGACGTTCGGCTCGGGAACCTCACCGTCCTCGAGCATGCCCCAGCGCTTCATCAGCGCCAGTTCGGCGTTGGCATGCCGCTGCTCCTCGGCGTGGAAGTAGCGGTAGATCTCGGCGATTGTGGATGTGGGTGCCTTCTTCGCCAGCGCCGCAAAGCCTCTGGCGCCGATGTTCTCGATCCAGCACAGGTCGGCCATGAACGCCTTGAGCTGTGGCCGCTGTTCGTCGGTGATCATTTCGGCGCCCGGTGCGTTCCAGTTGATGTCGGCCAGCGCCCACTGACGATCTTTGATTTTGGCGAGCATCGCTTCCATGTCGATACTCATAGCTACCACTCCTTCGTTGGATTGGTCTTGTCAGTTTGAGGCGAAGCGGTTGAGTAGGCCCGCTACGCGGGTGTATGTGCCCGGCGCGAACCGTTTGATGTTCCAGCCGAACTTGGCTTCGAACTGCGGCATGCAGTACAGGTCGCCGCTGTCATGGGCATCCAGGCAGGTTCTTGCGACCTTTTCCGCAGTGAAACCGGTCAACCCCATGATCTGGTTGGCGAGTCGTGTCGCGCCCGCCGAGATACGGCCGGATTCGATGATGTTGGTTTTGACGAACGTGGGGCACAAGACGGTGACTTTGACTCCGCTGCCGGATAGTTCGGCCGCCAAGGTCTCCGAGAGCATCAGCACGCCGGCCTTGCTGACGTTGTATGCCGCCATGCCGGGGGCCGCGCCGAACGCGGCGGCCGATGCCACGTTGATGATGCCCCGTGGGACATCCGGCTCGCCTGACCGCAGGATCGGGGCGAACACATGGGAACCATGGATGGGGCCCCACAGGTTGATGCCGAGCACCCACTGCCAATCGTCAAGGGGGAGTTCGCCGATCGGCGCGCCGCCAGACCCGACGCCGGCGTTGTTGATCACCAGCGTGGGTGCGGCCCCGAACCATGATTGCGACTGCGTGGCCAACTCTTGAACGTCGTCGAATCGGGTGACGTCGCACGTAATTGCGACGGCCTGGCCGCCAAACTGGCTGATCGCGGCGACAGTTCGCTTGGCGGCTACCTCGTCGATGTCGCTGCAGACGACCCGGCTGCCGCGCTTTGCGAGTTCGATGGCGAACGCCGCGCCGATTCCGCTACCGGCGCCGGTCACCACCGCGCGTGCGTGGTGGCTCACCTTGGGTGATTTGCCGAACGGTCCGATCATCTCAGCCCGCCTTTCCTGCTATGGCCTCAATACCGTTGTCGCGCATCGAGGCATCGATGAAACGTGCGACGTGTGCCATCGCCTTGCCGGCTTCCGGTGTCAGCCGGGGCAGCGCCTGGAACACGTGTACCTGGTCCGGCCAAACCTGGAGTGTGCAACGGGCGCCGCCGGCCCGGATATCGGCGGCCAGGTGGCGAGCGTCGGCCAGCAGCATCTCGGCGCCACCGGCCTGGATGAGCGTGGGCGGCAGCGAGGGTCCCCCGGCGACATCGAGTTTGAGCCGTTGATGTGCGGGATCAACCCCACTGCTGTACAGCCGAACCAGGCGGGCGGCGTCGGCGGCGCGGATCGCCGGGTCGCGGCGCAAAGCCTCACGCGCACGGGCAAGTTCGAGCGTGAGGTCGGTCAGCGGCGAGAAGAGCACCAGCGCTACCGGACCATTGGCGGCGACATCGGGTTGCAGCAACAGGTCAACCGACAGATGTCCGCCGGCCGAATCGCCGGCGATCACGAGACGTTCGGGTGGGACCTGGCTGGTGAGCCAGTCCCAGCCCGCGCGAACATCATCGGTGGCGGTGGGGAAGCGGTGCCGGGGCGCCAGGCGATAGTCGACGGCGAACACCGGAAGGCCGGTCAGGCGCGACAGCCACGCGGTCAGTCGTCGGTGCGTTCGCGGCGAGCACAGCGCAAAGCCGCTGCCGTGGACAAAGTAGATGGCGCCCCGGCTCGAAGAGACGCCGGGAGCGCGCACCCACTCACCGACGATGCGACGTCCATCGTGTTGCACGTCGATGTGCTCGATGCAGGTCCCAGTCAGTGACGGTCCGAAGGTGTCCATGATGCCGGCCACGATCCGTCGCGACGCCCATAAGCCCCAGGCCTGCTCGGGCGGCAGCACCGCGCTGACCTGCCGCAACGTCATCATGCTCACTAGTGCGGCGGAACGGGATCGCAAGGATCCGCGGGTCGGCACTGACTCCGTCATGCGACAGAGTCAACACAAAATGGTGACATTCGTCAATGGCAACGTTGTGGCGGCGTGTCGCGAAGTTTGCCGAAGCTCCACGAACATGTCGGTTAGCTAGTGCCGCCTCGAGGGGGTGCTGTTAGCTGAGAGTGCACCGGGGGTCTGACGGAAGGCGCAGAATGAGCCGAAAGTATCAAGTTCAGGCGGGCGATACGTTGTTTGCGATCGCCAAGCGATTCTACGGCGAGCCAACATATTTCGGTCTCATCGCCGCCGCCAATCCCTTGATCGACCCCAACAAGATCTCCCCCGGGCAGACGATCTCGATCCCTGACTTGCCGGACCACTGGGATGTCGTACAGGCGACGGGGACGAATTCAATCGACAAGACCGGCATATTTTCGGTCGAAATCGCGTGCCCCGTCCCCGCCGGGATGCGACTGGTCATCGAAAGCGTGTCGGGACGGCTGTTGCAGCAGCAGGGCCTTCTGTCCCCGATTGTCATGGGTGAGACTGACATCTTGGCTCGACCGGTGAATCCCCTGGCGTTCTTTCCCTGGGTCCAGAGCTTCTATAGCGGAGACATACAGGGCTCCATAGACCAGCGGTGGTTTGCCTTCCACTCGTCGACCCGGCTGTATGTGGCCGGGCACGTCGAAAACCTCACGTTCAGCGCCGGATTCGCCGGCCTCGCGGCCGACCAATCGGGATTCGCCGACGCCTACATCTGTGTGAACGGCTACCTCGAGGCCAACCCGACCGGGTGAGCCGTTGTCGCCCGTATGAAGGGGCCGGTCAAAAAAACCGACCGGTCGTCTATGATTACGCGATGCCCCGACCACCCAATCCAGAGGTGCGTAAGCAGCTGCTCGCAGCGGGCCTTGACCTCATCCACGCACGCGGATTTGCGGCCAGTGGCGTCAAAGACATCACCGATGCAGCCGGCGTGCCGAAGGGGTCGTTCTACGCCTATTTCCCCAGCAAAGAGGCGTTCGCCTCGGCGATCCTGGAATCCTATTGGGTCGATATCGAAACCCGGCTAGTGCCGATCCTCGACGGTGAGGGCTGGTCGCAAGAGCGGATCACCCGGTTCTTCCATGCGCTGGCCGACGACCACGAGGCCGACAGCTTCCTACTCGGCTGCTTGATCGGCAACCTGTCGCTTGAACTCAGTAGCTCCAGTGAGCCGACCCGCGCCCAGCTGATCAACATTCTGGACCGCTGGGTCAGCGCTCTCGCCAGATGCTTGCGTTCCGGTGACCTTCGAGACGATCTGGATGCAGATGAGGTCGCCTTCCAGCTGATCGAAGCCTGGGAAGGTGCGGCGCTTCGGGGCAAGATGATCCGAAGCCGCATTCCATACGATCGGTTCGAAGCCGACACCATTCCCGCGCTGCTGCGCTGAACCTGGGCGGGAATGGAGACCCCACCGCTGATGTTAACTAGACGACTGGTCATCTATTAAAGAAAAGAGGCCGACCGGTATGGCATCACATGAGGATCTGAGTCGCGTTACGTTCGCACTGAACAACGGCAGTGGTGATATTCCGGCGCTCGGCTTCGGAACGTCGCTGTCCGATCGCACGAAGACACGAGACGCCGTCAAAGCAGCGGTCAAGGTTGGATTCCGGCACCTCGATGCGGCCGAGCGGTACCGCAACGAGGCAGAGGTCGGGGCCGCGCTGAAGGACTTGTTCGCGGACGGAACGGTTCGCCGCGACGAGCTGTTCGTGACCACCAAGCTGTGGAACAACAACCACCGTCCCGAGCGGGTGAAGCCTGCGTTGCGAGCGAGCCTGCACAGGCTCGGACTCGACGCGGTGGACCTCTATCTGGTGCACACCCCGTTCGCGTTCAAGCCCGGCGATGACCAGGATCCCCGCGACGCACATGGGTCCGTCATCTACGACGATGGAGTCACATTGGAAGAAACCTGGACCGCGATGGAAAGCCTTGTGGACGAAGGACTTACCGGCGCCATAGGGCTCTCCGACATCGACGTCGAAGGGGCAAAGAGGATTGCCGACACCGCCAGGATCAAGCCGGCCGTGGTCGAGGTCGAGTCGCATCCGTATCACCCGCAGTGGGAACTGCATCAATTGCGAGAGACAGACGGGATCATTCTGCTGGCGTTCGCTTCACTTGGGCACGCGCTTGAACCGCGACTGCTCGACGATCCGCTGATCGTCTCGATAGCGCAGCGGTCGGGAAAAACTCCCGCGCAAGTGCTGTTGGCATGGGGCATCCAACGTGGCAGTGCCGTTCTGACGGGATCGGTCAACCCCGCGCGTATCGGCGAGAATTTCGCTGTCACCGCGATTCCGGAGAGCGCGATGCACGATATCAACGAACGTCTTGAGACCCGCTACCGGTTCAATTCCGTTGTCGATGGCGGGGAACCGGGATTCGCCGAGGTGCCCGCAGGCAGTTGACAGGGAGTCAGGGATGAAGGCGATGGCCGGCGTTGGCGTCCCCTCGGAACTGCCCACGACGGTCACCGCCGCCGACGGAATCACTCGCTGCCGTTGGGCTACCGAGACGGGCCGTGATCTGACCGGCTACCACGATCACGAGTGGGGAGTGCCGACGCACCACGGCACCGTGCTGTTCGAAGCGCTTGCCTTGACATATTTCGAAAACGGCTTGTCCTGGGCGACCGTGTTCGACAAGCGAGACAATTTCCGCCGGGCCTTCCACGGTTTCGACCCGGCGCGGGTAGCGGCGATGACGGACGACGACGTCGAACGATTGATGGGTAATACGGGTATCGTTCGCAACCGCCGCAAGATCGCGGCCACGGTGCACAACGCCCGCCTGATGCAAAAACACTCGCTGTCGCAACTGGTTTGGCAATACCAGCCCGCTGATCACCACCGACTGCGGAGTTGGGCCGATGGTCGGATGGAAAGCCCAGAATCACAACGGCTTTCGCTCGCGCTGCGGGAAGCGGGGTTTCAGATGATCGGCCCGGTTGTCGCCCACTCGTTCATGCAGACCGTCGGCATCGAGAACGGTCATTTCGACGGCTGCTTCCGAGCGCCGGCCGGATGACGTCAGGCCGTCGACTGCGAGATGGCATCCAGGATTTCTTCAGTCGAGACGATTGCGGTCGCGTAGTTGGGGATGTTGACCTCCAGAGCCGCGTGCATCTCCACGTCGGAGTAGCTGGCGGTCGCATCCTTGACCACGGTTACTTCGTAGCCCAGTTCAGCTCCGAAGCGAACCGTCGCCTCCAGGCAGGTGTGCGCGATCAGTCCCATCATGATGAGCTGATGAATGCCTTGCCGCTTGAGCAGAAGGTCTAAGTCGGTATTCGCGAAGCCACTGGAGCACCAATGCTCTTGGGCGACGATGTCGCCCGGCCGGGGTTCGAACTCAGTGCGAAGTTGGCCGCCCCACGTGCCGTCCTCGAAGGTCTTGCGTGACCACGCTGCCTTCTGGATCGGCGCGATGTACTTCCAGTTCTCATAGTCGCCGGGCCGGTATCGGTGGTGCAGCGCGTAAAAGACCTGAATGTCGGCGTTGCGCGCCGCCTCGAGGACCTGCCTCATGTGCGAGACGCACCCGTTGGCCTCGGCTACCCCCCTGAGGCGGTCCCACACCTTGCCACCCTCGGAAATGAAGTCGTTGTACGGATCGATCACCACGAGGCCGGTGATCGTTCTGCGGTATTCCACCGCGATAACTTTGCTCCACGGCGCCGTCGAGCACCACCGCTGCCGGGCTGTTTACATATGGGGCTGGATATGTAACATTGCGGAGTATGGCCCCCGTCGTACTCGCTCAGAGTGGTCTCGCCGGGGCCGGTGATGTCACAACGTAAACCGCGGGTGGGCGTCATCGGCGCCGGTCCCGGGGGCATCGCAATGGGTATTCAATTGACCCAGCATGGCTACGATTTCACCGTCTTCGAGCGCGGTGACGGGTTCGGCGGAACGTGGCGTAACAACACCTACCCCGGTGCGGCGTGTGACGTGCCCTCACACTTCTACTCGTTTTCCTTCGCGCTCAATCCGTACTGGAGTAAGACCTACGCGAACCAGCCCGAGATCCTCGCCTATCTGGAGCAGGTCGCGCGCGACCATCGCCTCGGCCAGCACCTGAAAGCCAACACCACCGTCACGTCGGTCCGCTGGTCGGACGCCGACGCGCGATGGACGATCGAGACCGCGCAGGGGAGTCGGCACCAGGTCGATGTGGTCGTCAGCGCCGTTGGCATGCTTGACGTCCCCAATGTCCCGGCCATCCCAGGAAGGGAGGTGTTTGGCGGGCGGGTTTTTCACTCATCGCAGTGGGATCATTCGAAATCGACCGCAGGAGAACGGGTTGCGTCGGTCGGCACCGGTGCCAGCGCCATACAGTACGTGCCCGCCATAGCTGCGGACACCAAGCATCTGACCATATTCCAGCGCACCCCGATCTGGGTGGCGCCGCGGTTCGACGACCCGTTCACCGCCGAGCAGCAAGAACTGTTCGCGAGTGATCCCGCTGAAGCGCTGAAGCTTCGAGATGCGGCCTTCCAGCAATACGAGGCGGCCGATTTCGACGCCGAGTCCGACATGACCAAGATGCTGACCGACATGTCGTACAACTACCTGATGAAAAAGGTGCGCAATCCACAGTTGCGCTCGAAGTTGTTGCCCGACTACCCAGTTGGGTGCAAGCGCCCGTTGCAGTCCAAAACCTGGTTCCCGGTGTTCGACTTACCGAATGTCACGTTGGAGACCGCTCCGATTGTGGCCTTCACCGAACATGGCCTGCGCACTGCCGACGATGTCGAACACCGGGTCGACACCGTGATCTTCGGAACCGGTTTCAAGGCTGCCGACTATCTGAGCAGCCTGGACGTCTATGGCCGCGGTTGCCGGCGGCTGCGCGATGACTGGTGTGACGGCGCTGAGGCTTATCTGGGCACCGCGGTGCCCGGCTATCCGAATCTGTTCACGCTGTACGGACCCAACACCAACGGGATCACCTCGATGATTTACATCCTTGAAGCTCAAGCTGAATTCGTGCGGAGACTACTCGACACGATGACCCGAAAAGCGATACAGGCAGTCGAGATCAAACGCGATCCGCACGAAGAATTCAACACCGAGATCCAGGCGGCGTTGGATACTACTGTCTGGGCAGCGAACTGCAGCAACTACTTTCGCCATCCAAGCGGCAAGATGGTCACTCAGTACCCCTATAGCGGAAGCATGTTTGCGCAACGACTCGCCGCGGTGAGCTTGGATGTCTTCGACATCCGTCCGCAACTTCGGGATCTCGATGCAAAGGCTGGCAGCGTATGACCGGTGTGCACCACACGGCGATCGTGACAACCGATGTCGAGCGTGCCTTGGGCTTCTGGCAGGACGGCTTGGGGCTCGCGATCCTTTTCGATCATGTCTTTGCCGGTGATTGGCCGACCCTTTTCGACGCCACAACCGACACCTTGCGGTCGATCTTTCTCGGTGACCCCAATGCACCTGACAGCGGGATCGTCGAATTGGTCGTGTTCGACAGTCCGGCACCCGCGCGCGAACCCATAGCGGGTCCGGCGCGCGGCTTCTTCCTGGTCTCGCTGAACCGCGACGTCGAGCCGACACTTCGCCGGCTGGCCGATCTGGGATTCACCGACGACGTAAGGCAGATTGTCGTGCCCGCACCGCATGGAAAGCAGGTACAGATGGCTGTGATCACCGCGCCGGATGGCGTCCGCGTCGAACTGATCGGACCGGCGCAATGAGTGTCATCGTGACTGGTGGCGCCTCCGGAATCGGCAGCGCTGCCGCCGACCGGCTACGGAAAAACGGGCACGATGTAGTCACCTGGGATCTCCGCGGCGGCGACATCGTTTGCGACATCAGCGATCCCGACGCGGTTTCTGCAGCGTTGCAGCGGACGCTGTCCACCGTTGGGGTGCCCGACCGTCTGGTCGCCTGTGCCGGGGTAGGCGCCTCCGGAATGTTGCTCGCGCAGGATCCCGCCGAGTGGAAACGGGTGATCGACGTCAATCTCACTGGAACCTGGTTGACGATGCGAACGGTTGCGCAGGCGATGATCGACAGCGGCAGTGGTGGATCCATCGTCGCCGTGTCCAGCATCAGCGGCAGCGTCGCCGACCGCGACATGGGTGCTTACTGTGTGTCCAAGGCCGGAGTGGACATGCTGGTCAAAGTCGCAGCAAGCGAATGGGGACCGCATGGCATCCGGGTCAATGCGGTAGGACCGGGTGTTACGAGAACACCCATGCTGGCTCAAGCTGAGCAGCTGCCCGGGTGGTTGGACGGCCTGAGTAAGCGGACCGCGCTGGGCCGTTCAGGTGAGGCCGACGATGTCGCCGAGGCTATCGTCGCCGTGCTCGAGATGGGCTGGGTAACAGGACAGACCGTCCTGGCCGACGGCGGTCTCGCACTACACAGTCCGATCGATACCTACGGACAGATTCAGCGACTGCGGGCCAAGAGTGCGAAGCGCCCCTAGTCGTCTAGGCGGCGATGCTGCCGCCGCCGTCGGCCCGAATGATCTGACCGGTGATGTAGCCGGCGTCCTCATCGAGTAGTGCGCAGATCGCGTGTGAGATCTCGCGCGGTGTTCCCAACCGGCGCAGCGGAATGGTTTGCAGGACAAGCGCTTCGCGCTCGGATCCGACTGGGCTGAGTTCGCGGTACATCTCGGTTTCGATGGGCCCGGGGGCTACCGCGTTGACCGTGATGCCGGTCTGTGCGAGCTCGCCGGCCCAAATCCGCGTGCACGCTTCCAGCGCCGCCTTGCTCGCGGCATAGCATCCTGCCGCGCGCCGGCCCGCCCGAGCTGCCCCGGTGTCGTCGTGCGGACACTGGTGCCCCAGACCGTGCGGCGCCTCGGTATCGCCATCTCCGCCAGCGCATCCGCGCCCGCCCGTGCATTCGTCGAGCAGATCGCCGCGCTCGATCTTCATTGAGAGTTCGCGCGTTTGAAATAGGGAAAACAGAATTCAGTCGGTCAACGACTATCCAACGATCAAGAGTGCAAGGTGAAGCTAGTCGACGGCCGAACTACTCGGCTCGGAAAGCTAAGAGGGCGTCTCCGGGATTCATGCTGGACGGCGAGGCCATCGCTGCGCCCGCTCCGATGAAGGTGGCGCCGGCAGCTATCACCGATAAGGAGGCTGACAAGAATGACCGCCTCGCCTCGACGCGGCCATTAACCACCGGCGAACTGCTGTCAACACTTGTTTTCATTTTCCCACCTCATCGAACTGCGAAAAGCAACTCTGACGTTGAGGTTAGTGGCGAAAGGTAAGTAATCTCTGTCCGAACTCGATGAATCCGGTCGCCGAATCTTAAGACTGTAATTGCTGGACGATCGCCTTCTTATCGATCTTGCCGATCGGGGTGGTCGGCAGCGCTGCCATCGCGCTGAGCACGTCGGGCCGGGCATGTCTGGCCACCCCGCGCTGGTCGAGATAAGCATTCAACTCCGTCAGCGTTACCGGGCTCCCGGCAAAAACGACCGCCGCACAGATCTTTTCACCCAGATAGGGATCGGGCAGTGCTACCGCCGCTGCCGACGAGATCGACGGGTGGGTGCGCAGATGCTCTTCCAGATCGGCTGCCGGGATGGTCTCACCGCCGCGGTGGATGACGTCTTTCACCCGGCCGGTGACCTCGAGATAGCCGTCGTCGCGTCGACGGACGAGGTCGCCGCTGCGGTAGAAGCCCTCTGGGTCGAAGCAGAGTGCGTTGACGTCGGCAGCGCGGAAGTACCCATTGAAGGTGTACGGACCCCGAACCAGCAGTTCGCCTTCGGTGTTGGCTGCGACGGGTTGGCCCGTGTCGTCGACGATGCGCAGTTCGTCGTCGGCGCATAGTGGACGACCCTGGGTGTGGTCGACCACGGCCGGCGGGTCGCCGGGGCGGGTGTAGTTCAGCAGTCCCTCGGCCATGCCGAAGACCTGTTGCAGGCCAGGCGTCAGCGTCTCGCGGATTCGTTGGGCGTCAACGGATTCCAGCTTGGATCCGCCAACCTGTAACAGCCGCAACGAGGTTGGGGCCTCCGGCTCCCATTCGGTGGCTTGTGCCCACAGATTGGCCAGCGCCGGCACCAGCGCAGTGACGGTGACGCCGTGGCGTGCGATGGCGGCGAATGCCGACTCCGGGCTGGGGTTGCTGAGGAACACCGTGGTGGCTCCGACCGCGATGGCACCCAGCAGCCCAGGGCAGGCCAATGGAAAGTTATGTGCGGCAGGCAAAGCGGCCAGATAGACGTCGTCGACGGTCAGCCCGCAAAGCTCGGCACTGGCGGTGGCGTTGTACACGTAGTCGTTGTGGGTGCGGGGGATGAGCTTCGGTGTTCCGGTGGTGCCGCCGGACACCAGCAGCAATGCGGGGGACTCGGGATCTGGGTCCTGTGGTTCGGGCCGTTCGGCGTGACGTGCGCACACCTGCGACCACGGGACAAATGGCCCGGGGTCGCCGTCGACGATGACGTGGCGCAGCCCGGGGTGGTCTCGCGAAAGTTCCTGTGCCATCGGGCGGTAGTCGAAACCGCTTGCCTGATCGGGAATCAGCAGCGCCGTGGCTTCGCTGACGGCGGCGAAGTGCCCTAACTCGGCCGCGCGGTGGCCCGTTAGGCACATCACCGGGATTGCCCCCAGGCGTAGCAGGGCGAACAACGCCACGGCGAACTCGCAGCTGTTCGGCAGTTGCAGCAGCACCCGATCTCCGGCGGCGATGCCCAGGTCAGCTAGGCCGGCCGCCGCACAATCGGCGCGCTCGTCAAGTTGCGCGAAGGTCAGTCGCTGCGGCCCATCGGCGGCGGCCACGGCGATCCGCGTCGGCGAGCGTCGTGCCGCGTCGGACAGCATTGAGTCGACGGTCCGGCCGGTCCAGTATCCAGCGGACCGGTACCGAGCCGCGCGGTTCGGCGGAAACGGCACGAAGCCTTCCAGAAAGGACGACGGCATCTTTTGCCTCCAGCTCGGCTCTATCACACGCAAAGGGCGGGATGGACGGCGAACGTCCATCCCGCCCAGCGCGTCCGTTGCTTAGAAGCTAAGCAGGCCCGTGAGCGCATCGGGGACGGTCGATCCCACGGCGTCCGCCGCCACCGACGACGTGGACTCTCCCAACGTGCCCAGCGCCGTGACGATCTGCTCGGGCCAAGTCAACAGCAGGCTTTGCAGCAGGCTGCCGTCATTGAGCAGACCGGGGAACAGCTCCTCAGCGCCGTTGACCGGGTTGGTGCCGAAGTCATAGCCGTTGAGGAACGCGCCGAACACATCGGACGACAAGTTGTGCAGGTCGGACATGCCCTGGGCAGTGTCGCCGGCCGCGCAGTCGGAGGGGAAAGCTAGCTGCACGGCATCTCCTCAGGCAACCGTCATAGGGATATCGGGCCAATCCAGGCCGGACGGGACGGTACCTGAGATTTAGCTAAGACACAATAGGTAACCCTTACCTTACTAAGGTTAGGTTTACTTGTCTCACGTCGGAGGTAGATAACCGCTGTTCAAAGTCCATCGGCCGCGACATCGAGGCGACCGGCATGCCCACCGCGGCCGCATTGGGGCGTGCTGGACTGAGGAGATTCTTAGCGCCACCTGGACGCGCTAGCGTCCCGGGTACCCCGACTACTAAAGTAGCCAGCAATTTAGGCTAGCCTCCACTAACTAGTAGGAGGGTTGGGTTTGTTGACTGTTGGGGTCAGGGCTTCCGTTGCCGGCAGCCCGAGCGACGTGCGCGCTGAGGTCGCCGAGTTGCTCGGCGTCAGCGCCGACACCGTCGACCCCGGCGGCAACCTCATCAGCCAGGGCCTCGAC
>NZ_JBAPMI010000341.1:0-8252 GCF_049278535.1 Mycobacterium sp. | reverse complement strand
TGAAGTATTCGATGTTGTCGATACCCAGGCCCCACTCCTCGCGGGGCTTCCAGACGGCTTCGACCCGCATGCCCATCCGCACCTCGGTCGCGTCGATCTCCTGAATCAGGTGCAGGAACGCGATATCGGCGCCGTCGAGCAGCACGTAGGCCGCGACGTACGGCGGCTTGATGCGCTGTCCGGCGAACGGGATGTTGATGATCGCGAACGTGGTCACCGTGCCCTTGTCGGGCAACTCGATGAAGTTGTCGAGTTCCAGTCCGGTCGCCGGGTCGGCTTCCTTCGGCGGGAAGTACACCTTCCCGTTTTTTCCGGTGCGGGCGCCCAGCAGCTTGCCCTCTTCCAGGCCGCGCAGGAATGCGGTCTCGGGAAGCGAAGCGGTGTGCTGGATTTCGATGCTGCTCGGTGTGATCTGGACCGTCACCGGGTCGCGGTCGTCGGTGGTCTCGGAAACTGGCTCGGCCTGCTCGCCGAGCCCGAAGTAGGCGATATCGGTGATCGCGCCCGCCGGTTCGTCCACCCAGTGGACGTGTACCCGCGCACCGGTGCTGATCGCCTCGGAGGATCCCGCATCCACGGCGTGCAGCATCGCGACGTCGGCGCCGTCGAGTTTGATCAGCGCCCAGGCGAACGGCTTGTCCAGCGGTTGTCCCTCTAGGGGTTCGGGCTGCCAGGTCCACGACAGCACGGTTCCGACGCTGGCCACCGGCACGATCTCGGTCAATCGTTCGTAGGTGACGGGATCGAACTCGGCGGGCGGAACATAGATCCGGCCGTCCGATCCGCGGACGCCGACGATGTGTCGCTCGCGCAGGGCGGTGAAGAACTGGCTGAGGGTGGGTCCGACTGAACGGGCGTAGTCGAATGACAGCCGCAGAGGGGCCGAGAGCGGCTTCTGATGGCTATCGATCTGCACCGGGCTACTTTGGCTGGTGGTCACAGCATCGAGTAGAACAGGTTCTAAGAATGGATTCAAGATAGGGTCGAGACCTGCAGGAAAGGCGGCACTCATGAAGCTCGGACTCCAGCTGGGATATTGGGGGGCTCAGCCACCCGACAACCACGCCGAACTCGTGGCCGCGGCCGAGGACGCCGGCTTCGACGCCGCGTTCACCGCCGAGGCATGGGGATCCGACGCCTACACGCCGCTGGCCTGGTGGGGCTCTTCGACGCAGCGGCTGCGGCTGGGCACCTCGGTGGTGCAGCTGTCGGCACGCACCCCGACCGCATGCGCGATGGCCGCGCTGACGCTCGACCACCTCAGCGGTGGCCGGCACATCCTGGGTCTCGGCGTATCGGGCCCGCAGGTCGTCGAGGGCTGGTACGGCCAGTCGTTTCCCAAGCCGCTGGCCCGAACCCGCGAATACGTCGACATCATCCGACAGGTCTGGGCCCGCGAGAAGCCGGTGACCAGCGCGGGCCCGCACTATCCGCTGCCGTTGACCGGCGAGCGCGCAACGGGTCTGGGCAAGCCGCTCAAGCCCATCACCCATCCGCTGCGGGCCGACATCCCGATCATGCTGGGCGCCGAAGGGCCGAAGAACGTGGCGCTGGCCGCCGAGGTCTGCGACGGCTGGCTGCCGATCTTCTACACGCCGCGGATGGCCGACACCTACAACGAGTGGCTGGACGAAGGCTTCGCCCGTCCGGGCGCACGCCGTAGCCGCGAGGACTTCGAGATCTGTGCGACCGCCAACATCGTCATAACCGAGGACCGCGGCGCCGCGTTCGCGGCCATGAAGCCCTACATCGCGCTCTACATGGGTGGCATGGGCGCCGAGGGCACCAACTTCCATGCCGACGTGTACCGCCGGATGGGTTACGCCGAGGTGGTCGACGACGTGACCAAGCTGTTCCGCAGTGGACACAAGGACGGCAAAGAACGAGCCGCCGAGATCATCCCCGACGAGGTGATCGACGACGCCGCGATCGTCGGCGACGTTGACTACGTGCGTAAGCAGATCAAGGCCTGGGAGGCCGCCGGCGTCACCATGATGGTGGTGTCTGGCCGCAGTACAGAGCAGGTCCGCGAGCTGGCGAGCCTGATCTGACCCGGTCCTTGCGGTGAGTTAGAACACGTTCTAGATTGGCCGGATGACAGCCTCCCAGCACACCATCGCCGGCACGGTGCTCACGATGCCGGTGCAGATTCGCAAGGCAACCCAGCACATGGCGATGTTCTCGGTGGACGCCGACGCCGCTCAGCACCTGATCGACTACAGCGGCTTGCGGGTCTGCCGTTACCTGCCCGGGCGTGCGGTCGTGGTTCTGATGTTGATGCACTACATCGACGGCGACCTGGGCCAGTACTACGAGTTCGGCACCAGCGTGATGGTCAATCCGCCCGGGTCTACTGCGAGCGGGCCACGGGCCCTGGGATCGGCCGGAGCCTTCATCCATCACCTGCCCGTCGACCAGGCGTTCACGCTGGAGGCGGGAACGAAGATCTGGGGCTACCCGAAAGTCATGGCGGACTTCGCTATTCGAGAGGGCCGGCAATTCGGATTCGACTGCACGGTCGACGGGCAACTGGTGATCGGGATGGACTTTCGTCCGGGCCTGCCGATCCGGCTGACCCCTCGCCGGCAGGCGCAGCGCAGCTACTCGCACCGCGACGGGGTCACCCGCGAGACCGCCTTCGAACACACGCTGGACGGTGTGCGGACCCGACTCGGTGGAGTGCACGTCCGGCTGGGCGATCATCCTTACGCGAAAGAGTTGGCGTCGCTGGGCCTTCCGAAGCGCGCGATGCTGTCCAGCTCTGCTGACCAAGTACAAATGACGTTCGGCGACGCTCAGGAGATTTCATGACCATGACCAAACCCGATATCGACTTGACCGACGGGACTTTCTACGCCGATCGTCCTGCGGCCCGTGAGGCCTACCGTTGGATGCGGGCCAACGCGCCGGTATTCCGCGATCGCAACGGGCTGGCCGCGGCGACGACCTATGCGGCGGTAATCGACGCCGAGCGCAACCCCGAGTTGTTCTCGAATGCGGGCGGCATCCGTCCTGATCAGGATGCCCTGCCGATGATGATCGACATGGATGATCCGGCACATCTGTTGCGCCGCAAGCTCGTCAACGCAGGGTTCACGCGAAAGCGGTTGAAGGTCCAGGACACCTCCATCGGCAAGTTGTGCGACTTGCTCATCGACGCGGTGTGCGAACGCGGTGAATGTGATCTCGTCCGAGACCTCGCCGCCCCGCTGCCGATGGCGGTCATCGGCGACATGCTCGGTGTGCTCCCGGAAGAGCGAGAGCTCTTCCTGAAGTGGTCCGACGACCTGATGGTCGGCCTCAGTTCGACTGTGTCCGAGGCTGACCTGCAGGTCACGATGGATGCCTTTATCGCGTACAACGACTACACGCGGAGCAAGATCGAAGAGCGCCGAGCCGAGCCGACCGAGGACTTGATCAGTGTCCTGGTGCACTCGGAGGTCGACGGTGAACGGCTGAGCGACGACGACATTCTTCAGGAGACGCTGCTGATCCTTGTCGGAGGCGACGAGACGACGCGTCACACGATTTCCGGCGGCATCGAACAGTTGATACGCAATCGCGACCAGTGGGACCTGCTGCAAAAAGATCCCGGCCTGCTCCCCGGTGCAGTCGAGGAAATGCTGCGCTGGACATCGCCGCTGAAGAACATGGCGCGGACAATCACCGCCGACACGGAGTTTCACGGCACCAGCCTCAAACAGGGCGAGAAGATGCTTCTACTGTTCGAATCGGCCAACTTCGACGAAGCCATTTTCGGCGACCCGGAGAACTTCCGTATTCAGCGAGATCCGAACAGTCACTTGGCATTTGGGTTCGGCACGCACTTCTGCCTGGGCAATCAATTGGCACGAATCGAGCTTGTGAACATGACCGGCCGGGTGCTTCAGCGGCTGCCCGATCTGCGGCTGGCCGACGACGGCGAGTTGCCACTTCGCCCGGCGAACTTCGTGTCCGGTCTGGAGAAAATGCCAGTGGTCTTCACCCCGACCGCGCCGTTGGGTTGATGGCTGCGGCCTAGGCGGCCGGCGAAAGATCGCTGGCTAACTATCTGTGGGTGCCTTGCGGCTCCATATCCGGTGCTTCTGCATCCCATCGAAAAACATAAAAGTATTCGTCGGGCAAAGGCTGTAGGTGGGCAGAGGCCAAGGTCTGCACTCTGCCGCCGCGGAGTCGACCAGTCAGGTTTGGCGCGCGACCAGAACCGGATCCCATAGCTGCCAAATCGTCGGCCGCCGAGTTTGCGTAATCACGCGCAAGACCGCGATCCATGAGAACATGGGCCATGGAGCCCGTTTGCTGTATCGATGTCACGCGCTTCCCGGCAAGCGTGCGCATGCCGACGGCTTCGCATTGGACGGTCAACCCCCAGAACTCTTTATTCACCTCGACCACTCGGGTTAACTCGCGAACATTTTGGCAAATGTCTTCCCATGCCCGCTTGAGCTCACCCGAGGAGTCAAAGCATTGAAACGCGGGATCGTTGGGGCAAAGACGAATGCACGATCCGCACACACCGGCGGTCTGCATGGAGCCGCGCGAGAATTCGTTGCTTTAGTCGACAATAATATCGTGTGAACGAGCGTGGGCCTCAGATGCGGATAGCAGTGATTGGAACCGGTTATCTGGGTGCAACCCACGCTGCTTGCATGGCACAAATCGGCCATGATGTGCTGGGTGTCGACATCGACCCGGGCAAGGTGGCCAAGCTCCAGTCGGGCGAGGTGCCCTTCTTCGAACCCGGAATCGAGGACATCGTAAGAGGCAACCTGGCATCCGGCCGGCTGCGCTTTACCGACTCCTACGTGGAAGCGGCCGATTTCGCGGACGTGTTCTTTCTTACCGTCGGCACACCACAAAGCGACACGGGTCTGGGCGCGAACCTATCGTACTTAAATGCGGCGATCGATACTTTGTCTCCGCATCTGAATAGACCAGCTCTAATAGTGGGAAAATCCACCGTGCCGGTAGGCACAGCGGAGCGCTTGGCGGGACGTATGCGAAGCATCGCACCCGCCGGTGACGATATAGAACTCGCCTGGAACCCGGAGTTCCTTCGCGAAGGCTTTGCCGTGCGCGATACTCTGCATCCGGATCGCATCGTGGTAGGTGTGGAACGGCATTACGAGAAGCGCGCGGAAAGAACGCTGGCAGAGTTGTACAAGCCGTTATCGTCCGACGGCAACATTCCGTTCTTGGTAACAAGTCTGGCGACAGCCGAATTGGCAAAAGTCGCGGCCAATGCCTTTCTAGCAACAAAAATCTCATTCATCAACGCGATTTCTGAGGTGTGCGAAGCTGCATCCGCCGATATCACCATGCTGGCCGACGCAATCGGGGCTGACAAGCGCATTGGGCGGGAGTTCCTCGATGCCGGGCTGGGCTTTGGCGGCGGATGCCTGCCGAAAGACATCCGTGCCTTCATGACGCGCGCCGACGAGTTGGGGCTCGATGATGTCGTCACGTTTTTGCAGGTGGTCGACAACATCAACATCAGACAGCGCAGCCGGGTAATCGACGCCACTCGAGAAATTTGCGGATCCTTTGCCGGGGCGAGAATTGCGGTTCTCGGCGTTGCCTTCAAGCCGAACTCCGACGATATTCGTGATTCACCGGCACTCGATGTGGCTGGGCAACTACAGCTACAGGGAGCCCTTGTAAGCGTGTTCGACCCTAAAGCCATGGACAATGCCCGACATCTGTTCTCGACGCTCAATTATTCGTTGTCGACCCTCGACGCTTGTAAGGGGGCCGATGTGGTGCTGATTCTCACCGAGTGGGAAGAATTTCGGCAACTGCAACCGGAAAAACTTGAGGCAGTAATGAGGCAGAAGCGCGTCATCGATGCGCGTAACTGTCTAGACTCGCAACGCTGGCGTGCCGCCGGCTGGAGTTACCGCGGGTTTGGGCGGCCGTGATGTTGCCGCAAAGAAGTTGGGCGCAACCTCAGGGGGGGTCGTGAGAGTCCTTGTTACCGGTGGGGCCGGTTTTCTTGGATCACATCTCTGCGATCTGTTGATCGACAGAGACCACACGGTTGTATGTCTTGACGATCTCTCAACTGGCCGCCGCACCAACATTGAGCATCTCTGTATGTCTCCCAAATTCTCATTCATCGAGGAGAGCGTTCTTGAGACGATTGATATCGAGGGCAGATTCGATGGTGTGATTCATCTTGCCAGCCCAGCATCGCCGTTCGCGTACCTGAACAGGCCCATCTTCACGCTACGGACCGGGTCGGAGGGAACGCGGAACGTGCTCGATTTCGCCTTGAGCAAATCCGCACGCTTCATCCTCGCATCAACCAGTGAAATTTATGGCGAACCCCTTCTTCACCCGCAGCTGGAGGAATATTGGGGCAACGTCAACCCGGTCGGACCGCGGAGCGTCTACGACGAGGCCAAACGTTACGCAGAAGCGATAACAACGGCCTACCGCACGTCTTGTGGCGCAAACACAGGAATTCTCCGTATTTTCAACACTTACGGGCCTCGGATGCATCCGGACGACGGCCGCGTTGTTTCAGCATTCATTGACCAAGCCCTGAATGCCAAGGCTCTGACCGTTTTCGGGGATGGAACCCAAACGAGAAGTCTTTGCTTCGTAGACGACTTGGTTCGTGGGATCCTGGCGATGTTGCATTCTGACGAACCGGGACCAGTCAACCTGGGCAACCCAACGGAACTCAGCGTTCTCGAGATCGCTAAATTGGTGATCGAACTGACTAGTTCATCTTCCCCAATAGAGTTGCATCCGCTGCCGCAAGATGATCCGACCCGTCGGCGGCCCGACATTACAAGAGCGCGTGATCGGCTTGGATGGCACCCTCAGGTCTCGGTACGTGACGGGATAGCGCGCACTATCGAATGGCACGCAAGGCAATCCGGGGAAGCCTGGCATCGTGCATGCGTGCGATGACCCCACCCGGGTCGACGTCAGACACCTGGCGAAGACCTTCGGGTCGTTTCGGGCCGTGGACGACGTGTCATTCTCCGTGGGCAAAGCCGAAATCGTTGGCCTCGTCGGTCCGAACGGAGCGGGCAAGTCGACCATCGTGCACATGCTGCTGGGGTTGATCACGCCAAGCTCCGGCACATTCTCCTTGTTCGGGAAAAGCTTGCAAGAGAATCGCGAGTCTACGCTGCAACGACTGAACTTCACCACACCGAATGTGGCATTTCCGCCGCGTCTGACGGTTTTAGAAAACTTATCGGTTTATGCGCGGATTTATGGAGTCGAGAATCCCATACACAAAATCCACGAGCTGCTTGACCGTTTTTCGATCATGAAACTGCAGAACAAACCGCTATCAAGACTTTCCTCTGGCGAAGCAACGCGCGTCGGTTTATGCAAGGCGTTTCTTAACGACCCCGAACTGTTGTTGCTTGATGAGCCCACCGTCTACCTTGACCCGCTGATGGCGCTCGAGGTGAGGGAAATATTGCTGGAGTTACAGCGAAGCCGCGGCACGAGCATTCTTTATACCTCGCACAATATGGGCGAAGTTCAGCGGATGTGCAATAGAATCGTGTTCCTGAGCCGTGGCCGAGTCATTGCAAGCGGAACTCCGATCGACGTCACGCGGGACATCTTGGAAGAGCACCGGGACGAGCCCGCGCTCGAAGAAGTCTTCATCCAGATCGCGAGAGAGCAGAAAGATGCGTCTCCATAGAATCCAAGCCGTGGTTATACGCCACCTGTATGAATTACGGCGCAACAACAACCACTTGATCAATATGGTCTATTTCCCTGTGGTGAATATCGTAATGTGGGGTTTTATCACTATCTACCTCACGCACCACGAGGGCATGCAATCGGGTCTCATCAGTTCGTTGCTTGGCGGAGTCGTATTGTGGGGATTTTTCTACGGATTCCAGCGTGACATGGCGCAAGGATTCCTGGACGAGTTCGGGTCGCGAAATCTCATTAATCTGTTCGGCTCGCCGCTCAGTATAGCGGAATACCTTTCCGCTTTGATATCAGTGAACCTAATCAAGGCCTTGATTGGTTTGATCCTGGAATCTGCGATTGCTTTGCTCTGCTATCACTTCAACATCTTCCCGTTATTAATTAAATTCATTCCGTTCATTGCCGTCCTGATGTTCTTCGGCCTTGCCGGCGGCGTTGCAGTCACGAGCCTGATCCTGCGTTATAAGTCGAGGCTTGAGGGACTGGCATGGAGCATTGCCGGAGTGTTGATGCCCTTTTCCTGTGTCTTCTACCCGCTGAAAACGCTGCCGGCTTCACTTCGT
>NZ_JBAPMI010000340.1:0-9088 GCF_049278535.1 Mycobacterium sp. | reverse complement strand
CGAAAATCCCAACCGCCGGTTCTTCACCATGATCGGCACCCTGATCCGCGGGCGGGTGAGCGTCGGCGGAAGCGCGGGCAACGCCGCGCGGGTGGCGCTGGACATCGCTACCCGATATGCCTTGCAGCGCAAGCAGTTCAGTGCACCCGATGAGGACAGCGAGGTGCTGATCATGGACTACCTGGTGCATCAGCGCCGGTTGTTCCCGCTGATCGCGAAGTCGTATGCGTTGCAGTTCGCGCAGAACGAGTTGGTGTCGAAGTGTCACGATCTGCAGACCGCCGACTCCCCCGACGCCGAGGAGCAACGAGAATTGGAGGCGCGGGCCGCCGGCCTGAAGGCCATCAATACCTGGCATGCGTCCACCGCTATCCAGGAGGCTCGTGAAGCATGTGGTGGCGCAGGCTATATGGCCGATAACCGGCTGATCGCGCTGCGCGCCGACACCGACGTATTCACGACCTTCGAGGGTGACAACCACGTGCTGACCCAGCTGGTGGCCAAGGAGCTGCTGACCGCCTACGCCGACGACATCAAGGGCATGAGCCCGGTGGAGTGGGTGCGCTTCGCGGCGAACTTCGCCGGCGAGCGGGTGCTGAAACGCACTGCGGCCGAGACGATTATCCAAACCGTCATCGACGCCCGGCAGGACAACGAAGAAGAGGGCAGCCTGTTCAACCGCGGCACCCAGGTCCAGATGTTCGAGGACCGCGAGGAATACGTCATCGCCTCGGTGGCGCGCCGGTTGCAGGCCAAGTCGAAAGAGATGTCGGCCTTCGATGCGTTCAACTCGGTACAGGATCACGTGTTGCACGCCGCGAAAGCACACATCGACCGGGTGGTGCTAGAGGCGTTCGTCGCCGGGATCGACGCGTGCGAGAACGACGAGGCCCGCGAGATCCTCGGACTGGTCTGCGACCTCTACGCGCTGACGGTGATCGAAGACGACAAGGCGTGGTTCGTCGAGCATCGGTTCTTGTCCACTGAGCGCGCCAAGGCCGTCACCCGCGGTATCAACGATCGGTGCCGGTTGCTGCGTCCGCACGCCGAAACCTTGGTGGACGGGTTCGGGATTCCCGAGGCGCTGCGCTACGCCGACATGCTGCACCCGGAGAACCTGCCGCAAGCCGGCGCCGACGAGACAGGGGCTACTGATTCGGCACTGCTCCACGGGTGACGAGTTTCCCGCCGGGGCCGATCCGATACTGCACGGTCCCCTTGCCGGTCGGACAGCAGGCGGAATCGCCGGCGACCTGCCACTGATACTGGACGCTCACCGCGTCGTCGGTGGCAGACAGCACCGTCGTGTGCGGTTTCGGATTCGGTGTCGGGTTGCCCAGCGGAATGTTGTGGTCGAAGAACAGCAGTTGCACGGGGCTGGCAGCGGTCGCGCTGGTGGGTGTGACCTGCACCCAGTACAGACGGCAGTTGCGGGTGTGCCCGCGCGCGGCCTCGGTCCAGGCCGAACCGGGCGTCGCGACCGGCAGGATGGCGATGGCCAGGCGCACGGTATCGGGACTCGGCCCGTCGGCGTCGCTGCAGGTGTCCGGATGGTTCGACGTCATACCGGGCGGGGTCCAGCCGCACGACGCGGCCACGAGACTCGCGAACACCAGCACGACGATGAATTGGCGCACGCCACAAGCCTAATGAGAGGCCGACCGAAAGCCGGACAGCGAAACCGCCTTAAAATCACTGCAAATCTTGCCCAGACCACCAGGTAGGGCAGGTTCAACGGGTGATCAGCGCCACGGCGCGATAGGCTCGACGGTACGAGCTGTACGACGGAGGGCTAGCCAGATGAATCCGAACCCGGACTACGACGCCAGCGACGAGCTGCAGTACGGCATCGCGTCGTACGCTTGGCTGCTGCGGGGCGTCTACCCTCCGCCGGCTTACGTACCTGACCTAGGCAACGCCGACAACAATTAGTTACTGCGACGGCGGCGCGTAGCTGCCCGCTGAATTGCGCAATTGCCAGAGCTGCGCGGGGCAGTAGATGTTCACCGCGTTCGAGATTAGATAGTTGGCCGAGTATTCGTCGTTCGGCAGCACATCATTTTTCACATCTCCGATCACCTTGCCGTAGCTGGCGCCGCCGGTGATCTTGTCGCAGATGCCGTGGGCATAGCTGATCGCATCTGCTGTGTTCGCGAAACTGTATTGCTTGCGCACGGTGGTGTCGTAGATGAACTCGATGTCGGGTGCCGGCACGGCGTGGGCCAAAGGTGTTGCGCCGCCGCAGAACGCCGCGGCGACGATCAGGCCAACCAACCACATCCCACGCTTCATCTTCGGTCCCCTGTCTATGGACGTTTCGCTCATCCCGGGTGTCCGTACACCGCGACGAGAACGCTGCGGTCGACGCTGTTCTCAGACCACACCCCGATCTGGGTGTTGGCACAGTTCGACATGATCGCCATGTAGTCCGGTCGGTAGTACCAATTCCCCATCACGTCAAGGTCGTTGATCGCCAGCGAATTATTGATCGCCACCGTCTCGGCCACGGTGCCGTTGTAGCCCGCCCCACGGGCACGGTCTGCCACCGACGAACCATCCGACCCGACGTCAGCGTCGAGGTTGCGATTGTTGAGCACGTCGACCGTGTGCCGCTGCGCGGCGGCAACCAGTTGCGGGTTGATCTTGAGGTTAGTGGTGCAGCCGGCCTGCCTCTTGATGGTGTCGACGTTGACCACGATGCCGTTGTTGAGCCGGTCGTTATTCCCGGGAACCCCAGGGGCGGCCGATGCGACGGCGACCACGCTCGGGGTCGCGAACGCGCTCAGCGCGGCCCATGTCGACAGCGCCCGTCGGAGGCCAATGCCCTTGTCAGTCATGGCATCTCATCTCTGTGAAAGTTTCTAGCGGATGTTAGCCGCGAGATCGCCGGACATGGCACTGAGCTGCTGACTCCACGTCGACCAGTCGTTTCCGCCGCCACGGCCCAGGTCGAAATGAGCGTTCTTACCGCCGACGTCTCGATAGTGCGAGTAGAACTGGGCGTTGGTGCCCTGCGAGATATCGCCGAAGCCGGCCATCGCACCAGGATCGGTCGGTGCGCCGCTACCGGGGCTGTAAATCCAGAGTCGAGCGTCGTTGTCGACCAGCTGCTGGATGTTCTGGTTCGGCGAATGCCACTTCCAGCGACCCAATTGCGGAAGGCCCCACATGTGGTCGGTGTCGGCACCGCCCTGCCGGAGCGCGGCGGTGATCGTCCCGTCCACGCCAGCACGTTCGGGGGTGAGGAAGCCGGAAAATGATCCGGCATAACGGAATCGGTCAGGGTGAAATGTCACCAGGGCCGCCGCGGCATACCCGCCCTGGGAGACGCCGACGACGCCGTGCCCGCCGGGGGCCAGACCCTTGTTGGCGGCCAGCCAGTCCGGTAGCTCGGCGGACAAGAAGGTGTCCCACTGTTTGCTGCCGTCCTGCTCCCAGTTGGTGTACATGCTGTAGGCCCCGCCGGCCGGTGCGACCACCGAAATCCCCTTGCCGGCAAGTGTGTTGAACCCGTTGCCGACGGTCGCCCAGTTGCTGACATCCGGCGCGGCATTGAACCCGTCCAGCAGATACGCCGCATGCGGGCCGCCGGCCAGGAAAGCCACCGGAATGTTGCGACCCATCGAGGCCGAGGGCACCAGCAGGTTCTCGAAGCCGGCCGCTTTCGTGGTGGCAGTCGGACCCGAGATCATCGTCGCCGCACACCAACCTAAGGTCAACACGATGGCGGAAAGCCGCCGCGAGAAGCTCGACAAATTGTTCATTTCCGCCTCACTTGTCCATCGCTCACACCGGGTCGAATTGCGATATGAGCCAACGGTTGCCGACCTTTTCGAGAGTGACGCGCACGCTGGACGTGCTCTGAGTGGGCGCATCGGTGCCGATCGTGGTGGTCTGGTCGACGAAAACCAGTACCACCGCCTGTTTTCCGGTCGCCGAGACCGAAGCGGCTGCAGGCACGGTGGCCACCGCGCTGATGTGCTGCTGCTTGGCTCCGGGAGCGACGACGTCGTTGACCAGTTGGGTGTACTGCTGGCGGAACCCGGCGGTGAGCCGGTCGGCGGCAGCCTTCAGTTCTTGGTCCACCGTCTCCGGTTTGTACGACAGGATTGCAATGGTGCTTTCGGAGGCCGCTCGCACCGATTGCTCTGCCGCTGCTCGAGATTCCCGCGCCGAACCGTCCAGCCACTTCAGATAGCCGACGCCGACAGCGAGGATCAACGCCAACGCTGGAATTACCGCGACGAGCAGACGGCCCGAGGAGGATCGAGCGTTACGCCCGGACGGCGTGTCGTCCGCTTCGTCGTCCTCGTCGCCCGTCGCCTCGGCGTCCTCTGCGGCTTCGGCCAGGTCATCGTGATCGGCCAGGACGTCAGGCGACGAGTCGTCTGCGACCGAGTCGTTGTCATCGATCATCGCGGAGTCCTCCTCCTGCGTGGTCAACGCGGTTCGAGTGCTCACGGCACGAACTCGACATTAGACACCTTTGCGCCATCACCCGTCCTATCGACGGTAAGACGCATCCGCCATCTGCGGGGCTCTTGGTCGGGCGGCGCCGCGGCCATCGACGTCTTGACCGATACGGCGACGAGCACTAGCGCTTGCTCTTTGGTGTAGGAAAGCAGGCCCGCCTCGGCGATGGTGCCCACAGATTTCGACTGCACCTTCTTGACGACCTCGACAAATGGTTGCGACCGGGTCTGGAATTCATCGTGGAATCCGCCGGTCGCCGAGTCGAGGACCCGCTTGATGTCGGCATCGACCTCCGTGTAACTGATCGTGGTCAGGTTGATCGCGGTTTGACGCGCGACTTGCACGTAGAGGCTGCGCTGCTCATCCACCTGACGGTCTTGGTACACGCGGAATCCCAGCCAGCCGCCTAAGCCGAGCAGAGCCACGATGATGGCGACTCCGACAGCGATCGGTTGAGGACCATTGGAAAACCATTGCCGTACACGCTGTTTTGCGCCGAGTCGCGCATCAGCCTCGGCGTCAGCTTCTGCGGCGTCGACGTCTTCCGCGTCGATGTCCTCGACGGCGGCGTCATCGTCTACCGAATCGGGATTTACGGATTCGGCTTTTTCGGCGGCACCATCATGCTCTGCCATGTCTTGCCTTTCATTCCGGCGGCGAGGTCGGAATCGCTGTAATGACGGCCATCTGGGCCGACGTAGATTCCGGTCGCGGGGTCATAAGGGATGGCGACTGGCGGCTTTGCCGGCGGTTGAGCCGGCGGGTGCCAGTGCTCGCCCGGCGAATACGGTGGGCCGCCCTTCGGGTATTGCGGCACACTCTGACCGCTCAACGTCGCGTTGGGATCGCCCTTCCAGAACAGGCCGTCGTTGAGCGGGACGTACTGCTCGTCGCTTTCGCACATCTCGACCGTCGGCGCACGCTTGCCCGGCTTGGTCTCGCAGGGAACGTTACGAACGCCGCGCACATTCATGTCTGAGTTCTGCGGGATACGGCAGTACAACTCGCCGTTGGTGCGGTCGGGGTAGTCCTCCCGCACTGGGATGCGCTGCTGTTGCACCGGCAGGAATCCGGCGTTGCAGGGTGGCGGCGAGTTGAGGTTCAGGTTGAAGTCGAGATAGATGCCTTTGTAGTCCATCTTGGCAACCCGGTCCGGCACGATGATCGACGACATCACCGCGGTCCCCTGTGGGAACATCACCAACAGCTGCTCGAGGTCGTTGCGGTAGTTCACCGCGATAGTGCCCAGACTGACCAAGTTCGCCAGCAGCACCGGCAGTGTCGGCGCCAACCGGTCGAACAGGGCAGTGCCCTCGTCGAGCGCCGGGCCCGCGGTGTTCAGCAGGTCTGCCAACGAATTGTCTTGTGCCTTCACCTGACTGGTGATCGCATTCACGCGCTTCGCCCAGGTCGCGATCGACTCCGACGTTCGCACCTGTGAGCTGGCCACCGGCGGGAACTCGTCGATCAGCCTGGAGAAGGTGTCGCTGGTCTTGCCGGCGTCGATCGCCAACGCGGTGCCGCCGTCGACGAGTCGCGACAACTCTGGCCCCAGACCTGCGACGGCTTTGGAGGCCTCGTCGACGACGGTACGCAAGTTGTCCTGCGGGATCGCCTTGAGAGCTTTGTTGGTGGTGTCGAGCAGCGATCCGATGTCGACGGGGATCTGCGTTTTGCCGACCGCGATCACGTCGCCGTCGCGCAATTTCGGGCCGGCGCCGGAATGCGGTGTCAATTCCAGGAATTGCTCACCGACCGCCGAGCGACTGTGCACCGCTGCTGTCACGTCGGCGGGGATCGCGATGTCGGATTTCAGCGAAAGCACCGCACGTACACCGTTTTGGGTGACGTCGACCGATTTGACGCTACCGACCTCGCTGCCGCGATAGTTCACCACCGACGTCTCGTACAGCCCGCCGGAGGCAGGCAGGTCGACCGTGACCTTGTATCGGCCAACCCCCAGTAGCGCAGGCACTTTGACGAAGCCGAACGCCATCACGGCGATGGACACGACGGTGACCGAGGCAAGGATCGCCAACTGTGTCCACACCCGCCGGGACAGGCGCAGCGAACTCGAACGAGCCATGCTAGTAACCCCCCCAGTGATACGGCGCGATCAACGGGTTCACCGCGGTGTACGGGCTGGGCATCTGGCCGATGGTCCGGCCCCACTGCATCTCGAGTTCGGTGAGGTTTCCTTCCCACTTCGACCCGGTGAAGAAACCGCTGTCGAGGCGGCTCAAGGTCAGGTCGACGACCAGCGAGATGTTGGCAAAATCACCCCGAAACCAGTTGGGGACAGTGCTTTTCACCCACGGCAGCGTCGACAAGAAGTCCAGGCCGCGGGTAAGCGCGGGTCCGGCGTTGGCCAGTTCGCGCAGCGCCGGCGCGAGGTTGCGGAAGTTGTCGACCAGGGATTTCTTAGACTGGTTGATCGTCGATGCGGCGACGGCGCTGAACTGGCCCACTTTGTCGATCGCATCGACCAAGGTCTTCCGGGTATCCGACAGCACGCCGAGCGCCTGCGGGATCGTGGTGAGCGCCTTATCGACCACCGGATCTTTGTCCGCCACCTGCCCGACCAGGTTGTTGAGACTGTCGATGGCCGTGATGATGTCGTCAGTCTGTTTCTTCGTCTCGGAGACGAAGATGTCCAGTTGGGCCAGCAGGCTGCGCATGTCTTTCTCCCGGCCGTTCAAGGCCGTTGCGAAGGTCCGGGTGATCTCCTGAAGGTGACCGAGACCGCCGCCGTTGAGCAGGATCGCGACCGACGCGAGGGTCTGCTCGGTAGTCGGATACGTCCCGGCTCTGGACAGCGGGATCACCGAGCCGTTCTTCAGTTGTCCTTGCGGTGCCTCGTCGGTGGGCGGCGCCAACTCGATGTGCATGGAGCCAAGCAGGCTGGTTTGGCCGACTTTGGCGGTGCTGTTGGCCGGCAGATGAATATCGCCGTTTATCCGCATCGTCACCAGGGCGTGCCAGTCCTGGACCTCGATCTTGGTGACGTTGCCGACGTTGACGTCGGCGACGCGCACCCGGGTGTTCGGCTGGATGACGACGACGTCGGGCAGTTGAGCCTGAATGGTGTAAGCGCCCTTGGTTTTGCCTTCGGTTCCCGGCAGCGGTAGCGAGTTGAGGCCGCGCCATCCACCACAACTCGTCAGCACGCACATCGACGAGATGGCAAGCGCCGCAGCAATCGCCCGCCTCATGGCGTGCCCTTGGGTGGCACCATCAGGCCGGGCAGTCCCGCATTGGGGTCGGTCGAATGAACGGCGACCGGCGCCGGCGGTACGGCGCCACTCGGCAGCGCTTGCGGCGACACCGGTGGTGGCGCGTCAGTGGGCGGGGCACCCGGCGCTGCGGGCGGCGGGATGTGCGGGTTGAGTTTGTCCTCGCTGTAGGTGATCTCGTTGGGACGCGCCGATGCGCCGACGAACGGGTTGAGACCGATCGGCAGGAAGTTGTACTGGCGGTTTTTAATGATCGGGGACAAGTACTGCTCGCACAACCGGGCAGACTGTTTGCGCCCGACAAGTCCGTCGGACTCGATTGAACCGCAGATGGATTGGACGGTATCGGCGAAGTTCGACAGGGCCAGAATCCCGGTGACCGCGCTCTGCGCGGGTTGGTAGATATTCAGGAAGTTCTGGAACACGTTCGGCGCGACGTGCAGGGTTTGCTTGATGTCGCGGCGACTGTCGTTGAGCGCCGTGGTGATTTCGTTGAGGTGGTCGAAGGTGGTTCCGATGGCCTCGCGGTTCTCGGCGACGAAGGGACGCAGATCGTTGACGGCGCCGTCCAATCCCGCAATGGCTTGACCCCACTCGTTGGGCGTATTGGTCATCACGGTGGAGATGGTGGCCAGGTTCTTGTTGAAGGACGCCAGCAGCTCGCTGCTCGAGGTCAGCGCCGACACGAAAGTCTCCAGGTTGCGCAGCGTGCTGAAAATGTCGGTGCTGTGGTCGCCGAGCGCCGAAACCGCCTGGGAGAGCTTGATGATGGTGTCGCGCGCGGTGTCACCCTCGCCGCGTAGGTTGGCGGCCGAGCTGTTGACGAATTGCCCCAGCGGGCTCGTCCCGCCCTCGGTCGTCGGCTGCAGGGAGTCGGTCAGTTTCTCCAACTGCTTGCGCAGGTCGTCCCACTCGACGGGTACCGCGGTGCGCTCCTCCGGAATGGTCGCGCCGTCAGCCAGTTTCGGGCCGCCGGAGTAGACCGGGACGAGTTGGATCGCCCGGGCGCTGACCAACGACGGCGACAGAATGGCTGCTTTGACGTCGGCGGGCACCGAATATTCCGAGTCGACGGTGAGCGTGACCTTCGCTGCGTTGGGCTGCGGTTCGATCTTCTCGATCGTTCCGACCGCGACGCCGAGAATGCGGACTTCGTCGCCGGTGTAGACACCGTTGGTGTTGGGGAAATAGGCGATGTAGGTGTTGCGGGTCACCTGTTTCCACCACGGCGAGACCATCATGCTGATTCCGACCAGCAGAACCAGAACCAGGCTGACCGCTGTCCCGACCTGTGTGACGCGCCGATGATTCTCGATCCACCGACGGGTCTTGTCGCGCACATTCGCGAAACCCATCAGTGCCCCCCGTTCGAAGGCACTTCA
>NZ_JBAPMI010000339.1:0-1812 GCF_049278535.1 Mycobacterium sp. | reverse complement strand
GCAAAGAAGAGATCTTCACAGAGCTACTGGAGACATGTGGCGCGGAGCTGATGCGGCTGGCTCGTCGGCTTGGACCGCTCGGGCCCACCCCTCAAGGCTTCGAAACGCTGCACTGGTGGATCGGCGCTTGGGCATGGGTCTATGACCGCTACGCGACGATGTTCGTCGAGGCGGCAAAGGTGGAGGCCTCCGACGCCGACGTTCGGGCGATGGTGGTGCGGTTCATCCGCTCCTATTGTGCGCGCGTGGCGGAACGTTTGGTCGCCAGCGGCATGTCGGACCCAGAGGCTGATACGGCGGCGTTGGCGCTCACGAGTCTCGTGCACCACTTCAACTACCTGCGCTGTGAGGCACTCGTGCCGCTACCGGGCGCCGAATATGCCATCGACGGGTTGGCGGTGTGCATGCAGCTGATGTTGTTTCCGCAGACCCCGGCCGCGGTGTTCAGTGAGATCCACACTGTCCCAACGACTTCACGCCAACCCCTGGTGGAGCTTGAAGCCGAGGCCGCCGCGCCCGGGCCCACGCTGGGACCCCGGGCCAGTGAGACCGTCGGGCGGATTCTGACCGCTGCGTCTCGGTTGTTTGCCGAGCGCGGCTACAACGGCACAGGTATCGATGATCTGGCTGCGGCGGCAGGGGTCGGCCGTGCCACGTTCTACCGCTATTTCGGCGACAAACCCGCTCTTCTGCACACACTGGCCCGCGAGTCCAGCGCGGCCGCCGTCGAACTCGTCGAACGACTCGCGACTGTCGAGCCGACCAGCGGACCCAATGACGAACTGCAAGAATGGCTGTCGGACTTCGTCGTATTCAGCCGCCGCTACATCGGGGTGCTTCGCACCATCGCGCAGGGCGTCGTGGCTGATGAAGAGCTGCTGAAAAGGCACCGTAACGGTATGGCGGTGACCCACCAGACCGCGCGGTCACTGTTAGGACGGGTGCAGCGACGATATCCCTTGGATATCGACGTCGCTGCGGCCGTGTTCGTCGCCATGCTCGACCGACTGCCTGAGGCCGTGATGGAGATCGAGCCGGACGTTTCCGACGAGCGGATCACATCGGTCATGCAGGACGTCGTGCAACGCGCGCTGTTCAACGGCGGTTAGCGGTCGCCGCGCCCGGTCTAGTCCGCCGAGGAGCCGGTAATTTTCTGCACCTCGGCGGCCGAATAGCCCATTTCCGAGAGCACTTGCCTTGTGTGCTCGCCGAGCCTGGGAGCCGGCGTGATCATGGCGGGCGGCGTTTTCGACCAATTGGCAGGTCCGCGAACGCTCAGCAGGGTCCCTTCGGTTGGGTGCTGCGTGCGTTGGAAGAACCCGGTGGCGTTGAGGTGCGGATCGTCGAAGATCGTGTCCAGCGTGTGCAATGGTGTTGCCGGAATATCGGCTTCTTCTAGCAGTTTCAGCCATTCCGCCGTCGTCCGTGACGGCATGATCTCTCGAACGAAGGAATACGTATCGTGGGCGTATGTGGTCCGTGACCGCAGCGTCGCGAACCGCTCGTCCTCGTCGACCAGGTTGGGCCTGCCAACCAGCTTGCCGAACGCCCGCCAATGGTTGTCGGTATAGATGATCGCGCACACATATCCGTCTGCGGTTTGGTACGGGCGACGCTCGGGAGTCAGCGTGCGGGCATAACCCGGAGGGCCCAACGGAGGTTCGAAGGAGCGGCCCCCCATGTGGTCCCCCAGCACGAACTGGGCCATGGACTCAAACATTGGCAGTTCGATGTGTTGGGCCTCACCGGTGCGGAGCCGGTGAAACAGGGCCATGAGTATCGCCGCAACGGCGTACAACCCGACCGCGCGGT
>NZ_JBAPMI010000338.1:0-7078 GCF_049278535.1 Mycobacterium sp. | reverse complement strand
CGCAAGTGTGATAGAAAGATTTTCTGTACGCCCAGCCAAGGAAGACTTCGATGAGTGATCGGTTCGACGCCCCGGGCTCGCCAGACGCGAGCCAGGGCGTCTACGGCATCTCCGTGGCCGCAGAACTCTCCGGCGTCGCGGTGCAATCGCTACGCCTCTACGAGCGTCATGGCCTACTCAGTCCGACCCGCAGTGACGGCGGTACCCGCCTCTACAGCGCCGATGACATAGCTCGCCTGCGCCGCATCAGCGAATTACTTGCTGCCGGAGTCAATCTCGCCGGCATCGGCCAGATTTTGGACCTCCAAGACGACAACGCGGCCTTGCTCGCTGACAACCACGCCGTAGGCGATCGGTCGAACAGGAAAATCAACTCCGATTAAGCGCCCGATATCATCGTGCAGGCGTCCGCCATCTTCAAACTTACTCTGAAGTAAGGTACGGTCATTTCATGAGTTCGGAGCACTATGAGGTCTTGATCGTGGGGGCCGGCTTCGGCGGCATCGGCGCGGCGATCCAGCTCAAACGCCTCGGCTACGACAACATCGCCATCCTGGACCGCGAGGCCGACTTGGGTGGGACCTGGTACGTCAACCGCTATCCGGGTCTGGCAGTCGACATCCCGTCCACCACCTACTCCTACTGGTTCGAGCCCAACCCACACTGGTCCCGGCTGTTCGCCAAGGGCGCAGAGCTCAAGCAGTACGCCGATCACGTCGCCGACAAATACGACATCCGCCGTCACATCCGGTTCAACACGACGGTGGAATCCGCCCGCTGGGACGATGAGGCCCAGCTGTGGCAGGTCACGCTGGCCGGCGGTGAGACGCTGTCTACCCGCGTCCTGATTACCGCCACCGGTTTTCTGTCGCAGCCGCACACGCCGGACATCCCGGGCATCACCAGCTTCGCCGGCAAGGTCGTCCACACCACCGCATGGGATGACAGCTACGACATGGCGGGTCGTCGGGTCGGCCTGATCGGCACGGGGGCCACCGCGATCCAGCTGATCCCCGAACTGGCCAAGACCGTCGCCGATCTGACGGTCTATCAGCGCACCGCGATTTGGGTGGCGCCCAAGCTTGACTTCCGGATCGCCCCGCTCGTGCAACGCCTGTTCGCGCGGATCCCGCTCACTCAGCGGGCGGTGCGGTTTGTTACCGACGGGCTGCTCGAGTTCATGACGGTTGTCGGCGTGGTCAACTACCGCTACTTCCGGCGGCTGGCCATCGCCGCGATGGATCTCTGCAAGACCCACCGGTTCGTGCAGGTTCGCGACAAGGAACTGCGGAAAAAGCTGACTCCGACTTACGACCTCGGCTGCAAGCGGCCGAGCTGGTCCAACGACTACTACCGCAGCTTCACCAAACCGAACGTGCACCTGGAGACCGGCGGCATCGACCGTATCGAGCCTGACGGCATCGTCACCAAAGACGGCAACAAGGCCGCCATCGACACGCTGATCTTGGCTACCGGATTCGACCTGTGGGACGCCAACTTCCCCGCGATCGAGGTGATCGGTCGGGAAGGCCGAAACCTTGGGAAGTGGTGGCGCGAGAACAGGTTCCAGGCCTACCAGGGTGTGTCCATTCCGCACTTCCCGAACTACCTGAGCCTGGCCAGCCCATACGCCTTCTCAGGGCTGTCCTTCTTCAACACCATGGAATACCAGATGCGGCACATGGACAGGTTGTTGGGCGAGGTGAAGCGCACGCAGGCAACCACATTCGAGATCACCGAGGAGGCTAACGCACGCTTCCTGGATCGGATGACCAAACGTCTGGACAGCTCAGTGTTCTACGCGGGTGACTGCGCCACGTCACGGTCGTACTACTTCAATCACAGCGGCGAGGCGACCCTGCTACGACCCACGTCGGTGCGCAACGCCGTGCGAGACAGCTCTCGGTTTCCGTTGAGCGACTACGCAATCGCCTAAGGAGATCCATGTCTCGCAAAAGTAACCGGGTGGCCCGCTTTTCGGGTCTGGCACTGGCCGGCGCCGGACTGGCCCACTTCACCAGCCCGGGGCTGTTCGAGCCGATCACCAAGGCGGCGTTCCCGCGTAACACCCGCCAGCACGTCTACACCAACGGCAGCATCGAAACGCTGCTGGGACTGAGTTTCGCCAGCCGCCAGACCCGCAGCCTGGGCACCGTCGGCCTGATCGGATACCTCGCCTACCTGGGCGGCAACGCTATTCGCCAGTCCCAAAAACCGTAGCTTCCATCAGTTTTCGCACACATGCCTGCGGGTGGGCGGAGTTGTCTGCCGAGTCCTCGTAGTGCACCAGCCGACCTACGTCGACCACCAGCGCCATCGCCGCGTGCACCAGAAAGCGTGCCTGCGTCTCGGTGAGCGCCGGCCGCGCCGCGGCCAGCAGGCGCATCCAAGCATCGATCGTCGATCGCTGCACACTGCGAAGCAACTCCTGGTCCACCCGCGTCAGGTTCACCCGTTCGGTGTAATAGATCGCGGCCAGATCCGGGTTGGCGAACGAGGTCGCCACATATGCCTCGATCAACATGGTGAGCATGTGGCCCGGTTCGGTCATCCCGGTCAGGATCGCCGACAGACGGCCGGAAACCCGATCGGCGGCACGCCGTAGTCCCGTCGCCAAGATGTCGCACTTGCCCGGGAAATACCGGTAGATCCCCGAGACCGGAATACCGACGGCCGACGCGATCTCGGCCATGCTGGTCTCGGGATAGCCCTTGGCGTTGAACAACACCATCGACGCCTGTAGCAGGGCCTCGTATACCCCGGTATCGGCCTCGAAGATCCGCCATGTGGCGGGACGGTCCAAGGCGTCCGCCGTTACCGGCAGGTCAGCCTCCGATACCGCCGAGGCGGCGCCGGACAGCAGCGCGCGCATCTCGTCGGTGGGCAATTGCACTCGGTGGTCGACGGCACTCCCGATCACGCTGAGCAGACCCGCCGACAGCATCCACCGCTGCGGTGTGGTCAGAGTCGGGCGAATTGCGATGAGCGGCCGCTGAATTCGGCGGTTGACCAACCGGAGTTGATCGCCCAGCGTGGATTGGTCTTCGCTATGCAGATAGCGGGCTTGCCATCGGTACAGGCCGCCGGACTCGCGGTTGGCCAGCGTCACGTCGACCAGCGCGTCGATCAGTCGATTCAGCGTGTCCGACGGGTCGGTTTCGGCGGCTTCGGTGTCGGCGAAATCGGTACAGTCGACCAGCTGCTGACCAAGCGCCAGCACAGCGCCGCGGAACAGTTCGTATTTGCTGGCATGGTGGCGGTAGAGCGCCGGTGCTGAGATTCCGACCTTGGCCGCGATCGCTTCCATGCTGACGGCGTGATAGCCCTGCGCGCTGAACGCCTCGGCGGATGCCCGGGCGATCTGGTCCTTGCGGTCTTTGGGCCGACGCCGTACGACGGCGGCGCCCTGGGCTCGCGCTGTCGTCACCGCCCCACCCTAGCCTGCAGATAAGTGTCAAAAAAACCTACCGCCGAGTCAGAACGATCATTAACATAGTCCGTGTCTGATGCGCTTGTGCAGCGCAGATGAGCTACGACGTCACACCCGACGACGTTCAGGGGCCGTGTTGGAGGTAGCCGCGCATGTTGGAGACGATTCGCCGGATCCTCGGCTACCAGCTCACCATCGCACAGCTGATCGCGCTTGGATTGATCCTCGGGACACCGTATTTACTGGTCGGCACGATCTGGTCGACGACGCACACCGCGCATCTGCAGAACATGCACGGCGCCGATCTGGTGGTGTCCTTTCTTGGCTCGATCGTGTCCTGGCCGGTACTGCTGTTCTCGAACGTCTGCATGACATAACCGTCACTGACCGCCGACACCGGATTCACATATCCCGACCTGAGAGGAGAACAGTGAGCAGCCGTCAAGTAGTGCTCGGATGCGTGGGCGCTGGGTTGATCGTCACTGGACTGCTGGCGCTGTGGTTGCCCGTGCATTTGAACCAATACGACCAATGGGGAATGCAGATCAGCTGCGGCAGAGGCTTCAACGCAAGCCTTTCCCAGGGACCGGCAGCCAAGGACGCCGGTTTCGCCGGCCAATGCGGGTCGGCGCTCCTGCTGCGTCGGCTGTGGGCCATCCCCGCCACAGCGATCGGTTGGGTGCTGATGACCATCACCGCGACGATTTGGGTGCGCAGCGCACCGGACGAGCCGGAAGAAAGTACACGCTTCTGGGAGCTACGCGGAGACGCGACGTAGGACTGACCGTTCACATCAATACTAGACAGTTCAAACTGTACAGTTTGAACTGTTTAATGTACGGTGGACTGGGTGGACGGGATCAGCGAATCGGCAGGAGCTGCGGCCCGTGATCTGCGGGTGATGTTCAGCCGGCTGCGTCGCCAACTCAAGGACGTCGCGACCGGTGGCGGTCTGACACCATCGCAAACCGCGGTGCTCACCCGGCTGTGGAAAGAGGGCGCATCGTCGACCAGCGCCCTGGCCGCCGCCGAGCGAGTACGACCACAGTCAATGGCCGCCATCATCGCCGGACTCGAACAGCACGGCCTTATTCGGCGTGCACCCGATCCTGACGACGGTCGGCGACAGCTGATTTCGTTGACCGCCGCCGGCCGTCGCCGCGCCGAGAGCGACCGTCAGATTCGCGAGGAATGGCTGGCCCGCGCCATGCAAGAGCGCTACTCGGAGCGGGAGCGCCGCGTCATCAACGACGCGTTGTCCCTGCTTCAGCGTTTGACCGATTAACGAAGGGAGCTACCAATGGAATTGGGCATACACTTCATCGACTTTCTACCGGGCGACCCGGCTCAATTGACCCCGGCCCTGTTGTCGACCGCCACGGCCGCCGAGGACATCGGCGCGACGATGTTCACGCTGGCGGACCACTTGTTCCAAATGGAAGGTGTTGGGCGCGCTGAAGATCCGTTCCTGGAGGGCTACACCTCGCTGGGCTACCTGGCTGGCCGGACGACCAGCATCACGCTGGCATTGCTGGTCACCGGGGTCACCTACCGGCATCCGGGATTGCTGGCCAAGACAGTGACGACTCTTGATGTGCTCTCGCAGGGCCGGTCCATGTTCGGTATCGGCGCCGCCTGGTACGAGCGTGAGCATCTCGCTCTGGGGGTTCCGTATCCGCCGCTGCGGGAACGGTTCGAGATGCTCGAGGAGACGCTGCAGATCTGTTCGCAGATGTGGAGCCACAACGACGGGCCGTATGTCGGCAAGCACTATCAATTGGCTGAGACGATCTGCGAGCCCCAACCGATCCGGCGGCCCCCGATCCTGATCGGTGGTGGCGGAGAGAAGAAGACACTGCGGCTCGTCGCGCAATATGCCGATGTCTGGAACTCGACCGACTCCGAGATCGACGTTCTCGCCCACAAGATCGATGTGTTGACCCGCCACTGTGACACGGTGGGTCGCGATGTCGCCGAAATCCGGAAAACCGTTGGCTTCTTCGAGGACCCCTTCACCGATGTCGACGGGTACCTCCAGAAGCTCGAACGGTTCTCCGACCTCGGGGTCGAGATGATCAACACCGGCCCGGTGCCGGGCACACCGGATCCTGCCGGCTTCGTGAAACGCTTCGGCGACGAGGTGGTGCCGAAGCTGTCCGAGATCCGTTGAGCCACCGGCGACTCAAAGGCTGGCGATGATCCGCGCACGCTCTGCGATGTACTCATCGACGGAGATGGTGCCGCTGGCGCGCAGGTGCTCGATCTCCTGCAGCCGCTTGGACGTCGGTACCGCGGGCGGCGGAAGAGTCGTGGGGACACCCATGACGGCGTCGTGCTGAAGGGGTCGCAGCGTTGCGCTCGGGCCTTGGCCGAAGTTGATTAGTCCGAGTCGCAACAACAGAATCAGCAGGCCGACACCTCCGGCCGGCAAGCCGAACAAGAGCCAACCGCCGGGCAGGCCGAGCTCGCTCAGAGCGACAAAGCGAACCACGAGCGAGATTGCGAGGATCCCGGCGATCGCGCCGGCCAGCAGGAGTACGGGTTTGTTGTTATTCACGGGAGTGTTCCTTTCGTCTGGATAGTTCGGCAGGTCCGCCCGGCCACCGAATGTTGTTGTAACAACACCCGATGGCCGGGCGAGGGCCGGTACTAGGGGCAGGTGACGTCGAGTTCGAACGACTTGTTGACCTGTCCTGCCATCGGGTTGGACATGTCCACGCCACTGGCGGTGCCGCTGATCTTGTACGAGCTGCCGTCCTTGGTGGCGTCAGCCTTGCCGGTGGTGCCGCCGACGCCCAGCGTGACGCCGTTGACATTGCCCAGCGCAACGGATTTCACCACCGGCGGGTTGGCATCGGTCAGCACTGCGCCGATGCCGGTGGGAACACCCGAAGACCCGGCTCCACCACCGATGGCGATGTTGACCGTGCCGGCGGCCTTCGTGCAGGCAACCTGACCCTTGACGTTTTGATCCTTGCCTTCGACGAGCACCTTGGTGTTCGACGCGCCGGCCGGGGCAACGGCGGCATTACCGACGCTGACGGCCTTGTCGTGGTGTGAACAACCCACCATCACGGTGGCGAGGGTCGCCGCCGTGCCGGTGATGATCAGAACGTTGCGCTTCATTGAGGGACTCCTTGTTTGTATTGTTGACGTGGTGCGTAATCACATTGCGGCAACAGGCTTTATGAATCCTTAATGCGGATCCTGCCGCTCAGCTCGCCGCTGCCTGAAGCATCGGTGTCGCGGTGGGCAGAGCCGTTATGTCGCCCATGTGATCGGCTACGTAGAGCCGGCTCATCATCGAGCCCATCGCGACGCAGGACGGGGATACGTCGAGGGTGATGCGGTCGAAAGCCAAGTCGCTCATTGCGCATATCACCGCGATGCCATCGCGTTCCACGACGTAGATCTCGGAGCCATCCGGGCTCATCGCGATTTGGATGGCCGACTCGCTCACTTCGACGACGGCGCTGATTGCTTTGCGCGCCAGATTGATACAGATTGCTACGGCGGCTCCGTGCGGGTGGTGGGCCAGCACATAAGCCCAAGCTCCATCCGGGCTCAGCGTGATGTCGCGCACCGGCGCCCCCACCGGGATGGTCGCCACAGTCCGCCGCCGGGCACTGTCGACGACAACGAGTTCGC
>NZ_JBAPMI010000337.1:0-14969 GCF_049278535.1 Mycobacterium sp. | reverse complement strand
CAATGCAAAAAGCCCCCGGGAAGAGACCGGGGGCTTTTTGGTTCGAAGCGGCTCGAGAAGGTTAGAAGGCCGCCTCGTCCAGTTCCATGACCTCGTTGTCGAGGGTGTCGATCACCTGACGGGTGCTGGTGAGCAGCGGAAGCATGTTCTTCGCAAAGAACGACGCCACCGCGATCTTGCCCTCGTAGAAGGCGCGATCGTCGCCGCTGGCCCCGGCGTCGAGCGCCTCGATGGCCTTGGCGGCATGCTGCTGCAGGAACCAGCCGATGAGCAGGTCGCCGACGCTCATCAGGAAGCGCACCGAACCCAGGCCGACCTTGTAGAGCTCAGCTGAGTTCTCCTGCGCGGCCATCAGGTAGCCGGTCAGCGTGGCGGCCATGCCCTGCACGTCGGCCAGCGCGGTCGCCAGCAGCGCACGTTCGGCCTTCAGCCGGCCATTGCCTGCCTCGTTCTTGACGAACTGTTCGATCTCATTCGCGACATAGCCCAGCGCAACGCCCTTGTCCCGGACGATCTTGCGGAAGAAGAAGTCCTGCGCCTGGATGGCAGTGGTGCCCTCGTAGAGCGAGTCGATCTTGGCGTCACGGATGTACTGCTCGATCGGGTAGTCCTGCAAGAAGCCGGATCCACCGAAGGTCTGCAAGCTCTCGGTGAGCTTGGCGTAGGCCTGCTCGGAGCCGACGCCCTTGACGATCGGCAGCATCAGGTCGTTGACCTTGACCGCGAGATCGCCGTCCACGTCGTGCAGCGCCTTGGCCACCGCCGCGTCCTGGTAGGTCGCGGTGTAGAGGTACAGCGCACGCAAGCCCTCGGCGTAAGCCTTCTGGGTCATCAGGCTGCGACGCACGTCCGGGTGGTGCGTGATGGTCACCCGGGGCGCGGTCTTGTCGGTCATCTGCGTCAGGTCGGCACCCTGCACCCGCTCCTTGGCGTAGGCCAGGGCGTTCAGGTAACCGGTGGACAGCGTCGCGATGGCCTTGGTACCGACCAGCATGCGGGCGTTTTCGATGACCTCGAACATCTGCGCGATGCCGTCGTGCACCTCGCCGACCAGCCAGCCCTTGGCCGGAACGTCGTGCTGCCCGAAGGTCAGTTCACACGTCGCGGAGACCTTCAGGCCCATCTTGTGCTCGACGTTGGTGACGAAAACGCCGTTGCGCTCGCCCAGCTCGCCGGTCTCGAAGTCGAACAGGAACTTCGGCACGAAGAACAGCGACAAACCCTTGGTGCCGGGTCCGGCACCCTCGGGGCGCGCCAGCACCAAGTGGAAGATGTTCTCGAACATGTCGTCCGAGTCACCCGAGGTGATGAATCGCTTCACACCGTCGATGTGCCACGAGCCGTCGTCTTGCTGGATGGCCTTGGTCCGGCCGGCGCCGACGTCCGAGCCGGCGTCCGGCTCGGTGAGCACCATGGTCGAGCCCCAGCCGCGCTCGGCGGCCAGCACGGCCCACTTTTTCTGCTCTTCGGTGGCCAGGTTGTAGAAGATCTGGGCGAATCCCGCGCCGCCGGCGTACATCCACACCGCCGGGTTGGCGCCGAGCAGGTGCTCGTGCAGCGCCCACAGCATCGCCTTGGGCATGGGCATGCCGCCCAGCTCCTCGTCCAGGCCGACCTTGTCCCAACCGGCTTCGATGACTGCATGCACCGACTGCTTGAACGAGTCGGGGAGCGTCACCGTGTGTGTCTCGGGGTCGAACACGGGGGGATTGCGGTCGCCCTCGACGAACGAGTCTGCGACGGGGCCTTCGGCCAGTCGGCTCATTTCGGTGAGCATCTCGCGGGCCGTGTCGGCATCCAGGTCGGCATAGTCGCCTTCGCCGAATGCTTTGTCGATGCCCAATACCTCGAACAGGTTGAATACCTGGTCGCGGACATTGCTCTTGTAGTGGCTCACTGGTTCCTCCTCGATGAGAACGCCACTTTAGGTTGGGTACTTGGATCTAAGTTACCCACCAGTAACACGGCTAAACTATACCGGCGGGTAACCGGACGCAAGCGACTGTGAGCTAAATTTCACTGCCTAATCAACCAACCAGTTGGGTTCGCGCTGATCAAGACCATGGCATACCCGTTTACCTGCGGGAATGATGAAAAGGTGTCAATTGTGTCAAGCGTCACGACGCTGCCGGAAGTGGACCTCGGTCACGACTCTGGCCAACTGAGGGAACGCCTCCGCGAGGTCGCCCACGAGGTGGGATTTTTCTACCTGACCGGACACCAGGTACCCGACGAGCTCATGCACCGTGTGCTGGCGGTGGCACGCCGTTTGTTCGCGCTGCCGCAAGCCGATAAGGATGCCGTCGCGATGGTCCGCAGCCCGCATTTCCGTGGCTATACGCGACTGGGTGGTGAGCTGACCCGCAGTGAGGTGGACTGGCGCGAACAGATCGACATCGGCCCGGAGCGCGAGCCGATCGGCGGCCCGGGCCGGCCGGACTACTTGTGGCTGCAGGGCCCCAACCAGTGGCCTGCGGGAGTGCCGGAGTTGCCGGGGATCATCGCGGAGTGGGATGCGGCCCTCGCGAAGGTGGCCCGCACACTGTTGAGCCACTGGGCCGCCGCGCTGGGCAGTCCGGCGGACGTTTTCGACGCAGCCTTCGCCGGGGCGCCGGCCACGTTGATCAAGATCGTGCACTACCCGGCTATCGCGGCCAGCTCCCAAGGCGTGGGCGCACACCGGGACTCCGGAGTGCTGACGCTGCTGCTCGCCGAGCCCGGCAGTCAGGGATTGCAGGTGCGGGCGGGACGCGACGGCGACTGGGTCGACGTACCCGCGCGGGACGTGGCATTCATCGTCAACATCGGTGAGCTGCTGGAGTTGGCGACGGGCGGCTACCTACGGGCCACCGAGCATCGGGTGAATCTGCGCCAGGCGGCTGACCGGATCTCGGTGCCGTACTTCTTCAACCCGCGATTGGACGCGCAGATCCCGACGCTGTCGTTGCCCGCGGAACTCGCCCAGCACGCCGGGCGTCTGGCAGATCCGTCCGACCCGATCTTTTCGGTGTATGGCCGCAACGCGTGGAAAAGCAGGTTGCGGGCTCATCCGGACGTCGCAGCCGCGCACGGCTACGTGACGGGCAGCGCGCAAGTTGTAACGCCCGCCGGGTAGGGTCAGCTCCACGAGATCCCGTCGACGCGAGTGAAACCCGGTGAACCCATCTGACAAGCTGACGCCTACCTCATTGCGCGAGGCATTTGGCCATTTCCCGTCCGGCATTATCGCGATCGCGGCCGAAGTCAACGGTGTTCGCGAGGGGCTGGCGGCCAGCACATTTGTTCCGGTGTCGCTGGAACCGCCGTTGGTGTCGTTCTGCGTGCAGAACACCTCGACGACGTGGCCGAAACTCAAAGACGTACGCGCGCTGGGTATCAGCGTTCTGGGCGAGTCACACGACGGCGCCGCCCGGACCTTGGCCGCCAAGACCGGCGATCGTTTCGCCGACCTGGAAACGGTGTCCTACGACAGTGGTGCGGTGTTCATCCATGGCACCAGCCTCTGGATGGAAACCGCGATCGAGCAACTGATTCCCGCTGGGGACCACACGATCGTGGTGTTACGGGTCAGCGACGTTCGAGTCGACGCAGAGGTTGCGCCGATCGTTTTTCACCGCAGCGTTTTCCGGCGACTCGGGGTCTAGGGGCGCCGGCCGAGCTCCTCGCGGTAAGCCTGGATTCGACGCTCGATTTCCGCGCCGTCCTCGTCACGGCCCTCTTTGTGCGCGAGTTCAGCGCGCGACGTCAACTCCTTGATCGCCGTGCGAATACTGGTGACGCTGGTGGGCTTTCGGATCGTCATCGGTCACCGCCTTTCTGGTTGTACCTAACGGTACGCGGATCAGCGGTGGGCTGACACCCGATGCTCAGCGACGAAACAGCTTGTTGCCCAGCCACACAACCGGATCGTATTTGCGGTCGGCGACCCGCTCTTTCATCGGGATGAGCGCGTTGTCGGTGATCTTGATGTTCTCGGGGCAGACCTCAGTACAGCACTTGGTGATGTTGCAGTAGCCGAGGCCGTGCTCCTCCTGCGCCTGGTCACGCCGGTCGACGGTGTCGAGCGGATGCATGTCCAGCTCCGCGATCCGCATCAGATAGCGCGGGCCGGCGAACGCTTCCTTGTTCTCCTCGTGGTCACGGATCACGTGACAGACGTTGTTGCACAGGAAGCACTCGATGCACTTGCGGAACTCCTGAGAACGCTCCACGTCCTCCTGCTGCATCCGGTAGTCACCGGGCTGTAGATCCTTCGGGGGCGCGAATGACGGGATTTCCCGGGCCTTCTGATAGTTGAACGACACGTCGGTCACCAGATCTCGGATCACCGGGAACGTCCGGATCGGCGTCACGGTGACCACTTCGTCTTCGGCGAAGGTCGACATCCGCGTCATGCACATCAACCGGGGCTTGCCGTTGACCTCAGCCGAGCACGAACCGCACTTGCCGGCCTTGCAGTTCCACCGCACCGCCAAGTCGGGCGTCTGGGTCTGCTGGAGGCGATGGATGATGTCGAGCACCACCTCGCCCTCATTGACCTCTACGGTGAAGTCCTGCAGCCCACCGTGGGAGTCGTCGCCACGCCATACCCGCAGGGTTGCGTTGTAGCTCATCAGCCTCTCCGTCCTGGGTGGTCGGCCAGCTCTTCGTCGGTGAAGTACTTCTCCAACTCGGAGATCTCGAAAGCCTCGAGCAGGTCGGGCCGCATCGGGATCTGGTCCTTGTGCGTGACCGAAATGTCGGGAACCACCGCGTCGCCGCCGGCGGCACTGCAGACCAGCAGAACCTTGCGCCACGAGGCGTCCATCCCCGGGTGGTCATCGCGGGTGTGGCCGCCGCGGCTCTCGGTGCGCTCCAATGCCGCCTTGGCGACGCATTCGCTGACCAGCAGCAGGTTTCGCATATCGAGGGCCAGGTTCCAACCGGGGTTGTACTGCCGGGGTCCTTCGACGTGTATGTGCTTGAACCGTTCGCGAAGCTGGTCGAGTCGACTGAGGGCCTCGGTGATCTCCTCGGCCTTGCGGATGATGCCGACCAGGTCGTTCATCGACTGCTGCAGCTCGAGCTGCAACGTGTACGGGTTCTCTGCGCTGGCACCGTTCTTCGGGGTTTCGAAGGGGGCAAGGGCCCGCTTGGCCGCAGTTTCGACGGCATCGTCAGAGACTTTCGGACGGCTGCTCAATGCGCGTACGTAGTCGGCGGCGCCCAGGCCGGCTCGACGGCCGAAGACCAGCAGGTCAGACAGCGAGTTGCCGCCCAACCGGTTGGAGCCGTGCATCCCGCCGGAGCACTCGCCGGCCGCGAACAGCCCCGGAACGGTGGCGGCGCCGGTGTCGGCGTCCACCTCGATACCGCCCATCACGTAGTGGCAGGTGGGTCCGACTTCCATCGGCTCTTTGGTGATGTCGACCCCGGCCAGTTCCATGAACTGGTGGTACATCGACGGCAACCGCTTCTTGATCTGCTCGGGTGTGAGTCGGGAAGCGATATCCAGGTAAACCCCGCCGTGCGGGGTGCCGCGGCCGGCCTTTACTTCGGAGTTGATCGCACGGGCGACCTCATCGCGGGGAAGCAGGTCCGGGGTGCGACGGGCCGAGTCGTTGTCCTTGAGCCACTGGTCGGCTTCTTGCTCGCTCTCGGCGTATTGGCCTTTGAACACCGGGGGGATGTAGTCGAACATGAAGCGCTTCTCGTCGGAGTTCTTCAGCACTCCGCCGTCGCCGCGCACACCCTCGGTGACCAGGATGCCTTTCACGCTCGGCGGCCAGACCATGCCGGTCGGGTGGAACTGGACGAACTCCATGTTGATCAGCGTCGCGCCGGCCCGCAGTGCCAGGGCGTGGCCGTCGCCGGTGTACTCCCAGGAGTTGGAGGTGACCTTGAACGATTTGCCGATACCGCCGGTCGCCATGACGACGGCGGGGGCTTCGAACAAGACGAAGTTGCCACTTTCGCGGTGATAGCCGAACGCCCCGGATATCGCGTCGCCGTCTTTGATCAGCTCGGTGATCGCACACTCGGCGAAGACCTTGATCCGGGCCTCGTAGTCGCCCAGCTCGGCGTGGTCTTCCTGCTGCAGCGAGACGATCTTCTGCTGCATCGTGCGGATCAGTTCCAAGCCGGTGCGGTCGCCGACGTGCGCCAGCCGCGGGTAGGTGTGGCCACCGAAGTTGCGCTGGCTGATCTTGCCGTCTTTGAGGCGGTCGAACAGCGCGCCGTAGGTCTCCAGCTCCCAAACCCGGTCGGGTGCCTCCTTGGCGTGCAGTTCGGCCATCCGCCAGTTGTTCAGGAACTTCCCACCGCGCATCGTGTCGCCGAAGTGGGTGGTCCAGTTGTCCTTCGGGTTGGTGTTACCCATCGCGGCCGCGCAGCCGCCCTCGGCCATCACCGTGTGGGCCTTACCGAACAGCGACTTGGTCACCACCGCAACTTTGAGGCCGCGTTCCCGCGCCTCGATGACCGCGCGCAAACCCGCGCCGCCGGCACCAATCACGACGACGTCGTAGGAGTGCCGTTCGACCTCAGTCATGGAACCTCACTAAACTCTTTGATATCCGTGAAACGGCTTGTCAGCCAACAAATCTCAGGTCCGGGATGGCGCCACCGGCCACCAGTGCGATGTAGAAATCGGTGAGCATCAGCGTGCCAAGGGTGATCCAGGCGTACAACTTGTGCCGAGTGTTGAGTTTGCTGACCTGTGTCCAGATCCAGTACCGCACAGGGTGTTTGGAGAAGTGCTTGAGCCGTCCGCCGGTGACGTGGCGGCATGAATGGCAGGACACCGTGTAGACCCACAGCATGACGACGTTGACGACCATGATCACGTTGCCCAGGCCGAAGCCGAATCCACCCGGCCCGCTGTCGGAATGGAACGCGATGATCGCGTCGTAGGTGTTGATCACCGAGATGATGCCGGCGATGTAGAAGAAGTACCGGTGGGTGTTCTGCACGATCAACGGGAATTTGGTCTCGCCGCTGTAGTGGGCGCGGGGCTCGGCCACCGCGCAGGCGGTGGGCGACTGCCACACCGTGCGGTAGTAGGCGCCGCGGTAGTAGTAGCAGGTCAGCCGGAACAGCAGCAGAAACGGCAGTGTCAGCGCCGCGAACGGTAGCCACCAGACGTGCGGCAGGATCTGCGGCCAGAAGTCGCTGGCCTCCCCGCAAGCCTTGCTGACGCATGGCGAGTAGAACGGCGTCAGCATGTGGTACTTCGGCACGAAGAAGTAATTCTGTTGGAACGCGCGGAAGGTCGCGTAGATCACAAATGCGGCGAATCCCAAGTCAATTCGCAGCGGCGACATCCACCACCGGTCGGTGCGTAGCGTGCGTGCCTGGATGTGTGCGCGCGTGGGTGAAAAGACACCGGACGCAGGACGGTTCGCCGTAGGTGCGCTCATCAATTGTTCCTCTTCGAACGGGCTGTTCGTCGAAGACTACACAGAGGGAGCCCCTGGATTCGCGGCGGGCTTGAGTTGTCAGGACCTGTTGTGGCCCCCGACACCCTCCTGGTCGACGTCGCGCCAAAAGTCGCCGTCGTAATCGGTGTCGGGAATGGCTATCTTTTCACCGGATTGCTGCACGGTGACGCGCGCTAAGTCTAATTCCGAAACATCGATGTCAAGTAATTCCACATCGCTGAGGATCCGGTCGGCGTCAATCACGATGCGACGCATTGCCGGACTGTCGCCGTAGCGAGCCTTCAGTGAGCTCACACACCGCCGCAGGCCGCCGATGAGATCGTGCAGTTCGGCCAGTTCGGTAGTGCTGGACAACGGATCTCCCTGGGACTGAAGGTGTCGTGGATCACAGAACACCGCCAATACTATCCGGCGCGACGCGTCAGCGTGAGACGGATCACGCCAGGGCGCAGTCACCCCTGGTGAGGCGCGATCACCAGACGTCTCCGTCGCGCCAGTCGCACGCCAGACCCGCGGTGTTGTCCAGGTCGGTGCCGAGCGGAAAGACGAACACCGACCCGTCGTCGTCGGGTGTGCGGATTGGTCCGCCCGGCGCCAACACCGATGTCGGGCCGCGCCACGGCAGCCAGCCGCGCAGCGTGTACAGCCGTCTGCCCCGATCAGAGGAACTCAACGCACCGAGCTGGTAGCCGCCGCGGATGACTTGCTCGCAGGCATCGAGGATCGCGATGGCCAGACCCTGTCCGCGCCAGTCCTCGCGCACCGCAACAGCTTCCACGTATCCACAGCGCAGCGAGACCCCGCGGTAAAGCAGCCGCCGTTGGATCACCGCGCCGTGCGCGATGATCGCGCCGCGGTGCCAGATGAGTGCGTGCATCCCGCCCAGCGCGTGGTCCCAATCGGCGTCGGTGAATTGGCCGGCGAACGCATCGCTGACCATCTCGTGCGCGCGCTGCCGCGCGTCGCTTTCCAAGTCGGCGGTGTGTACCAGGCGGGCGGTGTGAACCTGGATGGGCACACTGTTGGTTTACCAGGTCGACTAGTCCGCCGTCACCGAACTCGACATGGAAGTCGGCCTGAATCTGGGCCGCGACCAATGCAGTCGCAGGTGCTGGCCCGGCCGCACCTGGGCGAGCTTGTCGATGTCCTGGTCGGCGACCACTCCCACCACCGGGTAGCCGCCGGTTACCGGGTGATCGGGACCGAGGATCACCGGTAATCCGTTGGGCGGCACTTGGATCGCGCCGCGGGTCGCGCCTTCGCTGGGAAGTTGGCGCCCCGGGTCGCGGTGTAGCAGCGGGCGCCCCTCGAGTCTCATGCCCACCCGATCGCTGCGGTCGGAGGCCATCCAGATGGTGTGCACCAGGGCGTCGGGAGCGGCGAGCCAATCGTCGCGCGGCCCGGGGGCCACCAGAAGGTCGACCAGATGATCGGAGATCGGCGCCACCGGTGCCTGGTCGAGTTCGGGATACCCCTCGGTGTGTTCTCCGATCGGCAACACGTCGCCGGCCTCCAGCGGCAGCGGGCCGATCGCCGACATCACGTCGTAGCTGCGGGAGCCCAGCACCGGTGTGACGTCGATCCCTCCGCGCACGGCCAGGTAGCTACGCAGCCCGGACTCCGGGATGCCAAGAGTGATCACCTCGCCGTCGCAAACATGATGAATACTGTTGGCGCCGAACATCGTTGAGCCAACACGCGGATTAGTGTCGGCGCCTGTGACTGCGATGTCGACGCCGCCGCCGCGGATTCGCGCCACGAACCCACCCATCGTCACCTCGATCGTCGCGCGGTCGTCCGGGTTGGCCACCAGCCGGTTGGCCAGCGTGTGGGAACGCCGGTCGGCCGCCCCCGACCGGCTCACGCCGAGATGGGCGAGCCCGACGCGGCCGAGGTCTTGGACGACGGCCAGCGGTCCGGTGTGCAAGACCTCCAGGGTTGTCATGCCCGCCTCGCTACGCAGCCCGGAACTGGACCCACATGCCCGGCGTCAGCAACGCCGGATCGGGCCGATCGATATCCCACAGCACCGCGTCGGTGTGGCCGATCAGCTGCCAACCGCCGGGGGAGCGGCGCGGGTAGATTCCGGTGAATTCCCCGGCCAGGCCCACCGCACCGGCCGGGACCGACGAGCGCGGCTCGGACCGCCGGGGCACCGTCAGATGCGGATCGCCGCCGACCAGATACGCGAAACCCGGTGCGAAACCACAGAATCCGACCTGCCACGGGCGGGCGGTGTGAGCGCTGATCACCTGCGTCGTGGTCATCGTGGTGAGTCCAGCGACCTCGGCGAGGTCGGCGCCGTCGTAGACAACGTCGATCACGGTGGGTTCGGCCGGGGCGGGCGCCGAGGCCTCGGGCGTCACCCGCAGTGCGCGCAGCTGACGGCGGACCGCACCCTGCCGGCCCGGGCCGTCGAGTTTGAGGAGCACTGTCCGGGCGGCCGGGACGATGTCGAGCACACCGGGCATCGTGGCATCGCTCAGCGCGCCCGTCCACGCCAATACCTCGGCGGTGCTGTCGAATTGCAGCAACAGCGCCTGATCCCCGTAGTCCAGAACGGTGTCCGTCACGCCCCTGCTCATTGCTCGACGGTAACCCTGTGCCGTGTGGCCCGCCAGGCAGTCCGGCTTTAGCGCAGGACGTTGGCGATCAGCGCGGGCAACTGGTCCGCCACCAACGGGTAGCTCAGCGGCGACGCGTAGGCGATGGCGCCGGCTTGGTCCTTGGTGGTGAACACGCTGCGGGAACGCTGCGCCGCCACATCCGGATTGGCCAGCAGGGCAGCCTGTTCCGCATCGCTTTCGGTCGTCCAGATCAGCAGTTCGGCGTCGCCGAGGACCGACTTGACCTTGTCACGCGGGATGAATGCCCGCTGCTGATCGGTGGCCAGCGCGGCGAGGCTCTCGGGGATGCCTAAGCCCATCTGCTTGAGGAAGTCGGTTTGCCACCCGGTGGTGGCGACGACGTTGTCGTCGTGCAGTTTGCCTTGGAGCAGCAACACCCGCTTATTCTTGAATTGCGGGTACTTGTCCGCGACGGCGGTGAAGCCCTTGTCGACACCGTTGATCAGCGTGGCGATCTGGCCCGACTGGAAGACCGCCTGACCGATGGCTTTCGCTTGGTCTTTCCATGGTTCGAAGAATGCGTCACCGTCGGACTGCGCCAGCGTCGGGGCGATCGCGGCCAGCTTCTGGTAGGTGTCCTGATCGAGGCCGGCGTCGATGGCGACGATCAGGTCGGGTTTGAGGCCGGAGATCTGCTTGACCTGAATTCCGTTGTCCAGGTTCAACACAACGGGTTTGGATGCGCCGAGTTTGGGCTGGGCCCACGGCCACACCCCGAACGGCTGATCGCCGAACCAATTGGTGACCGCGACGGGGACGATCCCGAGCGCCAGCAGGTCGTCCTGACCGGTGAATCCCGCGCTGACCACCCGTTTGGGTGGTTGCGGGATCGTGGTCTCACCGAAGGCATGCGTGATGGTGACCGGCCCCTTGCCGCCGCCACCGGTCGCTGCGGGCCGCGCCTTGTCCGACGAGCAGCCCGCGAGTGTGAGCAGGCCGGCAGCCGCGCCGGCGCGCAGGAACCCCCGGCGATTCCATTGCTGGTCCACGGCGTGAGCCTAGCGCGGTCAGCGGGTCGGCCACGGGCTGTAGTCGGCAATCAACTCCTCCTGCGGTGGCCGCTCGTCGTCCGGCACATGCTGCAGGTTGATCCTGATCCGGTACCAGATCGAACTTGGTCCGCGCATGCCGTCGACCAGCACGTCGGCCGGTTCCAAGCGTTCGGCCGCCGCGGGATGGCGCTTCCGCCAGGTGTCCAACGCGGCCATCGCCTCATCCTTGGTCTTGGTGCGGGCGATCTCGATCAGCGGCATGACGGACTGACGCCGTCCGGTCCCACCGTCGCGGCGGGCGCCCTTCGGCGCCTTTTCCGCGGGCCCGAGTTCTTCGGCCAGCGCCAGCAGCCGGTCGAGATTGCCGGCGTTGTCGTTCATTGCCTCCCACGGGTCGCCGACCTCTGCGAACCGCTGCGGCACCGTCGTCACGGTGAAGGCGGCAGGGTCGCAGTCGGCGACCTCGTCCCACCGCAACGGTGTGGAGACTCGCGCGTCCGGAGTGGCTCGCACCGAATACGCGGACGCGACCGTGCGGTCTTTGGCGTTCTGGTTGAAGTCGACGAACACCCCCTCGCGTTCCTCTTTCCACCACCGGCTGGTGGCCAAGTCCGGCGCTCGGCGCTCCACTTCCCGAGCCACCGTTTGCGCGGCCAACCGCACTTGGCGAAACGACCAGTCCGGAACGATGCGCGCATAGATGTGAAAGCCTCGCGACCCGGATGTTTTGGGCCACGCGGTCAGGCCATAGTCCTCGAGCACTTCTCGCGCGACTTGTGCCACCTCGAGGATCTGCCGCCACGTGACGCCGGGCATCGGGTCCAGGTCGACGCGGAGCTCGTCGGGGTGATCGAGGTCGTTGGCAAGTACCGGATGCGGGTTGAGATCGACGCAGCCCAGGTTGATCGCCCAGGCCAGGCCCGCGGCATCGCGGATGACGGCCTCCTTGGCGGACGTGCCGCGCGCGTACCGCAGCTCGGCGACGTCGACCCAGGCGGGCCGCTTTTCCGGCGCGCGTTTCTGAAAGACCGCCTCCTGCTCGATGCCCTTGACGAACCGCTTCAGGATCATGGGCCGACCGGTGACGCCGCGCAGGGCGCCGTCGGCGACAGCAAGGTAGTACCGGATCAGGTCGAGTTTTGTGTGGCCGGGCCGCCCGTCCTGATCGGGAAAGATGACCTTGTCGGGATGGGTGACCTCGACCTGGCGTCCGCCCACGTCCAGCGACACCGGAGCCATGGGTTCATGCTAATTCGCGAATCTGTTCTGGCCGCACTGCGACGTCCGTCACATAGTGTGAAGGCATGCCTAATCTCATCGATCTCCCAGGGCAGGCGATAGCCAAACTCCAGCAGTACGCCGAGCGCGGCGCGTCCGAACTGCATTACCTCCGCAAGATCATCGAATCGGGCACGTTCAGGTTGGAGAACCCGCTGAACTACGCCGCGATGGCCACCGAGATCGCAAAGTGGGGCGAGATCGGCATGTTGCCGTCGTTCAACGCCCGGCGCACGCCGAACCGAGCGGCGATCATCGACGACGAGGGTTCGCTCACCTACAAAGAGCTCGACGAGGCCGCGAACGCGGTCGCGCACGGGCTATTGGCCATGGGTGTGCGCGGCGGTGACGGGGTCGCGATTCTGGCCCGCAACCACCGCTGGTTCGCGATCGCCGAATTCGGGTGCGCGCGGGTCGGGGCCCGCATCATCTTGCTCAACAGTTCGTTCTCCGGCCCGCAGATCAAAGAGGTGTCCGAGCGTGAGGGCGCCAAGCTGATCATCTACGACGACGAGTACACCGACGACGTCAGCAAGGCCGATCCGCCGCTGGGCAAACTGCGAGCCCTGGACATCAACCCGGATGGGGATGACTCCGGCAGCACCGACGAGACGCTGGCCGACCTGGTCGCCGCCCACAGCAAGTCGCCCGCGCCCAAGGCGACCAAGCATTCCTCGATCATCATCCTGACCAGCGGCACGACCGGCACGCCGAAGGGCGCGAACCGCAGTACCCCACCGACACTGGCCCCGATCGGCGGAATCCTGTCGCACGTGCCGTTCAAGGCCAACGAGGTGACCTCGCTGCCGGCGCCGATGTTCCACGCGCTGGGATTTCTGCATGCCACGATCGGCATGTTCCTGGGGTCAACTTTGGTGCTGCACAGCAAATTCAAGCCAGAGCAGGTGTTCGAGGACATCGAGAAGCACAAGGTGTCCGCCGTTGTGGTGGTCCCCGTGATGCTGTCGCGCATGCTCGGTGCGCTGGAGAAGCTCGACCACAAGCCCGACTTGTCGAGCTTGCGGATCATCTTCGTCTCCGGGTCGGCGCTGGGTGCCGACGTGGCCGAACGGGCGCTGAAAGACATCGGACCGGTCGTCTACAACATGTATGGGTCCACCGAGATCGCGTTCGCCACGATCGCGCAGCCCAAGCACCTCGAGTTCAACTCCACGACAGCCGGGCCTCCGGTCAAGGGAGTCAAGGTCAAGATCTACGACGAGAACGGCAAGGAGTTACCGCAAGGCGAGGTCGGCCGGATCTTTGTGGGTACCAGCTTTCCGTTCGAGGGCTACACCGGCGGCGGCAACAAGCAGATCATCGACGGCTTGCTGTCATCCGGCGACGTCGGCTACTTCGACGAGCACGGCCTGCTCTACATCAGTGGCCGCGACGACGAGATGATCGTCTCCGGTGGCGAGAACGTCTTCCCGGCCGAAGTGGAGGACTGCATCAGCGGGCATCCAGATGTCGTGGAGGCCACCGCGATTGGCGTCGAAGACAAGGAGTGGGGTCACCGGCTGCGTGCCTTCGTGGTCAAGAAAGGCAACGCCAGCCTTGATGAGGACGCCGTCAAGAAGCACGTCAAGGACCAGCTGGCCAAGTACAAGGTGCCGCGTGAGGTGATCTTCCTCGACGAGTTGCCGCGCAACCCGACCGGAAAGATCCTCAAACGCGAGCTGCGCGAGATCGACGTCGACTAGTTCGTCAGTCGAAGCCGGTAGTGCCGTCCAGTTGTTCGCGCAGGATGTCGAGTTGCCCGGTGTGACGGGCAGTCTCCTCGATCATGTGCACGTAGATCCAGCGCAGCGAGACCGTGCCGAAGCGCCGATGCGGCACCACGTGGTCCAGGGGATATTGCGCGGCGATCTGTCGCGAGTGGTCGCACTGGCTCTGGTACTCGGCTAGCAGCGTCGGCAGTGATTCCTCGGGAACGAAGTCGAACTCCCAGGACCGGTCGTGCGCGCGCCGGTTGTCGTCGCTGCGTTCCTGCAAGAGCTGGTCGAACCAGCCGTACTCCGCCCAACGCAGGTGTTTGACCAACCCGCCCACCGTGGTCGGCGACGGGACGAGCGTGCGCCGGGCATTGTCGTCGGAGAGGCCGGAAACCTTGCGTACCAAGATGTCTCGATAGTCGTCCAGGAAAGCCTCCAGGGTGGCGCGCTCGCCGGCAACCGGTTGTTCGCGACGATCGGGACGCGGTGTTTCTGCCATGACGGCGAAGCTAGCACTGCCCGTTCGTCCGTGAGATCAGCGCCGCTCGCGGATGCTTCGCGTCACCTCGGCCGACAGCTTCGCGTCTATCAGCAGCAGCTCGATGAGCGCGCTGATGACTTCTTGCCCCGTGACCCGGGCGAACCCGAGCCGGTCAGCGGCTTCTCGCTGCCAGATGTCCAGGGCCCGGTGCGTTGCCGGGGGCAGGTCGACCGTGCGCCGAGTGCGCTGGCTGCGCGACGGCGGCTCGGGCTTCTGCCGGGTGTCGTTCGGCCGGATGCTCGGGAGGCGCTCGGTCCGCGCCGAGGAGTCTGCGCCTTGGGGCGGCTTGGCCCGAAACGGTGGCGAGCTGGGTTCCATGCGGCGGGACGACCTTCGGCTGGCGCGAGTTTTCAGTAGATCAGGACATAAGTATGTCCCTCAACGCTGGGTTGCGCAGC
>NZ_JBAPMI010000336.1:0-3648 GCF_049278535.1 Mycobacterium sp. | reverse complement strand
GCCCTGTCGCGACAGCTGGTCGAGTCGGAGATGGCCAGCGCTGCGGAACTCGACGAGATCGCCTCGGCATGGCGGGACTGGGCTGCCGCCCCGGACGGCTGGCTGGCTATCCCGCATGGCGAGATTCTCTGCCGCGGCTAGCCGTCGCTTGCGCGTATCACCTGATCACGTAGACGATATTGGCATTCTCTTTTTTTGCAAGTACGTTATCGTCTGAAAGATAACTGCACTCTGGCTGGCAGTCCCCATCGACCAGGGAGGGAAACGTGCGGCTCGGAGTAATGATTGGCGCCGAACGTGGCGATTCCGCGCGCAAGGTTTCTCGGATGCTCGCCGATATCGAGTGGGCCGAGAACGCGGGCATGGACACCGCGTGGATCCCTCAGGTGCCCAACGACTTTGATGCAATGCTCGCGGTTGCCCTGATGGGTACCCGCACCACCCGCATCGAACTCGGCACTGCCGTCGTGCCGCTACAGGCTCAGCATCCGATTGCGTTGGCGCGCCAGGCGTTGTCGACGCATGCCGCCACCGGAGGCCGGTTGGCGCTGGGTGTCGGGCCGTCGCACCACTGGATCATCCAGGACATGCTGGGCCTACCGTATGAGAAGCCTGCCGCCTACACCCGCGACTACCTCGAAGTGCTGCACGCCGCGTTCGCCGGGCCGGGGTCGATCGATGTCGAGAACGACCACTTCACCGTGCACAACCCGAACGATCTCGCCCCGGTGGCGCCGTTGCCGGTGTTCGTGGCGGCACTCGGCCCGGTGATGCTGGCACTGGCCGGCGAGCACGCCGACGGAACGGTGCTGTGGATGGCTGACGAGCGGTCCGTCGCCGAGCACGTGGTGCCGCGGATCACCAAGGCCGCTGACAACGCGGGCCGGCCCGCACCGCGTATCGTCGCTGGAATACCCGTATGTCTTTGTGGGGCAAACGAAGTCGACGCGGCCCGCGAGCGGGCCAACCGAATCCTGGGCGAGGCCGAGGTGTCGCCGAATTACCAGCGGCTGCTGGACTACGGCGACGCCCGCGATGTCGGCGACATCTGTGCGGCCGGTGACGAAGAGGCCATCCTCGCGCGGATGCGCCGATTCGCCGACGCCGGGGTGACCGACCTGTCGGTGCGACTGCTGCCGATCGGCGAGAACCGCGAAGAGCTGATCGCCTCCAAACGCCGTACCCGCGAAGTCATCTCGGAGCTGGCAGCCCAACTTCGCTAACCCTGTCCCGGGTTGGTGTAGACGCGCGTCGGTGCGATCAACACCGCGGTGCGACGTTGCTCGCGCATCACCCGGTCGTAGGTGTCCCAGTCGTCGTGGGTTCCGCCGGCCGCGGTGAAGATCTCGCGAAGCATCACCCGCAGCCGCTCGTCGTCGACGTCGGGATGGGGGTCGTCGGGCCCGATCAGTTGGGCTGTCCCCTCGACGCTGGCCCAGCGCCAACCGGCACGTGCCGTGACGGTGGTGCGCGGATCGGCGCGTAGATGGTCCAGCTTGCGGGCGCCGCCGATCGCGACCAACCCGACCACCGGCTCATTGGTCAGTGGGTGCGCCAAGACCCCGGCGTTCACCACCGATGCCTGTGCGCTGCCGTCGTGACGCAGCGTGGTGAATACGACAAGGCCCTGGTCGGCGGCGGCGAGCTCACCGAAGGCTGGCAGGTCGGTCATGGTGGAGGGTCCTTTCGGAGATTGTTGCTGTATTTCAGCCCCGTAATGACCCGTTACATTCCCGACCTGCGGAAAGTATTGCGGTGCGGCGCTACTCGTACTCCACCGTGACCATCGCGGTGTCGGGTACGGCTTGGCACGTCAGGATGTAGCCATCGGCAATCTCGTCCTCCTCGAGCACGTCGTTGGTGCGCATGGTGGCGGCACCTTCGACGAGCTTGGCCATGCACGTCCCGCAGTTGCCGGCCTCGCAGCTGAAGGGTGGCGACAGGCCCGCCCGTCGTGCACTCTCCAGCAGCGTCTCCCCGGCGACGCGCGGTACCGACGCCTTCTTGCGCTCCAGCTTGATGGTCACCGTGCCGCCCGAGTCGACATCGCCGGCGGCTTCGGACACCTCCGGTGCGGGCGCCTTGACCGGCGGCGACGCGTCGAAGTCCTCGACGAGGACGGTCGCGCCCGCCGGGAGCGCGGATCGCACCACCGTCATGAATCCCTCCGGTCCGCAGACATAACAGTCGGCATCGGTGTCGGCGCCGACGAATTTCGCAACGCCGGCCGCATCGAGCAGGCCATCCTCATCGTCGATACGACGGTCCACGGTGAGCCGGTCGGGGTAGCGCTTGACCAGGTCGTCGATCGCTGCCTCGAAGATCACCGAAGCCCGGTCGCGGTCTGCGCACAGCACCCGAACCGCACGATCGGTGCTCGCCAGGGCGCTCTTGGCCAGCGACAGGATCGGCGTCACGCCGCTGCCGCCGGCGAAGGCCAGCAGCGGGGTCGAGGCTGAGCTCAACACGAAGGTTCCAGCCGCCCGAGTCATGGTCAGTTCGTCACCTTCGACGACGTTGTCGATGATCCAGTTCGACACTTTGCCGCCGGTCACCCGCTTGACCGTGGTCATCACCTCGGCGTCGGTCTCGGGCGCGCTCGACATCGAATACGACCGGTACAGCTCCTCGCCGTCGACGGTCACCTTGAACGTGCAGAACTGTCCGGCGCGATAGGAAAACGGCTGCTCTTCGGGGGCGAGCACGTAGGTGCGGGTGTCGGCGGTCTCCTTGATCACCCGGGTCACCGTGGCCCGATGGAACACGTGGCGCTCCGCCATCCCTGCACCTTTCGCACTTGCGTTCTTCCCTTCAGAGAATACTATTCTCTCAAAACGATAGGATGTTCTCAATGTCTCCGACCGCGCTGGTGTTCGAGGAGCGGCGCTATACGCTGCCGCAACTCGACGCGTTGGCGGACGGGCTGGCAGCCGGCTTGCGCGTGCGGGGGGTGACGGCTGGCGGGCGGGTCGCTCTGATGGCGTCGAACCGCCCGGAGTTCGTCGTCGCGCTGCAAGCGATCTGGCGACTGGCCGCCGTGGTCGTGTTGATCAGCCCGGCGTGGAAGCGGCATGAGGTCGAGCACGCGCTGGCGTTGACGAACCCGTCACACGCTGTCGGCGACCACGAGGTGCTGTCGGGTCTGATGCCGATGCTGCATCTCGACGAACCCATCGTTGTGGGCGAACCGGAGTTCAGCGCGCCCCCTCCGCCGGAGGCCGATGCGGTGCTGGCGTTCAGCTCGGGTACGACGGGCCTGCCGAAAGCCGTTCGGCACACTCACAAATCGCTGCAGGCCGCCGTTCATCATTGGCGCGACGCCTTGGCCTTGACCGTTCGCGACCGCATTCAGATTGCCACCCCACCGTCGCACATTCTCGGACTGCTCAACATCATGACGGCGTTGCAGACTGGTGTATGGATGCGGTTGCATCGCCGATTCGACGTCGACCGCATGCTGCAGCACATCCAAGACGATCGCATCACCGTCGAGATGGCAGTTGCACCAATCGCTTCGGCTATCGCCTCGCACCCGAACCTGGAGTCATACGACCTCTCGTCACTGCGGTTCATCATGTGGGGCGCAACGCCGGTCAGCACGAGCGTCGCCGAGACCGTGACCCGGCGTACCGGCGTCGGGTGGGTTCC
>NZ_JBAPMI010000335.1:0-5088 GCF_049278535.1 Mycobacterium sp. | reverse complement strand
CCCGGGAAGTGAGCACGACGCGACCCACAGCCCGTCGCAATGTGTCAGCATTGCCTCGTGATCGCCAATCACATTGCGCGTGTGCTGGTGGGCGCGGTAGCGACCCTGTTGGTGGCGCTGGTGAGCGCGCCGATCAACGCCGCGCCTGCACCCGCTGCGTCGTGTCCTGACGTCGAGGTGACGTTCGCGCGTGCCACCTCCGAACCGCCCGGCGTCGGCGGGGTGGGACGGGAATTCATCGATGCACTGCACTCGCAGCTAGGGGCTCGGTCGGTCGCGATCTACCCGGTCAACTATCCCGCCTCGGACGATTTCGCCCCATCGGCCAATGCCGGCGCCGTGGACGCGAATGCGCACATCGAGGCGATGGCCGCCGGCTGCCCCAACACCAAGCTGGTGCTCGGCGGATACTCCCAGGGCGCGGTCGTGATCGACCTGATCACCATCGCCCAGGCTCCGGTATCGGGCTTCGTCCCCGTGTCGCTTCCGCAGGACGCGGCCGATCACGTTGCCGCGCTAGCCCTCTTCGGCAATCCCTCGGACAGATATCTGGGCGCGCCGGTGAGCACGGTCAGCCCGTGGTACGGCGCAAAGGCTATTGATTTGTGTGCGCCCGGCGACCCGGTCTGCACTTCTGGCGCCTTGTTCACCGTGCCAACGCACGAGGAGATGTCCTCCCCGACGCACCTTTCCTATCTGAACTCCGGAATGCCGGCTCAGGCCGCAGCTTTCGTGACAAGTCACCTGTAGCCATGCGCGCAGTCGTCATCACCAAGCACGGTCCCCCGTCGGTGCTCAAGGTCCAGGACCGTCCCAACCCGCCGCCACCGGCAGCCGGCCAAGTCCGTATTTCGGTGCGTGCGGCCGGAGTGAACTTCGCCGACCATCTTGCCCGCGTCGGGCTGTACCCCGATGCGCCCAAGGTGCCCAGCGTCGTCGGTTACGAGGTGGCCGGGACCATCGAGGCGGTCGGCGACGGCGTCGATCCCGGCCGGGTCGGCCAGCGGGTGCTGGCGGGAACGCGGTTCGGCGGCTACGCCGAGCTCGTCAACGCCGGCGCGAATGACACTGTCGCGCTGCCGGACTCGATGAGCTTCGAGCAGGGCGCCGCGGTCCCGGTCAACTACGCGACGGCGTGGGCGGCACTGCACGGCTACGGCTCACTGCGCGCCGGCGAGCAGGTTTTGGTACATGCCGCGGCCGGTGGCGTCGGCATCGCGGCGGTGCAGCTGGCCAAGGCCGCGGGCGCGGTCGTGCACGGCACGGCGTCGCCCGGCAAGCACGCTCAGCTAGCCGCGCTCGGCGTCGATCGGGCCATCGACTACCACCGCGACGGTTGGTGGAAAGGCCTGGGCCCGTACGACATCGTGCTGGATGCGTTGGGCGGCACCTCGTTGCGGCGGTCTTTCGACCTCTTACGGCCGGGCGGACGGCTGGTGGCCTACGGTCTCTCTTCGCTGCAGCAGGGCGAGAAGCGGTCGCTGCTGCGCGCGGCACCGCAGGGGTTGGCCATGCTGCGCGGGCTCAGCCTGATCTCGCAGATGAACGACTCCAAGGCCGTCATCGGCCTCAACATGCTGCGGCTGTGGGACGACCGCGGAACGCTCGAGCCCTGGATCGGACCGCTGTCGACGGCATTGTCGGACGGCACGGCTGCGCCGGTCGTGCACGCGGCGGTGCCGTTCGCCGACGCACCGGAAGCACACCGGATCCTGGCTGCGCGTGAGAATGTCGGCAAGGTCGTGCTAGTCCCCTGAGCCGGTAGCGGCGCCGTCATCACCATGGGATACGACGCTCTCCCGCCGGAGTTCACCGCTTCGCCCCCAGCCAGTGCACCCAAACCCCTACAGTCGAACGACGCATATCAGCTTGCCATCGAACGATTTTGAGGAGCCGCTCATGAGTTGGTGGCTTGTCAGCCACATCCCGTCGGGGCTACTGCTCATCGGCCTCATCGTGGTCATCGGAGGCGGAGCCGCGCTAATTCAGTGGTACGTGCGCAAGCGCTTCCCAGTCCTCAAGGGTGACGAACACAACGACGGAACCAAGTTCACGTATGGCTTCATCGGGTTCTTTTATGCATTCTTCATCGGATTTGTTGTCAATTCCATGTGGGGTCAGAACAATGCCGCAGACGCCAGCGCACATGCCGAAGGCGCGGCGGCGGTGCAGATGGCCAGGGACTCGGTCGTGTTCGAGGCACCGGATCGAGAGCGCATCCGGCAGAGTCTGCGGACCTATGAACAGGCCGCGATTGCTGAATGGCCTCAAGCCGAGAATCGTCATTCACCAGATGCCGACACCGCCCTGGCTCGGCTATACAAGAGCTACGAAGGCACAGCCGCAAAGACCGACGCCCAGAAGACTCTGCTCTCGACGTCCTTTTCCAACCTCGACAAGGTCAGCCAGGCACGCACAGTACGACTACTCACCGCCCGCGAAGACGCCGGACTGCCCTGGTCACTCTGGGCGGTCATCTTCCTGACAAGCGCTATGGTCCTTGGCATCGTGATCGTCTATGGGGTCGAAAACCCCATCCTGCACTACACGATGGTGGCAGTCGTCGCCGTCATCGTCGCGACCAACTTCTCCCTTATCCTCCAACTGGCACAGCCCTACATCGGCGACGTATCGACAACCTCGGATCCTCTGCAAGAGGTAGTCACCGTGCTGTCCCAACCCATTCCGTAGGCGGCAATTCGTCGCCAGCGGGATGCCAAGGAGACAACGAGGAAGCAATACATCGTCGGGGCAATGGCCACCGCGCTGATCGCTGCCGCGCCACCGGCGGGCGTGATATCGATTTGACCGGGCCGCGGCTATGTATCGCGCCGCGTCATCGATCCAGCTCCGAGTCGAGCGCTCCGGCGGCGAGTGCGGCGGCGTTGATTTTGGTGAGCACCTCACGCAGATTCTCGAGCTCGGCGAGTTCGACGCCGAGTCGCGCAACGACCGCCGGGGGAACCTTGAGCGCCCGCCTGCGTAGATTGCGGCCCGCCGGGGTGAGTTCGACGTGGGTGGTGCGTTCGTCGGCCTCATTGCGCGACCGGGTGAGCAGGCCCTGCGCCTGCAGGCGTTTGAGCATCGGCGAGAGGGTGGCCGAATCCAGCTGCAGCAGTGCGGCTATGTCCTTGACCGACAGAGGCTCCCCGTCGGATTTGGCGTTGTCCCACAACGCCAGCATCACTAAATATTGCGGATGGGTCAGGCCAAGCGGCTCGAGCAACGGTCGGTAGACAGCGAGTACGGCGCGATTGGTGACCGCCAGCGCGAAACATACCTGGCGTTCCAACGAGAGCGGATCGATGTCCGCAACAACTCCTTTGGGCACAGATGCATCGTACCCTATTGACTAATGAAACGATATGATAGTACATTATTTATTAGTACCCTAAGTATTTGAAGCTGACGAGTTTCGACTTCCGAGTCATTCCGGGGGCCGGCAGCAACGACGATCACTCTTCGGCGCCGCCCAGGCGCGTCTGCGGGCTTCGTCCGACGACGAGATGTTTGGCTGTAGCACGCCTAGAACGGTCGCGCCGTCGCCTTCAAACAGGCCACGAAACCGGAAAGGTACGTCGAAATGACAGGTGTCAGGGCCGCAGCCGTTCAGATCAGTCACTGGGCTGGAAAACCAAAGCCCACCAACACATCACCAGGCCTGATCTACATGCTCAACGGTGCGGTGCAGCACAGCTACACCGACCCTTTCGACCGCACCAGCCCGCTGATTCCCATCGGTCCGCACTGGATGCTCATCTGGCCGTTCGACGCCGAGGCCACCGGATTGTCCACCGTCATGCGCGACGCAGGAACAATGATCATGTACGCCGGTACGCCGTACGCACATCTGCACATTTGCGGGGACCCGTGGGAAGGCAACGAGTACCACCCAGACTCGGAGGCGGGGTGGACCATGACCTACCGCCGTGGACGCTGACAGCGCCGCGTCCATCCGCAGGTCTAGTCAAATCTGATATCGCCCAACTACAGGAGGCATCGTGGCCCCGACCAAACCGAACCTATGGCAATACATTGCCTACTCTTACGGACGATGCCTGCCTGACTCAATGCGCGGTTGGGTCGCCGAAGACTTGGCGGACGAGAGAGCCGTGCCCCGGCACATGGCGAGGTGGGCGCTACCCCCGCTGTTGGTCCTCGCTCCCTTGTGGCTACTACCCGCGTCGCTGTACGTGCATCTGGAGATGACGGTGCCGATCTATACCTGGGCCTTATTGATATCGCTTGCACTCAATAAAGTTTGGCGCCGACACCGATTGGCGCAGCACGGGTTGGACCCAAACTTGGTCGACGTGATTAAGCGCGAGAAGCAGGCAAAAATGCACGCCGACTACATCCGCCGTTACGGAGAGCGGCCCGAATCTGCCAAATGGCAGTCGAATAGCAGCCCTTTCTAGCCGAAGGCCGCTTCATACCTGCAGGACGTTGGTGGGCGCGAGCGTGGTCGGCGGTGGACTTCGACGCGGGAACCGTCAGCGTCGCCCGGGGCCGTGTCGTCGTGCGCGGTGCGGGCACCGCGACCGGCGCACCCAAGTCCGAACGCTCCCGGCGATCCGGCTATGACGCTGCTGGTGTACGGCGACGTTTCTCGCGCCAACGGGGGCGGTGAATAAGGTCCTTCCGGTCAGCCGACCGCTAGGCACTCCACAGCCACCGAGCCACTGACCAGAGCCGGAGCAACGAGGGCACAAGCGCTTACGGCAGGCGAAACGAGCTTCACCGAAACATATAACTACGGAGAAGCGACGGCGAAAATGCGCCATTCGCCGGGAACACCCTTGAGTTGGTGAGCGCCGCGCTCCTCGAACTCAAGCCCTGACCCGATCACAAGGTCGCGCAGCGTGCTGGACACCAGCACGTCGTTCGGCCCAGCCAGTGCGCTCACGCGTGCGCCGATGTGCACGGCGATACCGCCGATGTCATCGCCGCGTACCTCGCACTCGCCGGTGTGCAACCCGGCTCGCACCTCGATGCCAAGTGCCTGCACTGCATCGCGAATCGCCATGGCGCAGCGGATCGCTCGCTGTGGGCCGTCGAACATCGCGAGGAAGCTGTCACCGGATGTGT
>NZ_JBAPMI010000334.1:0-13138 GCF_049278535.1 Mycobacterium sp. | reverse complement strand
GTCCTAAGACGCCCGATCACTAGCGCACACCGTGTGGACACATGACCACGAAATCAGCCAGCTGACGTGCACCGTTGCGATCGGGGTGGACGGGGCGACACAGCACAGCACACCTGGTTTCACACTGGCAGTGTGGGGGTCAGGGGTTCGAGTCCCCTTAGCTCCACTTTTTCGACACCTAAGTGTCCTTAACCCCTGTGGTTCCTGCAGAGATGCTTGCTTAAACTGCGACGGTTTTTCAACAGTGCTGCCCACATCGCGGCGGAGCCGCATCGGTGAGCGCATCGGCAATCGAGTGCGGAGATTCGCCAAACAGACGCTCTCTTAATAGCGCAAACAGACGAGCGTGCGATGGCCTCGCTCAGCGATCGTTTTCCCATGCGACAACAAAAGGTAGGCAACCGCGCCAAGCGGACAGCGAAGCCATCAGATTCTTTCGACTATGGAGACGAAAAGTCGACGGGACTCACCGTGGCGGTGACCGGACCAACAGGCGAGATTGGGATCTCGGCGGTGACAGCCTTGGAACAACATCCCGCCGTGGAACGGATCATCGGGATGGCCCGGAGGCCGTTCGATCCTGCCACGCACGGGTGGAAAAAGACGACGTACCAGCAGGGCGACATCATGGACCGAGGAGCCGTTGACGCGTTGGTCGCCGAGGCCGACGTCCTCATCCACCTCGCATTCATCGTCCTGGGATCTCGCGCGGAAAGTGAACGCGTCAACGTTGAAGGGACACGCATTGTCTTCGAGGCCGCCGTTGCTGCCGAGCGGGTCAAGCGGCTGGTCTATACGTCCTCGGCCGCGGCCTACGGCTACTACTCCGACAACCCGCATCCGATCACCGAAGACGTTCCGCCCCGCGGATCACCCGAGCACGATTACTCCGCGCAGAAGGCCGCCTGCGAAGCCGCGCTCGCCGAAATCACCGATGGCTCATCGCTGGAAGTCTTCTTGCTTCGTCCGTGCATCGTCGCCGGACCGAAGGCCACCGCACTTGCCGACGCGATGCCGTGGAATTGCTTTCCCTCTGCAATACGGTCGGTCACACGCGCGATACCGCTGCTGAAATTGCCCTTCCCCGACCCCGGGCACCCGCTTCAACTCGTTCATCATGACGATGTCGCTGCTGCCATCGGGTTGGCGGCGACGACTGCGGCTCCGGCGGGGGCCTACAACATCGCCGGGGACAGCGAGACATCGCTGTCGAAGATCGCGGCGACGCTGGGCGGACGCCCCGTACGGGTGCCCGCCGCGACCGCCACCATCGCATCGGCGGTGGTGGCCCGACTTCCGTTCCTGCCCGCCGAAGCTGGCATTGTCCACGTGGCTAGGACATCTGTCGTGATGGACACCGGCAGAGCCAAGGCCCTCCTCGGCTGGGCTCCCAAGTACAACGCCGCACAAACCCTGGAGGCGTTGGCCGGGGCGGTCTAAGTGCGGTCAGACGCCTCGGCTCGTTTCAGGCGTCTCGTCGACGACATCGGCCAGGGTGAGTGCGACCCGCAGCTCTAGAGTGCGCTTGTCTACTGACCGACCCAACAGTTCCTCGGCTTGCCGGAGCCGATAAGCGACGGTGTTCTCGTGGATGCTGAGTCGTTTGGCGGTTCGGCCGCGGCTACCGTTCTCGTCGAGATACGTGCGTACCGTGGCCGCGAGCCGGCGTGTGGTGTCGTCCTTCGATGCCAATGCGCCCAGCTCGCGTGCAACGAAGTCGCGGGCCTGATCGATGTTTACGGTGGCCAGTGCACGCAGAGAGATGGCGCTGTAGCGGGTGATGCTGCCTTCCTGGCTGCCTGCCTGCCGCGCGATCCGCTGTGCTTCGAGTGCCTCGACATGGCTGGCACGAAATCCCGCGATGTCGGGCGCCGGTTCGCCGATAGCCACGCGGACGCCCGGTGCCGTCGCTGTCTTGAACCGCAGCTCGTCCAGAACTCTGGAGGGCACCGGGCTGCTGGTGCTAATCCATGCGGCCACCGAGAGTGTGCCGAGAGGTTGAATGAGAGGTCGTTGGGTGCCGATCGCCGCCGCGACGTCGCGGATGGCGGCTTCAAGAAGGTCAAGGGTGTTGCGGCCCTCTTCGTGAGCGTCCAGCCAAGCGATTGCGGCGACGTGCACCCGGCGCAGGTCGTGACGCAGCCGCCGGCCGGCGACGTCGATGTCGATCGGTTGCCCGGACAGGATGGTGCTGATCGCCTCCGCCTGGCTGGCGGCCGCGCTGCGGATCCACCGCTCACGCTCGGTGACGTATACGTCCTCGACCAGACACAGCGCTGTGTCGACGTAGGCGAATAGCCACGCTGAACAGAGGTCGGTCGCTGAGGTCAGTTCTTCGGCATCCGCCGCGTGCTTTGCCAGGATCGCCCTGAGGAGTGGAGACGTCGCGGCGTGGCCAAGACGGTAGCTACGCATCAACGTGGTCAGCAGCACGCCGTGTTGGGCGCCATCGCGGGCGTAGTCCAGGGTCGCGGACGGGAGTTTTACCGCCTCCACAGGATCGGCACCAGACCGCAGTATCTCCGCGAAGTCGCGGACGCTCGCCTCCGTGCTAGCCCGGTTGGCTTCCAGCGCCTGAGCATTATCGAACAGATCAGGCAGCCGCTCTTTCGTGTAGAGCGTGACCGCATCGGAGATCTCGCGGGCACGTTCTGTGAGTTCAACGGCCGCCTTCTGCACGACCGTCGACCACAGTGCTCGTTCACTTTCGCCCTGAGCACCCACCCAGGCCGGCTCCATGTGTTTCACGCTATCGCCGCACGTCGAGAAGGTGTGGATATTCGACAATGGCGGCAGCCATTGTTGGCGCACGCAGACGAGCGGTTGATGGCCGCGGGGAACGACCATCAATGCATGCGACAACTTACAAGCCTCGATGCCCAGTTCCTGGCCATGGAAAACGGCCGCACCCAAGGTCACGTGAGCGTCTTGGGGGTGTTCGACGCCGAAACCGCGTCCGGGCGCCCGCTTGATGCGGCGCTGGTTCGGGAGCTGGTGACGGCGCGCATGCACCTGTTGCCGACGTTCCGTTGGCGACTGGCCTCTGTCCCGTTCGGCCTCGACCACCCGTACTGGGTCGACGATGGCACGTTCGATGTCGAGTACCACGTTCAGGACGCCGCGCTGCCCGCTCCAGGCACCCAGCGGCAGCTGGCCGACCTGGTAGCTCATCTGATCGGACGGCAGTTGGATCGCGCCCGCCCGCTGTGGGAGCTCTACGTCATCCAGGGTCTGGAGGACGGCTCGGTGGCGGTGCTGACCAAGATGCATCACGCTGCCGTTGACGGAGTCTCCGGCGCCGAGGTGTTAAGCGTGCTGCTCGACGACACAGCGACCGGTCGCGACCTCGACGCCGCACCCGCGGTAGTGGCGGAGCGGTTCCCGTCCGAAATGGAGATGCTGGGCCGCGGCCTCGTCGGGATGTGGCGCCAGCCGCTGCGCGCGTTGAAGGCCGCGCCGACCACACTGCCGCACCTGGATGACGTGGCGACGCTCCGCCACGTGCCGGGGGTGAAGGCGATCGCCCGGAGCAGTCGACTGGTCAAGCGGGCCCTGCCAATACGACTCGCCGGACCTGCGCTACAAGGAAACAGCCTCGTCGCCCCACAGACTCGATTTCAGACGCGAATATCGGCACACCGCCGGGTCGCGTTCGAGTCGATGTCGCTCGACGACGTGAAGATGATCAAGACCACCTTCGGGTGCACGGTCAACGACGTGGTCCTGGCCATCTGCACAGCGGGGCTGCGCTCATGGCTGGACGAGCGCGGCGAACTTCCGACCGAATCGCTGCTGGGCTTCATTCCGGTGTCGGTCCGAACACCCGAACAGATCGGGACCTTCGGGAACCGGGTCTCGGTGATGATCACTGAGCTTCCGTCCGAGACGGCCGACCCGGTGCAGCGTCTACGCCGAATCAACGCGTCGATGAAATCGGCGAAGGATCGCCACAAGGCGCTGCCGGCATCACTGATGCAAGATGCCAATCACTTCATCCCCCCGGCTCTGCTGGCTCAGGCGGGCCGGGCGACGTCTCGTTTGGCCGGCATCCGCGGCATCAATCAGCCTGTCAACGTAGCTATCTCGAACGTTCCGGGTTCCCCTACGCCGTTGTATCTCGGCGGTGCACGCCAGCGTTCGCAGTTCCCGATTTCCGGGGTGCTTGACGGGATAGGTCTGAACATCACTGTGTTCAGCTACCAAGATTCCCTGGAGTTCGGGATTGTTGTCGATCGCGAGCAGCTCGACGACCCGTGGCCCCTGCTCGACGCCCTGCGGGCTGGACTGGACGAGCTTCGCGACCTCGCCCAAAAGCACTCGTCTGTAATTCACTTGGCCAAGAAGAAAGCAACACGATGACCGAACGCATTCACAGCGGCGGCAGCATGGACGATTACCCGCTGACCCTGACGAGCATCATCGAGCGCGCCGAGCGCTTTCACGATCGAGAGGTGATGTCCCGCCGCCCATCTGGAGCGATAGTTCGCACCACCCTGGGCGCCTGCGCCCGTCGGGCCCGGCAGCTTGCCTGGGCGCTGGCCGAACTCGGTGTTCGCGACGGAGACCCCGTTGCCACCCTGCTGTGGAACCAGAGCGAGCACCTCGAACTGTACTTCGCGGTACCCGCGATGGGTGCCGTCATCCACACGCTCAACCCGCGCCTGTTTCCTGAGGAACTCGCCTATATTGTCGAGGACGCGCACGACAAGGTGATCGTCGTCGACGAGTCACTTCTGGAGGTCTTCGAAACCTTCTGTACTGCAGGTGATTTCACACACACTATCGTCGTCACTCACGAAAGCGCGGCGCCGGCCGGAACGCTCGACTATGAGTCGCTCGTCGCGGGCGGTGAATCGCTCGAGTGGCCCGAGCTCGACGAACGTTGCGCGGCGGCGATGTGTTACACCTCGGGCACGACCGGCCGGCCTAAGGGCGTCGTCTACTCGCACCGCGCCCTGGTGCTGCACTCGATGGTGGCGGCCTTGCCCGATCAGCTGTCCGTATCGGCAAGGGACACAATCCTTCCCGTCGTGCCGATGTTTCACGCGAACGCGTGGGGACTGCCCTTCGCCGCGGCACTCGCCGGCGCGGCTCTGGTCTTGCCGGGTCCGCGCCTGGACGCCGAGAGCGTACTCGACCTGTGCGCCTCCGAACGCGTCACGATGGCAGCGGGCGTACCAACCGTGTGGATGGCCATGCTGGCATCGCTCGACGCCGAGCCCAGTCGGTGGGACTTGTCGGCCCTGGACCGGTTGGTCGTCGGCGGGGCGGCCGTGCCGCGCTCGATGTTCGAGGGGTTCGACCGGTACGGCCTCACCGTCGTCCAGGCCTGGGGTATGACCGAGACTGCCCCGCTGGGCTCAGTCTGTCGGCTGCCGGCCAGCCTGGACGAGAGCGACGCCGACGAGCAGTACGCCTACCGCGGCCGCCAGGGCGTCGCCAGCCCGTTGTTCGAAATACGCGCGCGGGATGACGAAGGGCAGTTCATCGCCTGGGACGACGCCGCCACGGGCGAGCTCGAAGTCCGCGGGCCGTGGGTCGCAGCCAGCTACCACGGAGGCCGGGGCGCCGACAGCTTCACTGCCGACGGCTGGTTCAAGACCGGAGACGTGGTCCGCATCGATGCGCGCGGCTGCATCCGGATCTGCGACCGCTCAAAGGATCTGGTGAAGTCCGGAGGCGAGTGGATCTCCTCAGTTGACCTGGAGAACCACCTCATGGCCCATCCCGCCGTCGCGCAGGCCGCCGTCATCGCCGTACCCGACGACCGATGGGGCGAGCGCCCACTCGCGGTCGTGTCACTGCGCGACGGCGCTGACGCGTCACCAGACGAGCTGCGGAAGCACCTTGCGCAGGAATTCGCCAAGTGGCAACTGCCGGATCGCTTCGAATTCGTGGCGACCATCCCTTGCGCGGCCACCGGCAAGTTCAAGAAGACAGCGCTGCGCGACCAGTTCGCGTCAGCCTGACCCATCCATCCAAGAAGTCGAACAACAACCCACAGTGAGGAACCAAAAAATGAGCCGCTTCGACATCACCCAGACCAACCGCGCCGTCGAGCGATTGATCGAGACGACAGATAACAAGCGCCACCTCTACCTCTTGCATGCCTACAACAGACACCGCTACCTGGAGATGGCCGGCCGGTGGGAAGAGATCTTCGCGCCAGACATGACGGTCGAAAAGCCGGTCTATCACTTCAACATGCTCGGCAAGATGATCACGCTTGACGGAGCCGAAGCCGTTCAAGCGGTGTACAACGAGTGGACCCGCACAGATCAGTGCATCTTCTATACCGACGACGAGAAGCTCGCGGTCAGCGACCACATGATCGTCTCGACGTCGACGATGTACCAGCAGACTCTCGGGAGCGTTCTCGCTGCCGAGGGTGCCCCGGTCGATCCCGACGCGATGTACTTGGTGAGATCCGCCGAGCACATGATCTGGCCCTACGACGACAAAGGCCGTTTGATCGGCGAGGACGTTTGGGAGTACGACGAGTCGGTCCGCGACATCATTTCGCTTGACCCGGCCGACGTGCTGACCGCCGAGCAGTCGGGCAAGTTGCTCGCTCCGCTCATCAAGCCACTCCCGACATACAACCCGTTCACCGCCTGAGTTCAACACGTCTGAACGGAGCAAGGCCGGGGGCTGACGCGCGAGCGGTCAGCCCTCGGTCAACACCGCCGAGACCCACCGGACAAACTATGAAGAGGTTGTAGTGGACCCCGATCCACGCCAAGTGATCTGCCCGCGAAGTAACGCCCCGCGGCATCAGTGACCTGTTCATTGGTGAGGCCTTGGCGGCGGATGGTGATGCCCTGCTCGCGCAGGATGGTGGTGAGGCGGGTCTTGGAGATGCCGCAGCGATTGCCGACCTGTTGGGTGACCATCAGATGGATGCACCAGATCATCACCGATATCTTCATGGTCTCGTCTTGTCACCGGGCGCTGGCTAGCGGTGCGGCGTTGGGACGGTTACAGGCCCGCACGACCCGTGGCCTGGTTTTTCGGTCGGTCGCCTCGCGGATGTAGTCCCCGATCTGGCGCAGCGACCGGGTGGCCTCCGGCACCATCGGCGCGGCGATCTGGAACACGTGCATCTGGCCGGGCCACACCCGGAGTTGGACCGGTACTCCCGCCGCGGCCAGCCGCCGCGCGGCGAGCCGGGCGTCGTGCAGCAGGACCTCGGAACCGGATACATGGATCAATGTGCTTGGCAGACCGGCCTCGATGTGGTCGAGCGGTTCGTAGATCTCCTCCGGGAGCCCGTCTACGATGTGACGCCGGGCCGCGCTGGTAATCAGCTCGGCGAATGCGTCAAACGCCTTGGCCGGAAACATCGCATCGGTGCAGATGTTGGGGTGTGTCTGCTTGGGGCTTTTGGCGATCTGCATCAGCGGGGACATGCAGACGAGGGCCGCAGGTTCCTCGTTTTCGTCGAGCAGTCGTTCGGCCAGTGCGATTGACAGGTAGCCTCCGGCGGAGTCGCCGGCAAGGACGATCTGCTCGGGCTCGTAACCCCGGCCACGCAGCCACCGGTAGCCGTCATAGCAATCGTCGATCGCCTCGCCGATAGAATGCTCGGGTGCCATCCGGTACTGCATCACGAGCACGGGGGTATCGGCGTATTTCGACAACTTGGTGACGAGCCGGTCATGGGTATTCGCGCCACAAGTCAGGAAGGCGCCGCCGTGCATGTACATCACCACGCGCCGGGTGCCGTCGGCAGCCAGCACGCCGGCGGCACGGACCAATCGTGCAGTACAGAGCGGCAACCGAATCGTGGTGCGAACGCTGCCAGGTGCGGGCTTCACGGCCCCGGTGGCGAAGTCGAGGAGGCCCCATGGCCACGGCATATTGGGCAGGTAGCTACCGATTGTCAGGGCTGGCCGGATGGTAAGTCGAGCGGCGAGCCAGGCGAGCCGACCAGCGATGCTCGCATCACCCTCCACGGTTTCCCGAACCATCCTTGAGTCTCGCCGGTCGAACACGACGACCGATGTTCCCCGGCGAGCCGGGACGGCATCAATCGAATCCGAACCCACTGAGTCGGCGGGGCAGACCCTCGCCGGACCGCTAACCTGTGACGGCCTGTTCGCGACGTTCATTGTCGACCTCCAGCAACGGATGACAGCGCCATACCGAATATCGCTCACTGACGACTATTCCATACTATACGTATGTCTGACAACGATTTCGGTAACTTGCAGTCTCAGCCAAGGGATGCGCGGACAGGCGCACGGCCGTCTGGTCGGCCCGGCCAAAGCCAAGGAGCTGTACTACTTCTCCGAACGTCTGAGCGCGACGCAAGCCGAAGCTGTCGGGATAGAGAACCTCAACCGGGCCGTGCATGGCCGCCTCGAGGAGTGCATGGACCGCGAGGGTAACCCATCACGTGCATACCGGCCTCACGGCCGACCATCATGCGGCCCTGGCGTTCGTCGAGACCGGGAGCCGCGGTTCCAGGGCCGGTGACTTAACCCCTCGGGTCCTCGTCGCTGTGCACGGCGGGGTGGTAGTCCCTCAAACCCTCTAAGGGATAAGGCGATTCCGCTCAGGCTGCATATAAGTCTTTGCGTTGCAACAAAACCGGCTAGCGCCATGGTCATCTCCAGCTCAACATCACTGAATGAACTTTGGCGAGCGAGCCCATAGCCTGCGCTTTGATATGCATATCGGGCGCGTAGAAGGTTCCTATGTAGTGATCACATTCGAAATCAAGCCGGATCACGGATCCGTCGATGCGGCGAATATGCCCGGTTCGACCGAACATCACCATGCGCCGCGGTGGGGAAATACGGATGTCATCGATCGTGCGTCCAGGGCTGCGCCAGCCCGTAGCCGTCGATGTGCGGCGAACAACAGCGCGAACGGGTCGCACCATTGCGGTATGCCGCCGATCAGATGCAGGCCGGTCATCAGAATCATCGATGCGGTGGCGACTGGCTGAGACTTGAAGTACCGGCGGGCTGCGTTGGTCAGTTGCTCCTCATCGGTGGCGGCAAAGTCGTAGGCTGCCACCCCAGCAGCTAGCGCCAGCCAGGCTCGATCGGAGTTACGCATTCGCTTTTGCACTCCCTTCATGTCTAAGAAGACGGTGCCCCGGGCGCAGAAGTTCAGGCGCTGGCTTGGTTAGTCCCTGATAGCGATTGGATGGCAACGCGTCCTCGCGGGCCGACCCCTTTGCAGCCACTCGGCGCAAGCGCGGCGGCGGTCATCGTGTCGGTCGTCTGTCATCGACAAGCCCCGACTGGACGGCACGCCAACCTCACGCTCGTGGGTGGCCCGGATGACGAATCGGCTGAGCCCGCAACCGGTGCCGGGCAAGAGCGTCTCGTATGCAGGCTCGTGACGACCGCCGACGTTCGGGAGGGGTAGGTAGCCGCTCTTGACGCCGTCAAGACCCGAGAACGAAACCGCGGGTAACGAGCGGGACTGAGTCGGAACGGGGCGGAATGAAACTGCAGTTAGGGCTGCATTTTCCCTGGTTGAGGTAGGGGTTCGAGTCCCCTTAGCTCCACTAACAATATGTAGGTTATGGCACGAAAAGTATCCGCCGCACAAGCTAAGTCAAGACTGCCGTCAAAATCCGCACGGTGCTCTATACGCTCAAGCCGCCGTGGGTGTCAGGCGGTGCTCCTCATCGATCACGACCAAGTCCCAGCCGGCCTTATCCGGTCGGATGGTGTCTTGAACGGCGGGGTTGGTGGCCGCGAGCTCGAGGCTGATGACTCACAGCTCGTTGGTGTTGACGGCGTTCTGGCGGTTGTTTCTGAAGTCATGTGTTTCAGGTCACCGCCCAGCACCCGTGCGAAGTCGTCGACCCACTTCGTGGCCAGGTTGGCGGGGCACACGATGATCGCTCGCCGCAGCAGGCCCAGCCGTTGCATCTCGCGGATGTAAAGGCCCGCCATGATCGTCTTTCCGGTCCCAGGCTCATCGGCCAACAAGAACCGCAACTGTGGTTGGGGAAGCATCGCCCCGTAAACCGCAATCGTCTGGTGGGCGTAGGGCTTCAGGGTGGTGCCATGGCGGAGGATCTAGCTGGGTGGCATCAGCCCTTCCAGGTTCTACCGCTGATCAAGGAAGGCGGCCCTGGGCTCCTGAGGAGTCGCGAGCTGAACCGCCGCTGACAAGCGTGGTGCATCCAGCCCATACGCCGCGCCAAACCGGCGTGGCGTCAAAAACGTTGATATCGGTGAAATGGTCTTAATACCATCAGCGTTAATTATCATCAGTCCGATATTTTGCTGATTTGCCGTCACTGGTACTGGGCTAACGCTAGTCTCCATGCCATTGACCCGAAGGAGGGGCGGTGATAAACGCGATCACTGGGTCACTCCACGCTGGTGTCCAGCTAGCGACACAACCGGCACTAGCACCGGGTGGGCAAGCAGTACAGCAGGCGGATGGCATCGCGACGCGATTCGCGATGACGGAGTCGTGGCTTCCCGCACTGCTGCAGAAGGTCGCCACCCAGCTGCCCGATCGGGCGGCGTACACCTTCATCGACTATGAAGTAGATCCGGCGGGCTTTGCTGAAGGCCTCACCTGGTCGCAGGCCCACCGGCGAGCGGTGAGCGTGGCAGCGGAGCTCAGGAGCTGCGGATCGATCGGTGATCGGGCGGCGATACTGGCCCCTCAGGGGCTGGAATACATTGTTGCCTTTCTGGGGGCGTTACAGGCCGGCTTCATCGCAGTTCCGCTTCCCGCGCCTCAGTTGGGCATTCATGACGAACGAGTTTCATCCGCATTGCGGGATTCCTTACCGACCGTCATTCTTACAACCTCGTCGATCATTGACGACGTCAGAAGATATGCGTCCCTTGAGCGAGCCGCGCCCGGTCGACCTGCACCGGTTGTCGTGGCGGTGGACTTACTAGACCTGGACGCCCCGCGAGAGTTCGATGCGACTCGATATGCGCATCCGGACACGGCATATCTTCAGTACACGTCGGGGGCGACTCGCCAGCCGACTGGCGTTACCGTCTCGCATAAGAATGTCGTCACCAACTGCGGGCAGATGTGGTCCGATTACTTTGAGGATTCAGATTCAGAACAGGTTCCCTCAACTTCGGTGTCGTGGCTGCCGTTCTATCACGACATGGGATTGATGACAGGCATTCTCATGCCGATGATAAATCAAGACACTGCAGTGTTATTTAGTCCGATAGCATTTCTGGAACGGCCAGCCCGATGGATGCAATTGTTGGGCAAATACAGCGGACCCGGTTCTAGCGCACCGAATTTTGGTCTCGAATTGGCAGTGCGGCGAACATCGGATGACGATATGGCCGGGCTTGATCTCGGGCACGTGCGGGCGATCATCACTGGCGCCGAACGTGTAAACGCCGCAACCCTGAAGCGTTTCACCGACCGGTTTGCCCGCTTCAACCTCAGTGAGACGATCATTCGACCGTCATACGGGCTCGCGGAAGCCACCCTGTACGTGGCCAGCGCAAGACCAGGACACGCACCGAGGAGTGTCCGCTTTGACTACCAGCACTTGTCCGCCGGTGAGGCGAAGCGCTGTGACAGTCAAGCGGATGGCGGCGCCGAGCTGGTCAGTTACGGCGCGCCCCGGGCGTCAACAGTGCAGATTGTCGACCCGGTCACCAGGATGCAGAATCCGATGGGAAAGATCGGTGAAATCTGGGTGCATGGGGATAACGTCGCAATGGGCTATTGGCGAAACCCCCAACAAAGCGTGCGGACGTTCGGTGCAAAACTTGTCAGTCCCCCGCCCGGCACACCAGAAGATCCGTGGCTCAGGACCGGAGACCTCGGCGTCTTTTCCGATGGGGAATTGTTCATCGTAGGCCGCATCAAGGATCTGTTGGTCGTCGACGGATCCAATCATTATCCAGACGATGTCGAGGCGACGATTCAGGAAATCACCGGCGGCCGGGTCGTGGCGATAAGTGTGCCGGATGAATACACAGAGCAGCTTGTCGCCATCATCGAACTCAAGAAGCGGGGCCACAGTGACGAGGAAGCGCTGGATAAGCTCCGTGCCGTCAAGCGCGAAGTCAGCACCGCAATAGCGAAGTCGCACCGAGTGCGCATCTCGGATCTTGTTCTGGTGGCGCCGGGCTCGATTCCGATCACCACCAGCGGTAAAGTCCGGCGTTCGGCCTGCGTCGAGCGTTACCTACAGCACCAATTTACGCGCTTAGATGTGCCGGCATGACGGCCCGCATCCGCCCGGAACCCCAACTTCGACATTGGCTGGCCGGCTATCCGGTAACGAAGATCGGCTCGATCTTGATTTGCGGCGACCAAGAAATTGAGATATGACGGAGCGCTTTCTCTCTGATGATAAAATTCGAAAGCTCGATCGCGGCCGTCGGATACTTATAGCAACTAATGGCACCCTCACTCGGATTTTCTGCGTTGTCGCTAACGATGGGATCGTCGTACAGATAATAAACAGGAGATTCACCATCTCGCGCCGAAGATTACCAAGTTGGAACAGTTAGCCAGCGGCCGCGTTCTTGAACGTCGTATCTTACTTAAAGGCCGGAGTTCAGGGAAGCCTTCGTGGTTGCGGAGTCGTGGATTGCCATCGATCGGTTACCGCCGCAATCGTGACAAGCTTGAGGTCGGACGGGGCGGACAAGTCAGCATCGGGGTTGATCTCACTGGCATTACCACCGATGGGGTCGCACCCCTCTAGTTCGCATTGTGTTGATGCACGAGTCACGAAACTCCTTGCACGACAGCGCATCACCTCGCTGCGTGTGCGCCGTTTCTGGGGCGTGTCCCGTTCGCCGTGACTGCCGCGGCCACCGTGGCGGTGGTGACCGCGTGATCGTCACATCGGTTGCTGACATGGGACGGGAATCACCGCAATGTCTCTCGTTCCAAATAGCGTGTCACCGACCCATGCGCCGCTTGCGTGCATGTCTTAAACCGCCACGCAGCTGCGAGCCCGCGTCACCGCCTGCGAGCAGCCATGTCCACTCTCTACGGTGTGCCGTTGACGCCCGGCTGGCCCGGGGGAGTGCCCGAACCGCCGGAGCCGCCGAGGCCACCGAGGCCATTTCCGGCTCCGGGCGCATAGGCATCGCCGCCGGAGCCGCCGTGGCCGCCCGCACCCAAAATGCCGTCGCCGCCGTCGCCGCCGTTGCCGCCG
>NZ_JBAPMI010000333.1:0-12272 GCF_049278535.1 Mycobacterium sp. | reverse complement strand
CCGCCACGCAGCTGCACCTTTCCCCCCACACGGTGAAGACTCACGTCCACAATGCATTTGCCAAGCTCGGCGTTACTTCCCGCGCCCAATTGGCCCAGCTGATGCGCGGCGCTGATTGACCGACATGTCAGATCCGGGGCCGCCCAGTACGGCATCCATCCAACCCTGAACGTCAACCCATGGGATCGTTTTACGCTGCCCACTGAACCGTCGGCTGTGTGGGTTCCATCTCGACGGGTTCCCCTGCGTCGGCCTATTACTAGACCTATCCGGCCCTAAACATCAACCCTAGGGCGATGTTTTTTCGCTGCCCGCACGACGACCGTAGTAGTCGACAACTGATCACGTACTCACCCCAGCGACGGTCGATGCGCAGCTAGGCCACACACCGAGCCGGTAAGCACACAAGCGAAAGAGCGAACAATGTTGAATGCGGTGCATGCCAGCTCGCTCGCCGAACCAGCAAGCAGCGCTGCACATCTCGATCCGCAGGCAAGTCGGGCTAACTGAGGACATCGACGATGGTCGGCTACCTGCTTGTTTTTGGAACGTGCCTGCTGCTACTTCTCCACGTCGTCTGCAATCTGTGGCAGCACGCACTCGAGATCCACAGCGCTGCAGACAACCTCGAAAAAGCGCGCGACTTTGCGGCACGAGGACAGCAAGCGGCTAACGACGACGAGCGCAACTCCTCAAAGTCGGGTTGGCTGAAATCCTCCCCCCCGAAATACTGCCATGTCTGCTAACAAAGCGATGACCTCACAAACGTCGCCAACGGGGTGCAGCCGTAGGTTGATGCCCGGAACAGGCCGATCGGCGGCCTGCAACCCCATAGTCACCACGAGCGATGGCGTCCCGCTGTCCGTCCATGAGTGGGGATCTCGCGCCGCTGGCCACACAGTCGTACTTCTCCACGGCTTTTGCTCGAACAAAGAGTCCTGGAACATCCAGATGACGCAGCTGATCCGTCGCTGGGGCAACAACATCCGGATCATCAGTTACGACCACCGTGGCCACGGCGACTCCGGCAATGCGTCAATGCACACCTACCGGATCGACCGACTCGCCGACGATCTCGCCGAGTTGCTGGTCGAGCTTGGCGTTACGGGCCCGCTCACCCTGGCAGGGCACTCGATGGGCGGCATGACGGCCTTGGCCTATCTTGGCCGCCCCGCCAGCAAACGCCCCGTTGAGCCGGAAAGCCTCGTTCTTGTCGGGACCGCCGCGGGAAATCTCGGCTCGCACGGCCTCGGCCGGCTGCTGAGCACCCCCGCGACAAGCGTGTTGTACCACCTCGTACATCGCATGCCGCGCGCGGGTACCGATGAGGTCGTTCAATTCCTCGCCCGGCCGGTGTGTGCGGCACTGACCAGATATACCGGATACGGTGAAGCCGCCCCGAAATCGTCGGTCACTATGTCCGCGGCCGCCATCAACGACACCCCGTCGACGACCAAAGTCGGGTTCCTGCGCGGTCTAAAAGAGTACGACTGCTCTCAGACCCTGACCTCTATCACGGCCAAGACGACCATCATCAGTGGAGGAGCGGACAAGCTCACACCGAGATGGCACGCCCGCCAGCTGGCCGACGGCATCCCCGGGGCGACGCACATCCACCGGCCCACCGCAGGGCACACGCTTTTGCATGAAGTCCCGCAAGTGGTCACCGCAGCCATCAGCTCCGCCATCGCCGCCGGCGGCTCGGTCCTCGCGGCTGGTGGCCAGGCGAGTCGGTTGGCACAGTCTGACGCCGTAGCCCGGGTCGTCGACTATGGCCATTCCGCAGCTGATGACCCAGGCGCGTCCGCCGCGTCAGAAAAGCCGCTAGTCGGCGACTTCCGCATCGACCATTGCGATTCGGCATCTAAGGCGTCCCCCGTCGAAGTTGAGGAGCGAGCGTCATGACCCGGCTAGGCAGAGCCTCCGCTTTACTCGGAGTCTTCGCAGGCGATTACGCGATCCTGAGATTGTGTGGGCGTGGAATGGGCGCAAGGCGGCCACAGTCGAGCAAGCTGTCGCCCCATTGAAGCCGAGCGTCCGTCGGGTGTCTGACTGTTCGGCGGGCTGGGCTGCGGTGAGCGCGTCTCGGCCCGCCGAATACCATGCGAGGACTCAACGTGACGTGCCCGCCGCGGCCGACCGGTCGCATCACCGCACTCGCTGGCTCCGTGGATCTCTCTGGATTCGCGCCGTTCCTTTCGCCGGTGATGTTTTACTTAAACGAGAATTCTTGGCCGGCAATGGTTCTGATCGTGTCACTTGCCGTGATCTTGCTGACGACCTTGATCGTGGTCGGCTGGTACCGCGTTGCATGATCAGTCGCGAACCGATCGAATGATTCGTGCTGCGGACCGATCCATGTCAAACCTGTTGCATCAAACAGTTATTCGGACGTGCCCATGCATTCCGCTCTCGAATAAGGTTGGGACAGCCTCACCGATTCGGAGCTCAAGGTCGTCAACCTCATCGCACCGGACGTGACCAACCGCTCCGTCGCGCAGCAACTGCGCCTCTCCCCGCACATGTGGCAATCCGTCAAATATCAAGGCCACTAGGTATACACCGACCCGGCCCTAAAGATCACCCGCTGGGCGATGGTGATGCGGTGCCCGCGCTGCCAACGTAGTCATTGAGCTCTGGATCGCCGCGACCGCCGCCGCTCAACCAGGAACCGGCACCGGAGAGCAACGGCACAGAGGAATTGAGAAACCGATGATGAGCGCAGTTTTGGCAATGTTGATGATGATGCCGGCGGTGGTGTTCGGGGTCGGTGGGTACGTGTTGGTGAACCGACGACCATGAGCACGCGAAGACGACGACGGGCCGCCCGCAGGGGCCCCCACGGCGTCTCACTTTGAGACGCTCATTCACCTCATGTTGAGACGCTAATTCTCTGCCCGCGGCGGTGTCATGAGTCGCAGGAGCCAATACATCAATGCACAAGAGGAGAAATACGGTGAGCGGGCACAGCGTGAGCGCGACTCAGGAGAAAATCATTGCGTCGGCGGCGGGACGCGGGTCCCCCAGCCCAAACGGGCACCGCCAGCGTGCGCCGGAGGTAATCGCCGATAACGCATCTGATTCAATGGGGTCACCGCGATCGCCGCGCAAAACGAGCCCGCCCGACCCTGCAGGGAACAACTGGGATGCCGAGAGGCCAGCGCCCACCCGGGACGCGGCAACGCCGAGTGTTCGCGCTCGGCCGCTGGATTCAACGGATTCGCGGAGTTCGGACGTGACCGGCTCAGCTGGACGTAGCGACAACGGCGTCGGAGACGCCGCTGCGCGAGCAGTTCAGCTCGCCACCAAGCTGCATGTTCCGGCCATCGGGGCCCAGCTCGTTCATCGGGCCGCCCTGCTAGACGCATTGTCGGCGGGCCGCCACCGCAAGGTGACCCTACTGAGTGCGCCTGCGGGCTGGGGAAAGACGACATTGCTGGCGCAGTGGGCCCTGGGTGCCGGCGAGGACCAGCGGTTCGGCTGGCTGTCGCTTGATCACTCCGACAACGACCCGGTGTGGTTTTGGATGTACGTGGTCGCCGCGCTGCAGAAGGTCAGTCCCGGGGTGGGAATTCGCGCGGTCGAACTCCTAGCGATGGGCGCCGACCCAGCGCAGGTTGTTCTGCCTACCCTGCTGAATGATCTGGACACGATCGCCAGCCCGATGGTGCTCATTCTTGATGATTACCACCTGGTGATAAGTCGAGCGGTTCATGAGCAGCTTGCATTCTTTATCAGCCGGTTGCCGGCGAATCTTCACCTGGTGTTGGCCACCCGATCGGATCCTGTGCTGCCGTTGGCTCGGCTGAGGGCCAGCGGCGATCTTGCCGAGGTGCGAACCGACGATTTACGTTTCGGGCCTAGTGAAGCCCACGATTTGCTTAACAAGGTGCTCGGGCTGGACTTGCCTGATGCAGATATTCACCTTTTGCACCGACGCACCGAAGGGTGGGTTGCTGGTCTCTACCTTGCCGCTCTCTCGCTTGCCGGGCGCGCTGATACCACCGCGTTCATCAGGACGTTCGCAGGCGATAACCGTCATATCGTCGACTACTTGATGGCCGAGGTGCTCGACGGGCAGCCACCGCACCTGCACGGCTTTTTGCTACGTACCTCGGTCTTGGGACGACTCAGCGGTGCGCTGTGCGATGCGGTGCTGCAAACGTCTGGCTCGGCCTCGGTCTTGGAGAAGATCGAGCGTGAAAACCTGTTTGTGGTGCCACTGGACATGTCGCGTCATTGGTATCGCTATCACCAGTTGTTCGGAGAGTTGCTGCGAACCGAGCTGCGTCGCAGCGAGCCCGATCTCGTCGCCGATTTGCACCGACGAGCCGCGACCTGGTTCGAAACCCAGGGCCTGATCGATGAGGCGGTACGCCACCTGGTCGCTGCCGGTGAGATCGCGCGGAGTGCGGATCTGATCGCCGCGGACTGGGTCAACGAATTCAACGGCGGCGGCCTATCGACCGTCTCGGGCTGGCTTGATCTCCTTCCCGAGGAGGCCGTTCTACAGGATCCGCGACTGAGCGTGGCCCGGGCCTGGATCGCCCTAAGCATTGGTCAACTCGATGACGCCGCCGAGTGGATCGAGGCAGTCGAGACACGATCCGCGGCCGACCGAGACGGCATCAGCGCTCAAGTCGTCGTGCTGCGCGCGGTTCACTCGTTCAAGACGGCTGACATCGCCGCGGCGCTTGAGACGGCTCGCCGGGCGATCACCCTCGATCTCGGCGACGCGCCCCACGCCTTGTGCGCTGCTTACTGCATCTATGGGTCCGCGCTCTACTTTTCGGGCAGCGCCGACGAGGCGCAAGACGATTTCCGGCGGGCCGTAGGGCTGGCCGAGAAGGTGGGCGATCGTCGGGCCCGCATCTACGCGTTGGGCTATCTGGCGCTGATTTCAGCCGAATATAGTCAGCTCGCAGACGCCGAACTTCAGATCCGCCGGGCTTCCGGCAGTTCCCGGGACCTGGCTGATGGGGAACACTTCGTGGACGTGATGGTGTCGCTTGCCGCGGCCGAGGTCCTCGCCATGCGTGGTGACGCGGCTGCAGCGGTGGCTGCCGCCGACATGGCCGTAATGTCGGCCCGCCAAGGTGGAGCAATCCTCGAGATCGCCAAGACGCTGGTGGTCAGGGCAGAGGTCCTCGAGCATCTCGGCGACCACCAGACCGCAAAGGCCATCCTCGAAGAGGTCGGCACCCTGGTACGCAGTTGCCCGGACACTGGCATCGCCTCGACGCTGCTCGCTTCGGCCGAGCCGAGCGCGGCCGTCGCGTTGACTTCGCGCAACGACGGGTGCGTGGTCGGTGAGGAGCTGACCCCCAAGGAGCTTGAGGTTCTTCGCCTCCTCGCCACCCGGTTATCGCGACGTGAGATCGGTGCGCGGCTTTATGTCTCGCTCAATACCGTGAAGACCCACCAGCGCGCCATTTACCGCAAGCTCCGCGTCGAGCACCGCGGCGCGGCGGTCAGCCGGGCGCGAGAACTCGGCCTGTTGTAATTCGCCTTCCGGTACCCCGCCCGATGTGGCCGGTCACGAATCGTCGCGTGTGAGAACGCCTCGCATTAATCACCCGGGCGAACAGACAGTTGGGGTGATGACGATTCACCCCACACGGGGGCAGCCTCATAACCCTGCTCACGAAGGCAAGGGCGACGTCGCCCGGTGGGCAGCGTTGGCTGCCGGATTTCCTGACACCGCGGCCGGGCCACCGTGAACAGATTTTGCGTCGCCGACATCCGATCGGCGGCAACGCTTACGAAAGGTGTTTGCGGTGCCAGAAATCGACCCAAGGTGGTGGAAACGGTGTCGCCAACCCTGCTAGATGTGTGCCGATGGCAGTTCGTCATCACGATCGTCTTCCACATGACGTTCCCTGCCATCACGGTCGGCTTGTCGGTGTTCTTGACGGTCGTTTATGGTTTGCACCTTCGCACCGGCCAAGCCATCTATCTGCAGATCTTTCGGTTCTGGAAGCGCATATTCGCAGTCGGGTTTGGGTTGGGGGTGGTCAGCGGAACAGTGATCACCTTCGAATTGGGTTTGAACTGGGGGCGTTTCGCCAGCGCCACGGGACCCATCTTGGGGCCGATCATCGGGATGGAGGTTGTGAGCGCGTTCTTCGTCGAAGCCGCGTTCATCGGCGTGATGCTTTATGGCGACGGGCGAGTCAAACCGCGGACGATGTTGGTGTCGTCCTTCATGGTTGCCCTGGGCACGGTGTTGTCGACCCTGTGGATCCTGGCCGCCAATTCCTGGATGCAGACCCCGGCCGGTTATCGCATGGATCACGGTCGGTTCGTGCCCGAGAACTGGTGGAAGATCATTTTCAACCCGTCGTTCTCACTCCGCTTTCCGCACATGCTGTTGGCCGTGATCATCTCGGCCGCCCTGTTTGTTGGCGGGATCGCGGCGTATTACCTCATCTGCAAGCAGCATGACCAGTTCGCTCGGCGCACGTTTTCGATCGCGCTGGGAGTTCTTGCGCTGCTAATCCCTGTCCAGGTCTTCTACGGCGACAAAGTCAGCTTCATGGATGCCGACTACCAGTTGCCGAAGTTCGCAGCGTTCGAGGGCGATTGGGACTCGACCGACACCGGCTACAACCTGCTGGTGATTCCTGACCAACCGCATCAGCGCAACCGGGTGCAGATCAGCGTCCCCAAGATCGGCAGCGTGATCCGCGGCGACCTGTCTGGCCACACACCGTTGCCCGGCCAACACCAGATTCCCCGGGATCGACAGCCCAATAGCTGGTCGGTGTTCTGGGGATTCCGGGCGATGTTCTACGCCGCCACGGTCATGCTGTTCGCCGCGGTCACCAGCGTCGTACTGCGACTGCGAGGCCGGCTGTTCATGGCACGCTGGTTTCACCGGTTGATGCTGTGGCTGACACCGCTGGGTGTCGTTGCGATCATCGGTGGCTGGGTGACGGCCGAAACGGGACGCCAGCCCTACCTCGTGTACGGGATGCTGCGCACCGATCAGGGCGTCTCCCTTATCGCATCACCCACCGTCGTCGCCTCGTTCTTCACTTTCCTGATCCTGTATCTGGCGCTGTTCGGCACCTGGATCGCCTATGTGGTGCGGACCGTGCGGCGAGGTCCCGACCCGAGCGATCTGGAGATCGGCCCACCAGATTCAGCGCCCATCGCCGGCGATATTGCCGCTGGGGGGCGTGATGGCCGCGACGATTTGGTTTTGCGTGGTGGTCGTGATCTGCCTTGGCATGTACGTGGTGCTGGATGGATACGACCTCGGCGTCGGGATGCTGACTCTCACCGAACGGGACGTCAAGACCCGCCGTCAGCTGATCGAGATGGTCGCAACCGCATGGGATGGCAACGAGACGTGGCTGATCCTGCTCGGGGTAACACTTTTCGCGGGCCTTCCGACCGCCTATGGCGTCGCACTGCCCGCGCTGTATGTGCCGATCGTGGTGATGCTGCTGGCGCTGGTGTTCCGCGGCGCGGCAATCGAGAGGGTGTCCAGCACCGTCGGCGTACCCCGAGGGTGGGGCTTGGCGTTCGCCGTGGGATCGCTGGTTGCGGCGTTCGCACAAGGTGTAACGATCGGCGGGATCCTTAGCGGGATCGCCGTCACCAATGGCCAATTCTCAGGCGGCACTTTCGATTTCATGACCAGCTACGCCTTTCTGACGGGTGTCACCACGGTCGTGATGTACGGCGCCGCCGGCGCCGCGTACGTCCAGCTGAAGACCACCGGCGCTTTGCGGGCACGGGCTGCGTCGTTGGGCCGTCTGCTTACCCTGGCCACCGTTGTTCTCGCGCTCGCTTGCGCGACGCTGTTAAGGCCATTGACACCGGTGCGCATCGGTACGGCGAGTAGGGCGGCGACCGTGCTCGCGGTTATCGCCGCGGTCGCGGCGATGGCAGGTCTCGCCTCGTCGCTGTGGGCGTTCGGCCGTCGCCCTGACAAGCGTCCGATGATCGGGATCGTCGCAGCCGAAGCGTTCGGGCTGATGGCACTGGCATTGCTGTACTACCCGACTGCTCTGCCGCCCGGCCTTACCGTGGATCAAGCCAAGGCGCCAGCAGGCACACTGTACATTTTGATGATCGGGACGATCCTCAGTCTTCCGGTGCTGCTGTTTTTCAACTGGTATGCGCATCGGGTCTTCCGAGGGAAGTACCGCGAAGCGTCGGCCAATGCGGCCCTGGCCGGATCGGGCCCCGTCGCCTCGACGGCCGCCTACAACCCGGCTCAGCCCCGACCGCATCCCACGCAGAGACCGAGAACGCTGCGCTGGGCGGCAAACCTAATGTGGATCGTTGTCGGGACGCTGATCGCCGCGGTCAGCGTCGGGATCTTCAGCAAAACGCCAACCGGCGAAGTCATAACCCTCGTCGCGCTGGTGTTGATCGTCATTGGCGGAGCCGTGGTGTGGTTGCGCGACGAGTTGCGACACGCCGATGCCGCATAACGAAGCCGCGGCCGAAATCCGCCAGGCCCAACACATTCGGCTGCACCAACTAGGTGCGCCAGGCCGCGCCGACTTTCACCGGGCCGCCTTCGCCAAAGCTGTGACGTCGGCACTCTTGGTGCCACAATGGGCAACTTTTGTCGCCGTCGTCGCTGCGGCATACCGCGGCAAGGGACGGGACGGCTTATGGGTTGGCGCGGTGCTTTTTATCGGCGTCGCGATCGCCCGCGTCGCATGCGACACCTGGGCGCGCCGTCACGCCGACACCGGTGGTGCGGCCGTCACTGCAGTGGTCGCCAACGCAGTCCTCGACCGAGATCTCGGTGCCAGCGTCTCGGACCCGACAGCGCCGGCGCACCGAGCGGTCGAGTTGGCCAGCCAGATCGGTGAGCACCACGTCCATTTCACGCCGGCACGTCGCGCCGCACCATGGTGCTGTGCGATCATCTTGATCGCCACCGCGGTCGCGCATTGGCCGGTGGCGGTGCTGCTAGTCGCCGCAACGCCGATCATCCCCGTCAACGTGCGGATGGTCGGGCTGGCCACCCACGATGCGGCGGCTCGCCAACTGGCCACCACCAGAGTCTTGTCCGCGCGACTATTGGACCGTTTTCGTGGTCTGCCCACGCTGAGCACGCTGGGCGCCATACCCGCGGAACAAAAGTCGATCACCAAAGCCGGCCGCGACCTCAATAAGGCGACCATGACTGTGCTGCGTCGCGCACTGGTGGCCGGCGCGGTGCTCGACCTGGTGATCACCCTCGGCGTCGCGATCACCGCGATCTATTGCGGCTTCACCCTGCTCGGATATGTCCACATTCCCGGCTCCGGCGCTTTGACTTTCGGACGGGCCCTGTTCGTGTTGATGCTGGCGCCAGCCTATTTCGCCCCGCTACGGGACCTCGGCTCCGCCTACCATGCGCGGGAACAAGCCGTCGCCGCGGTCGCCGCACTGGGTGAGTTGAACGCGCCGAGAATGTCCACGACAGCGAACGTGATTCGTCAGGCGCCCCGAGTGACGTTGGCTGGCATCTGTGTGCGATATGGGGCTGCGCCCGTTTTGGATTCCGTGGACGCGGCGATCCCGGCGGGGACCATCGTGGTGGTGCGGGGCCGGTCCGGTGCCGGTAAATCCACATTGCTCGCCGTGGTGGCCGGGCTGATCCAGCCCGCATCCGGACTGGTGCAAATAGACGGGCGGTGCCCGCTGCCCGGAGCGGCGAGCTGGATCGGGCAGCAAACCGTGATCCTACCCGGGACGCTGGCCGACAATCTGCGGCTCGGCAACGCCGACGCCTCTCCGGCGGCGTTGCGGGATGCTTCCGAGCGGGCCGGGCTGGGCACGTTACTCGCCCGGCTACCAACCGGATTGGATGCGCCGATCGGCGAACGCGGCTGGGGGGTATCGACCGGCGAGGCGCAGCGGGTGGCCATAGCACGCGCCTTGCTGCGCGACGGGGGCCTGTGGTTGCTGGACGAACCGACCGCGCACTTGGACGCCGAAAGTGAAGCGGCACTGGTCGACACGTTGGCCGAGGCGGTCCGCGGTCGCACGGTGTTGATCGCCACTCATTCGCCTGCGGTCGCCGCGATCGCCGATCAGCAATGGGAGATCGTCGATGCGGACTTGCTGCCGACCCGAGCGTGTCAATCGATGCCATCATGACAGCGCTGTGGGGCTACCTGGGCCTGCTTCGCGGTAGAACCGTCGCTCGCGTCGCGGCGACGGCGATACTGTCGGTGCTCGCTGCCGGCGCGACAGTGGGCTTGCTCGCGCTGTCGGGCGGATTGATTGCGAGCTGCGCGATCGCCGGTTCGGCCACTGCGTTCTCGATCTATGCACCCAGCGGCGCTGTGCGAACATTTGCGCTCACCCGGATCCTGGCCCGCTACGGCGAACGGCTCAGCGCTCACGCGATCAGTCTGGAGTGGCTGATTCGGCTGCGCCGCAAACTGTTCGTCGACCTTGCGGCGCTCCCTGTCGCCGCGCAGCGGCGGTTCGCATCCGGCGAGCTACTTGACCGCGCAATGGCCGACAGCGACGCGGTGGTCGAAGCACTGCCCGGCGCAGTGCTGCCGCTTGCCGCGAACGCGGTGGCGGTGGTCGTCAGCACGACCGTCCTTGCGGCGATCAACCCGTTCACTGCGGCCCTCCTCGCGGCGGGAACTGCGGCGATCGTCGCCACGGAGACAGTTGCCAGCCGGCGGCAACGCCGCCTCGCCGCCGACGTTGCCCGCAGTCGCGGCGCGGCGCGAGCACAGCTGATAGCGGCAACGGCAGCGGCCAACGAACTCGTTTCGCTCGGCGCCATTGCCGAAGTGCGCAGCACGGTGGCTGGCTGGATCGCGTCTGCGGCCGTAAAGCGCGGCGCCGCTGATCGTTTCGACCGGTGCGCTGCGGCAGCCATCTCGGTGGTCCAGGCGGTGACGATACTCGGCGTCATGGCTTCTGTGCTCATGACACCAGGAATTTCGCTGCCGAGAGCCACGCTTATACTGCTAATGACCATCGCCACCGTGGATCTTTTCGCAGACGTGCACCATCAGCTGCGGCAACTGGACGAATCGGCCACTGCGGCAACCAGACTCGCGCGGGTCGCACCAGCAACGGCGGACCACCTACCGCCACCTTCTGACGCCGTGACGGCGGGGGTGCGCGTCGAGATGCCCGCCACCGGCATATCGGCGCAACCGGGCGAGACCGTTATCGTGCAAGGTCGTTCCGGGTCAGGGAAAAGTACTCTGCTCCAACGTATCTCGGACCGTACTGACGACGTCTTGCTCGACCGCCGGCCATCACGCGAGCTTCCTGACCGCGCGGTCGTCCTGGTCGCAGCCGATGAGCCGCTGTTCTGCGGAACCGTCGCAGAAAACCTCAGACTCGGCGACACCGACCTGGACGACGCCGAGATGCGCCGACTGCTGGATGACGCGGGTCTCGGCGAAATCACGCCCGTCACCGCGGTAGGTCACGGTGGTCGCGCCATGTCCGGCGGCGAGGTGCGCCGCCTCGCGGTGTTACGTGCCCTGGTGGCCCGGCCCCGCCTGCTGCTGCTCGACGAACCGACCGAGGGTCTCGACGCGTCTACCGCACAACGAATGCTTGGCCTGATACGACAAGAGCTGCCCTACGCCACCGTGATCGCCGCGATACACGACCGCCACCACTCGCACCTTGCAGGTGCCGCGCATCGTGTCGTCGAGGTTGGGATGCCCCAGACCGCGTAGATCCGCGTGACCCACCGCCAGCTACCGGCCGGGTCGCATGGAGCGCGTCAGCTGCGCTTCTGTGTCGGCGCCTCACCCGGGTGAATTGCGCATCCGGATGAGGACAACTCACCCCATGCGCAGAGATAGTGGTCGCTGATTTTACCCGCGACCGCAAACCGCATAAATCACCGTCTCGACCGGCCGCGCCGCCAACGAAGGCAGTAAGAGTCCGGCAGTGACCATGCGGTGAAAGGACACCCGCAGAACGGAGACAGCATGTCGCAGAATGAGGCCACCGCCATCATGACTGATGGGCCAAGAAAGTTTCGAACGACCGCCATCGCGCCTCTGGTCGCACGGTATGGTCTGGTCATAGTCCTGGCCTGGTTCGGCGCCATGAAGTTCACTTCCTATGAATCCCATGGTATTTCACATTGGGTGGCCAATAGTCCCTTGATGAGTTGGATGTACCACATCATCTCCATCGACGCCTTTGGTCGATTGAACGGATCAATAGAATTGACTGTTGCAGCACTGCTGGCCGTCAAGCCGTGGTTCCCGAAGGCTTCCGTGGTGGGCGGCGTATTTGCCTCGTTGTTCTTCGTGACCACGCTG
>NZ_JBAPMI010000332.1:0-2758 GCF_049278535.1 Mycobacterium sp. | reverse complement strand
GGGGCGGCCACCTCGGGAGCGGGCGCAGGCGGGGGCGGCGGCTCCGGGTCGGCGAGCGACACACCGCTCCCCAACATCAGCGCAGCGGTCACTCCCACTGCGCTCAGCGCAGCGGCCAGAGGACCCTTGGTCCATCGCGACATTTGTATCCCTCCAAGTCACGGTCTCAGGCCAGTATGCCGTAGCGGAGGGCCCGACTATTAATTCAGCAGTCGCCGCTCGGCGCGAAAACGGGTGTCGATCAGACCGTTGAGCTGGGGTTTCACTGTTTACGGTCGGTCCGCGGTGGGGTCGTCGAAGAGCCGGCGCTCGGCGATCATTCCGGTGGCTCCGAGGCCGATCAAGGCCGCCGAGGCGGCGAGCATCGGCAGCATGCCGCGCTCGTAGAACAGCCCGCCGGCGAACGATCCGGCCGTGATGCCGATCTGAAACGCGGCCATGTACAGCCCCGATGCGCCGTCGGGGTCGTCGGCGCCGGCCCGCATCGCGGCGGCTTGCAGCATGGGCGACACCGCGTTGGCCGTGCCACCCCACAACGCGATCGCGAAGAACCCGATCAAAGCCGTCGCCGTCGGGGGCAGCCGGTGCAACGCCAGAGCGGTCAGCATCAGGAAGGTGAACCACAAGGCGGCCATGCAGCTGATGGCGGCGGCCCGGGGCCGATGGTCCATCGGTCGGGCGACCAGCGGCATCGCCAGCAGGCCCGCGATCCCGTAAGTGGCCAGCAACCAGGCAATATCCGGGCCGCGGATACCTACGACGTCCCGGACGATCACCGCGAAGAAGGTGTACGACATGTAATGCCCGGTGACTGCGATCATGGTGAGCAAGCTCACGATCACCAGCCGCCTATTGCGGTGATGCCGGGCACCGCGCCCGACGGACGCGAGCTGATCGTCACTCAGCGTCATCACCGGCAGCACAACCCAGGCCGCGACTGTCACTACGGCGGCCAGCCCGGTCACCGCCGCGACGGCGACGCGCCAGTTCCACGCCAGGCTGATCGCGGCCGTCGCTGGGCTGCCGACCACCACAGCCAGGCTGATACCGACGTAGATCATCGTCGTCGCGCGTCCGGAATGACTGGCCGGAACCAGCCGGGTGGCGATCGGCGCAATGACCGACAGGATCAGCCCGTGGGTGACCGCCGAAAGCGCCCGGCCGCCGGCCAGCACCACGAAGTTGGGTGCCAGCGCCGAGATGAGCTGAGACACGGTCAAACAGGCCAGGGACAACAGCAGCGCGCGGCGTCGGGGCCAGTGCGCGGTCCAGCGGACCAGGGGAATGGTCGTGACCGCCGCCACCAGGGCGTACCAGGCCAGCAGCGTGCCGACCACCGGAACGCTGACGTGCAGATCCCGTGCGATCGCGGGTAGCGCGCCGACCGGAAGCAGCTCAGCGGTGACGTAGGTGAAGGCCGCGGCGGCCAGCACGGCCAGCTGGACGGCGACTCGGGGAGTCCAGGGCCCGCTTGCAGCGGTTCGCCCCTTGGCGACACGGGCTGGCCCCACGGCCACCACTCAACCACGCATTGCATGCGTGGCGTTAACGATCAGGAACGCACGAGTCGCGCGATGGCCGCCGAGGCTTCGGCCAGCTTCTCGTCCGCCTCGGAACCGCCTTCCGAGACCGCGCGGGTGACGCAGTGTCCGAGGTGTTCGTCGAGAAGGTTGAGCGCAACCGACCGCAGTGCGTTGTTGGCGGCGCTGATCTGGGTGAGGACGTCGATGCAGTACTTGTCGTCTTCGATCATCTTCGCGATACCGCGCACCTGACCCTCGATACGCCGTAACCGCTTGGCGTAGTTGTCTTTCTGCGATGAGTATCCGTGTGCGGGTGCCATCTGCCCCTCCAACATCGTGTTCTTCTGATCGTGCTCGGGGCCATCGGGACGGCGCCGGTGTTGACACCATTGTCGCCGCCGGGCCCGATCTGCGCCACGTGTGCCTGGTGAATCGGCGTTTCGCCAAATCGGCATCCATACCCCGTGGGGGTATTTTAATGATTTTGGCCGACCTGCCGCTACACGCATACTTGAGCTGTGTCTCACTCCAAGCCTGACAGCAAGAACCCCATCGACATCAAGCCTCGCAGCCGCGAGGTCACCGACGGCCTGGAAAAGGCCGCCTCACGTGGGATGTTGCGCGCGGTAGGGATGGACGACGAAGACTTCGCCAAGCCCCAGATCGGGGTTGCCTCGTCGTGGAACGAGATCACGCCCTGCAACCTGTCGCTGGACCGGCTGGCCAAATCCGTCAAGGAGGGCGTGTTCGCCGCCGGCGGCTATCCGCTTGAGTTCGGCACGATCTCGGTGTCCGACGGCATCTCGATGGGCCATGAGGGCATGCACTTCTCTCTGGTCTCGCGCGAGGTGATCGCCGACAGCGTGGAAACCGTCATCCAGGCTGAGCGACTCGACGGGTCGGTGCTGCTGGCCGGCTGCGACAAGTCGCTGCCCGGGATGCTGATGGCCGCGGCGCGCCTGGACCTGGCCGCGGTCTTCCTCTACGCCGGCTCGATCCTGCCGGGCCGGGTCAAGCTGTCCGACGGCACCGAGCGCGACGTGACGATCATCGATGCGTTCGAGGCCGTCGGCGCCTGTGCCCGCGGCCTGATGCCGCGCGAGGACGTCGACGCGATCGAGCGGGCCATCTGCCCCGGCGAGGGCGCGTGCGGCGGCATGTTCACCGCCAACACCATGGCCAGCGCCGCCGAGGCGTTGGGCATGTCGCTGCCAGGCAGCGCCGCTCCCCCGGCC
>NZ_JBAPMI010000331.1:0-11829 GCF_049278535.1 Mycobacterium sp. | reverse complement strand
CATTACGGTGGGACACGAAGACCTCCGGTGGTGAGTGCTTTCCTAGACAGCTCGCACTTCACTCGGAGGTCTTCGTCATGTCACCACGCCACGCCGTACCTAACGTCCGTGGTCAGTACAGCTAGCTCGCCAACCGGATGGCACCCAGCAACAGATCCGCGAGTTCGGCGCGACACATCAGGAAGTCGGGCAGATACGGGTCGGGGCGGTTGTAGATCATCTCCGAGCCGTCCAGCCGCGAGGCGTGCATGCCTGCCGCCAGAATCACTCCGGCCGGCGCGGCCGAATCCCACTCCCACTGCCCGCCGGCATGGATGTAGGCGTCGGCGTCGCCCCGCACCACCGACATCGCTTTGGCTCCGGCCGAACCGATTCGGACGAATTCCACGTCGAGCTGCCGGGCCAGGTAGTACAGCACGACGGGCGGCCGGTTGGAGCTTGCGGTGATCCGAATCGGCCCGGAATGCGTTGTCGCGGGCGCACTCACAGTGTCACTGCGATAGAGCTCGCCCATCGCCGGCAAAGAGACCGCAGCGTCGGTGATCGCTCCGTTGGGCCCGCCGTGACGCTGCCACAGTGCCACGTGGACGGCCCAGTCTTCCCTTCCCTCCCAAGAGAATTCGCGCGTCCCGTCCAACGGGTCGACGATCCAGACCCGATCGGCCCGCAATCGGTTCAAGTCGTCGTAGGCCTCCTCGCTGAGCACCGCGTCGCCCGGTCGCTCGGCGTGCAGTCGCCTGAGCAGCAACGCGTTGGCCTGGCTGTCGCCCTCATCGCCAAGCAGCCAAGGATGGTTGAAACCGACCCGGTCACGCACCGTCAGCAACAGCTTTCCCGCCGCTTCAGCAAGGTCGGCGGCCAGCGCCGCATCGCTGAGTGGCTCGGGGTTCACCGGTCCAGTATCACTGAAGCGCCCCGGCGCGCGATCGCATCCACCACGCAACGCGGGTCAGCGGTGCGCCAGGATCCAGCTATCAGTGAAACGCTGCACCGCGCTTATCTCGTCGCCGAGCCGGCTGACGATGAAGTTTTCGACCTGGCCACCCACCAGTGGGATATGCACCTTCACGGTGGTGCTGAAGTCCAGCCGAGCACCGCCGGACCGCGAGACCAACGTCACCTTCCCGGTCGCCGACACCGGGGCCCCGGGAACCGCCACCTCGATCGTGCCGCGCCCCTGACCGTCACCGGTTGGGCGCCACGTTTCGGTGCGGGCCATCTCCAGATCACCGGGCGCCAAGGCGGTGACCACTTTCGGCAGCCGGTTGGCGAACAGGCTGACCGTGAGGGCCGCGGTGACCGTCCCGTCGACGTCGACGGCCAGCCCGCCCAGCGCCGCCTTGCCACCGTCGAAGGCGGCCAGCCTCGCCTGCCAGTACTGCTCGTCGCCGAACGCTGCCAGGATTTCGTCGACGCCGACCGGGGCGTCGATCGCAAGCGCAAACGACCGGGGCATCGCGGGGCTTAGAACGCGGGCCAGGGAATCGGGCGATGCCGGTCCGGGCCGGGCATGACCGGGTGCGCGAGGAGTACGCGGGCGCGCAGCCGCAGTGCCGCGACCTCGGCGCTGGTGATGTGCTCGGCCAGCTCATCCCCGAGTGAGTCGGCGAGCCCGTCGACCAAGCAGGACACCTTCTCCAACATGTTGTCGTCGATCTTCTTGCCGGCCCACCCCCACAACACCGTGCGCAGCTTGTCCTCGACGTTCAAGCACACTCCGTGGTCGACGCCATAGACGTCGCCGTTGACACTGCGCAGCACGTGACCGCCCTTGCGGTCGGCGTTGTTGACCAGCACGTCGAACACCGCCATGCGCCACAGCCGAACATCGTCGGCGTGTACCAACTCGACCGGATCGCCGGCATAGTCGTAGGCGCGCAGCACTGGAAGATAGCCGGGCGGACAGCGGTCGGCCGGAACCAGGTCAACCAGATCCAGCTCGGGCCCGGGATCTGAATCCTGCGTGTCGCCGGGCTGGTCTATCCACAGTTGCAGCATTCCCGGACCGGCGGGCCCATGACGAATGATGGTGTAGGGCACGATGTTCCAGCCCAAACGGGCAGACACCAAATACGCGCCGAGTTCGCGGCCGGCTAATGTGCCGTCCGGAAAATCCCACAGCGGCTGCTCGCCGGCGATCGGCTTGTACACACAGTGCACGGTGTGGTCGTCGAGCGTCGCCTCACACAAAAAGGTGGCATTGCTCGCCGAGCGAATGCGCCCGAGGACCGTCAGCTCGCCGCTGCGCAGGACCTCGTGATCGTCAGTCCTCTGCGTCATCGTCCGGCCCGAGCAGCGCGCTGCGCCGGTAGCCGTTCGTCCGTGCGCAGATGTGGCCCTCGGAGTCCAGCGGTTCATCGCACAGCGGACACGGCGGTCGGCCGGCGGAAATCACGGCGTTGGACCGGGTGGCGAATTCGCGCGCCGACTCCGGCGTCAGGAACACCCGCACGGCGTCGGGACCCTCGTCGGTGTCGTCGAGCACCACGGACGCGTCGAACTCGGTCTCGCTGACGGCCAGCAACTCGACAACCACGGTCTGCGCCTCGGAATCCCAGCCCAGCCCCATCGTCCCGACCCGAAATTCCGCATCGACCGGAGTGATCAACGGGCTGAGGTCTTCAACCTGGCCGGTTTCCGGCGGAACCGGCGTGCCGAACCGCCGATTGACCTCGACCAGCAGCGCGTCGATCCGCTCGGCGAGCACCGCGACTTGCTGCTTTTCCAGCACCACCGACACCACTCGGGCCTCGTGCACGGCCTGCAGGTAGAAGGTGCGGTTTCCGGGCTGCCCAACGGTCCCGGCGACGAATCGGTCGGGTGAGCGGAAGACGTGGATCGCACGAGACATGGCAATTCCAAAATACCGGCAGTTGCAGCCGAGTCGTAAATCCTGCGCGCGACGCGCTCGGACGACGACTCACTCGGTGGAGCCGCCAATCACAGCATCGTCGGCGGGCGTGTCCGCTTCCGACGGCGAAGCCGCCTTCAACGCTGACGTCAGCCGCTCCCCGGTGTGGTTGGCGTGCAGCACGAACGGGCGCAGCTTCGTGTAACGGATCACACTGACCGAGGCGGGGTCGGCGGAAATGCGCTGAAAGCCATCGAGATGCAAGCCCAGCGCGTCGGCGAGAACCGCCTTGATGACATCGCCGTGAGTGCAAGCCAGCCACAGCGCGTCGCCACCGTGCTCCTCGGCCAGCCGCGCGTCGTGGTCGCGGACCGCGGCGACGGCACGTCTCTGCACCTCGGCCAGGCCCTCGCCGCCGGGAAACACTGCCGCGCTGGGGTGGGCCTGAACGACGGACCACAGCGGCTCCTTGACCAGATCACCGAGTTTGCGTCCGGTCCATTCGCCGTAGTCGACCTCGGACAGCCGCTCGTCGACGACCGGCTCGATACCCAGTGCGGCAGCAAGCGGCTCAACGGTGCTTCGACAGCGCAACAACGGCGAGCACACCACCGCCTTGATGGGCAGATCGCCGATCCGACCGACCAGTTCCGCGGCTTGCGCGCGGCCCTTGTCGTCGAGTTCGACGCCGTCGGTACGGCCCGCCAACACGTGCGCCGTGTTGGAAGTGGACCGGCCGTGGCGCAACAGAATCACGGTCATATGCGCCGCTCCTCCCCGCCGTCGCAGATCGCACTGCCCTGTTGATCGACGCCGGCGGTCACGTCGCGCTCACCACCCCGGTTGCCAACAGGATCAGCACGACTGCGCCGGCCATGACCCGATAGCCGACGAACCAATACATGCTGTGCCGCACCAGAAACCGCAGAAACCACGCCACCGCGGCCAGGCCGACGGAGAACGCGATCACGGTGGCCACCAGCAGCTGCGGGCCCGTCGCGCTCATCCCCTCCGACACCGGATGAAAAGCGTCCGGCAACGAGAACAATCCGGACGCGAAGACCGCCGGAATAGCCAGCAGGAAGCCGAACCGGGCGGCCAACTCACGCTCGAGACCGACGAACAGGCCGGCGCTGATCGTGGCGCCCGACCGGGACACTCCGGGCACCAGCGCCAGTGTCTGGGCGATGCCGACGACGAGAGCATCGCGCCAGATGAGTTGCTCGACGTCGCGGCTTTGCCGCCCAATGCGTTCGGCCAGGGCGATGACCGCCGAGAACACCACCAGAGCCGTCGCGATCACCCAGAGATTGCGGACTCCGGAACGGATCTCTTCCTTGAAGAGCAGGCCGAGCACGCAGATCGGGATGGTCCCAATGATGACGTACCAGCCCAGCCGGTAGTCGGCGGTCCGGTGCGCGGCGACCCGCAGCCCGATGAACCATGCCTTGAGGATCCGGATGATATCGCGAGCGAAGTAGACCAGCACCGCGAGCTCGGTGCCCAATTGCGTTACGGCCGTGAACGACGCGCCAGCGTCGGTGGCGAAGAACACCCGCGACACGATCGCCAAATGGCCCGACGAGGACACCGGCAGGAACTCGGTCAAACCCTGCACGACGGCCAGGACGACAACCTGCCACCACGACATCGCCGGCACCGCATTCACGACGACGACCGTACCGGGTGTAGATAGCGGCGATACCGAACAGCCCTGCGGTCGGATTATCTGGCGGCTTCGGCGAGGGCTACCGCGTCGCGCACTGCCGCGCCCAGGCTACGCTCGTCGGTGATGTCGACATCGACGACGTTGCGCTTCGCCGTGGCGACTACGTCTTCGGGCTGCGGAACCAGTCCTTTAAGCCGGGGCCGATAGACCTCGACCAGCAACTTCTGGCCTTCAATGCGAAATGCGAAACTTCGTCCGTCACCGACCTGACCAAAACCGCTTGCCAAGATTTTGGTGGAGAAGACGCCGAGCCACATGTCTTCGATAGCAAACTCGCCATCTGAGAATTGGCCGTATCCGGCAACGCTCATAGGCCGACCATACCTCGCCGCCAAGTCGGGGCAACCCCGGCAGACCGGAGCATTACCCGACAATGTTCCCTAGGATCGAACCCCAATCGGACCACCCTTTCTATACCGGCTAGGCCCCCTGAGTACTTGAAAGTTACCCTGTGCCCGGATACACCAAACACCTTAAATATTTGCCCCGCCTTCAGGCCATTGGCCTGCTACTTTCCCTGCTCGTTGCAGCTGGGTGTTCGGGTAAGGCGCTGGACGCAACGCCACCCGCGATCGCGCCGGCGCAGGCAGCCGAATCTCCACCGCTGTCGCAGGCTCCGGCCGGTGTGGTTCGAGCGGTGGACGGCCGGCCGCAATCCGCGATATTCGACAGCCACAGCGCGCAGCTGGTGATCATTGCTCCCGGGCCTAACTCCGCGGCACCGGCGAGGCTCATACTGCTGGGGCCCCAGCAAACATCGCAGCGGGTTGTTGATCTACCTGGCCCGGCGAGCGCGCTGGCGGGCGACGGGAACGGCACTGTCTATATGTCGGCGCGCGGCGGCTACTTCGTGGTCGATCTGTCGGCCGGGCGGGCCACTCGGATACGCGTCCGCGACACCGACAGCCTCGATTTCAGCGCGATCGCCCTCCGCTCGGACGGCACGCTGGTGCTCGGGACCACCGAGGGCATGTTGTTCACGCTGAAACCGGGCGCGACCGAAGGCGGCCGGGTGAGCGTCCACGCACACGTTGATTCGCTTGCGGCGCAACACAATACCATCGCCGTCCTGGACCGCGGGCAGACGTCGATCACAACAGTCAACGCCGACGGCCGAATCGAACAGTCTTTGCGCGCCGGCCAGGGCGCCACCACAATGGTGGCCGATCCGGCGGGCCGATTGCTGGTGACCGACACCCGGGGGGGCGAACTGTTGGTGTTCGGGGTCGAGCCGCTGATCCTCCGACAGGCCTATCCGGTGGCGGATTCGCCGTATGGCGTGGCCGGATCCCGCGGGCTGGCCTGGGTTTCGCAGACGTCGGCGAATATCGTGATTGGTTACGATCTATCGACCGGAATACCACTGGAAAAGGTACGGTACCCAACGGTGCGGCAACCCAACACGCTGGCTTTCGACGATTCCGCGGACACGTTGTATGTCGTGTCCGGTGCCGGCGAGGGTGTCCAGGTGATCGAACACGCGGCGACGGGCCCACGTTGACGGCGGCACGGCACGGCCGGATGCCGGCGGGCTGGGACACCGAATTGTCCGACGAGTACGAATGGGCGCCGTTGCGTCTGCCGCCCGAGGTAACCAGGCTCAGCGCCTCGACCCGATTGTCCATCGAAGCGGAGTATCGCGGCTGGGAGTTGACCCGGGTGCGGCTCTACACCGACGGAAGCAGGCGAGTATTGCTGCGCCGCAAGAAGTTTCGCTCAGAACGCACCGACAGCACCCGACTGGATCAGCCGGACCTGTGACGGCGGAATCGGCGCGCGACGAAAGTCCCGCGATGTATGCAGCGCTGCGCCGGTTGCTTTTCCTGGTGCCCGCCGAGCGCATCCACACACTGGTGTTCGCCGGGCTGCGCGGTGCCACAGCCGTCGCCCCGGTCCGGCGCCAATTGAGCCGTCGACTCGCGCCGATCGACCCGGTGCTGGCCAGCGTGGTATTCGGGGTGCACTTCCCCGGCCCGCTGGGTCTGGCCGCCGGCTTCGACAAAGACGGCACCGGGCTAAACGCTTGGGGTGCACTGGGTTTCGGCTACGCTGAGGTCGGCACCGTCACCGCACAGGCGCAACCGGGCAATCCGGCCCCGCGGCTGTTCCGACTGCCCGCCGACCGGGCTCTGCTCAACCGGATGGGCTTCAACAATCACGGCGCCGCTGCACTGGCCGTCCGGCTGGCCCATCACCGCGCCGAGGTTCCGATCGGGGTCAACATCGGCAAGACGAAAGTCACCGCACCCGAAGACGCCGCCGACGACTACCGGGCCAGCGCCCGACTGGTCGGGCGCAAAGCCGCGTACCTGGTGGTCAACGTCAGCTCGCCGAACACTCCCGGACTTCGGGATCTGCAAACGGTCGAGGCGCTGCGCGGGATCCTGGTCGCCGTTCGGGCGGAGACCTCGACACCGGTTCTGGTCAAGATCGCCCCCGACCTTGCCGACACCGAGATCGACGACATCGCCGATCTGGCAGTCGAACTCGGTCTGGCCGGCATCGTCGCCACCAACACCACGGTGTCACGCGAAGGGCTGCGCACGCCGGCCGTCGACCAGCTGGGTAGCGGCGGCATCTCCGGACCGCCACTGACCCGGCGGGCCGGCGAGGTGTTACGGCGGCTCTACGGCCGGGTCGGCGACCGGCTGGCACTGATCAGCGTCGGTGGCATCGAGACCGTCGACGACGCCTGGGACCGGATCACCGCGGGAGCCTCGTTGCTGCAGGGCTACACCGGCTTCATTTACGGCGGAGGCTTGTGGGCCAAGCACATTCACGACGGCCTCGCCCAACGGCTGCGCGCCGGCGGCTTCGCCTCGTTGAGCGACGCCGTCGGATCGGCGTCCCGCTAGCGGTCCTACCGTTGCTCGTAGGTCGCGTGGATCACAGCTCGCGCGATCGCATGCTGAAAGAGGTTGAAGCCCAGGAATGCCGGGCTGGCGTCCTCGGGCAGATCGAGCTTGTCGACATCGACCGCGTGCACCGCGACGTAGTAGCGGTGCGGCCCGTGCCCCGGGGGCGGTGCCGCTCCGATGTAGCGCCGCGCACCCGCGTCGTTGACGAGCGTCAAAGCGTCGCCCGGCAGGTTGCTCCCGTCACCGACACCGGCGGCCAACTCGGTGACCGACGTGGGCAGATTGGCCACCGCCCAGTGCCAGAAACCGGACAGTGTCGGTGCATCCGGGTCGTAGACGGTCACCGCGAAACTGCGTGTGCCATCAGGAAATCCCGACCACGACAGTTGCGGGCTGACGTCCTCACCACCGGCGCCCATGATCCCGCTGACTTGCGGCTTCGACAGCGGCTGTCCGTCGGTGATCGACGCAGACTCCAGATGAAACGACGGCAGCTTGGGCAGCGCAGCGTAAGGGTCGGGTTGTGCGGTCATGGTCGGTCCCCTCTCGTGTAATCGGCTAGCAGTGCGTCAGGAAGTGTGCCAGTACCTCGGTGCCGAACCTCAGCGCGTCGACGGGTACCCGTTCATCGATGCCGTGGAACAACGATGCGAAATCCAGTTCCGGTGGCAGCCGCAATGGCGTAAACCCGAAGCAGCGAATACCTAAGCGTGCGAACGCTTTTGCGTCAGTTCCACCGGAAAGCATGAACGGCACGGTCCGGGCGTCGGGATCGACGGCAAGCAGCGCAGCGTTCATCACGTCGACCAGTTCACCATCGAAAGTCGTCTGATACGACGGCAGGCTGCTGATCCATTCGCGGGTGACGTCGGGGCCGATCAGCTCGTCGACCTCGGCCTCGAACGCCGCCAGCCGCCCGGGCAGCACCCGGCAGTCGATCTGTGCTTCGGCGGTTGCCGGCACCACATTGGTCTTGTAGCCGGCCTTGAGCATCGTGGGATTGGCGGTGTCGCGCAATGTGGCCTTCACAATGCGGGCGACCGGCCCCAGTTTCTCGACCGCCCCGTCCAAGTCCGCCGATTCAGTGTCGAAGGTGAATCCGGTTTCTTCCGCGACGGCGGTCAGGAACTGCACAACGCTGTCGGTCGGCACCAGTGGGAATCGGTGGCGACCCAGCCGCGCCACCGCTTCGGCGAGCGCGGTGACGGCATTGTGGTCATGGACCATCGAGCCGTGCCCCGGGCGGCCGCGCGCGGTCAGCCGCATCCAGTGCATGCTCTTCTCCGCGGTCTCGATCAGATAGAGCCGCCGCTCGCCGCCATCGCGGCGCGGCACCGTCAGCGAGAAGCCGCCGACCTCCCCGACCGCCTCGGTGATGCCCTCGAATAGATCGGGCCGGTTGTCCACCAGCCAGTGCGATCCGTACTTGCCGCCGTTCTCTTCGTCAGCCAGAAACGCGAACACCAGATCGCGCGGCGGCACGATGCCGGCCCGCCGGAACTGCCGGGCCGTGACGATCATCATGCCGACCATGTCCTTCATGTCGACCGCGCCACGGCCCCAGACATAGCCGTCCTCGACCGCGCCGGAGAACGGGTGCACGCTCCACTCGGCCGGCTCGGCCGGCACCACGTCGAGATGCCCGTGGATCAGTAGCGCGCCGCGCGAGTTGTCCGCGCCTTTGAGGCGGGCGAAAACATTGCCCCGGCCGGGCGCGCCGGACTCCACATACTCGACCTGGTAGCCGACCTCCTCCAGCTGTGCGGCCACCCAGCGGGCACATTCGGCCTCGCCCTTGGTGGTTTCCAGCTCGCCGGTGTTGGTCGTGTCGAACCGGATCAACCTGCTGACAACGTCGACGACGTCATCGATGGGAATCTCGGCGGGCACTGTCACAGTCACCTTTCCTACCATTTACGTCGGCACGACCGCGCGCCTCGTGGGTCGACGTCGCCACCACGACGCACGCGCCGGGCAGGTTTGGGTGCGGGCGGACCGATCCGATAGCCTTAGCTGCCAATTAACTGGTCTTAGGTCCGAGTGGCGGAATGGCAGACGCGCTAGCTTGAGGTGCTAGTGCCCTACTAATGGGCGTGGGGGTTCAAGTCCCCCCTCGGACACCCTTCACGACGTCTCTGGCGGGCCGCCGCTCCGCTACCCTTTACGCGCGGGCGTAAGCCGCCAAATCCTATGTAGTTCAGCTACTTTCAGATAGGTTGGACTGAAGCTGTCTGAGAGTCCCTTGAGCCAAAGCTTAAATTCAGGTAAGAAGATGCGGTGGCGCAGATCGCACTTTAAGACCATTCGGTTGAGCAAAGGGGCTGCAGCGGTGAACGGATACAGGTTGCTCGCGGGTGTCGCCCCTGTTGGCATGATGGCTGGCCTGGCTGCGGCGCTGATCACCCCACTCGCCCAGGCCGACGTGGACGACCCGCTGGCCGGGAGCGACACGGCGATCATCCTCGGCGGAACCTTCGAGTCGACGCCGTCAACCACTTTCGCGCAGACCGCCGAAAACCTGTATCTGCACCCGCTGGGGTTCGACGACGGCGCAACCTCCTCCATGGTCTGCGACATGATCGCGACTGATCCCTGCAGCGCGCCACTCCAGGTCCTGACGACGCCCGAACTGATCCAACAGGGTCCCAGTAGTCTCACCGCCGCCGACGACGTCGTCCTAGCCGTGGAGAACGAATTCAACGCGCATCCAGGCGCTTTCAGTGCCGCTGACCCCCTGACGATCTTCGGCTACTCACAGAGCGCCACCGCCGAGTCGATCGCCGAGACCCGACTCGAAGGAATCATCCCTAGCGACGAGTTGCACTTCGTGTTTATCGGCGACCCGTCGCTCCTTCCGAACGGCGTGTGGCCCAATCTGGTGCCAGACCTGGACACGATTTTCGGCACGACCCGCACCAACACCATTCTCACCGACCTCGGCTTTGACGGCGTCCTCAACAATGTGACGCCAGCCGACGCCTTCCCCACGACGATCTACACCCTCGACACCGACGGCGTCGCCGACTGGCAAGACGACTTCAAATCCGGAGGTCTGCTGAGTGCGATCTCGCATCTGTTCATCCAGCACGCGGAGTACCTGGGCTTGACGCCCGACGAAATCGCGGCCGGGACCACCTCCACCCACGGCGACCTCACGCTGGTCGATATCCCCGACACCTTCAATAACGCCGAGGCGTGGATCGGCGCCCTCGAGCACGGGATCGGCAGCAGCGGACTGCTCGAGAGCTTGTTCCAATCTCTGGAACTGTATTTCACCAACTCGTTCTGACCTTGGTGGCGCGCACACCGACCAGCGGCACCAGGCAAGCGCGGCGACTGTTCGACGTGGGGTTTCCGCACCCGCCCGGGCGGGAAGCCTTCTGCGCAAGCAGGTTCGCTGCGGCAACACCGGTCGTAAGCTGCGACTGACGCACCCACGACACAACGGCAACATGAACCATGGACCGACCTAGCGGCTTTCTGCGGCCGCCACCGCGACGCACCTTCCGCGACCGCCGAGAAGCCGGTCGCGTGCTGGCCAGGGAACTGGTGTCGTACCGCGGTAGATCTGGGCTGTTGGTGCTGGGGTTGGCCCGTGGCGGCGTGCCGGTCGGTTGGGAGGTCGCCGAGGCCCTTGGCGCTGAGCTCGACGTCTTTCTGGTGCGAAAGCTGGGTGTGCCGCAATGGTCCGAGTTGGCGATGGGCGCACTGGCCAGCGGTGGCGAGGTGGTGATGAACGACAACGTGGTGTCGAGCCTGCATATCAGCGACGAGCAGGTACGCGCAGTCGTCGATCGCGAAACCGCCGAACTCGTTCGCCGCGAGCAGGCCTACCGCGGCGGGCGGCCGGTCGCCGACCCGCGTGGCCGGACGGTCATCGTGGTTGACGACGGGATCGCCACCGGCGCGAGCATCCTCGCCGCGGTACGCGCGCTGCGGGCCGGCAGCCCGGCGTCGATCGTCGTCGCGGTTCCGGTGGGACCACGGTCGGTCTGCCAGATACTGGCCGAGGAAGCCGACGAGGTGGTCTGCGCGACCATGCCTGCCGATTTCGACGCCGTAGGACAGGTTTTCGCCGACTTCCATCAAGTCAGCGACGACGAGGTCCGTGAGCTCTTGGCTACCCGGCCCGGTGGCTAAGGAGTTTTGTGGTCGTCGCTGATGCTGTCATCGGCGTCGGCGGAATCTTGATGCGTCGCGTCGCCGTCACCCTCGTCGGGGTAATCGGCGGCGTCATCCTCAACGGGTGAATCCAGGTCGTCCGCGGACACGGGTTCGTGGATTGCCGGGCCGGCCTCTCGCCGCTGACGTTCTTGCAGCGCATCGACGATCAGCAGCACCACACCCAGGACACTGGCGCCGATGCACACCCAGGCGACCAACTCATTGCT
>NZ_JBAPMI010000330.1:0-2207 GCF_049278535.1 Mycobacterium sp. | reverse complement strand
GGCGGAGTGACGACGGTGGCCGTGGTCGTGGTGATGGCCTTGGGTGCGGTCGTCGGCGAGTTCGCGGCGCTCGGGTTGTTCGCCGGCTCGATAGACCGCGTGATCCAGCATGAGGCCGCGCGCGACGCTGTTTCGGCGCCGGCCGTTGTCCAACAATCAACCAATCTGCAGCAGATGCGCGACGCACGCGTCGCGCTCGACCAGGCCGTCGACGCGGCCCGCACACACCGCGACGAGGCTCTGATCGTCGCACGTTGCGAATACCATCCCACTCCGACGTGTCCGCAGACCCGAATTACCGGCGTACCAGGTTCTGGGCCCGAAACCCGAACGGCCAATGAGCTTCTCGCGGATTCCGAGCGAGAACTTGACCAAGCCATCGCGGCTCGCGACCGACGTGTCCATGCGCTCGAGGATCGAATCAACCACGGCGAGCGGGTGCTTGGCGAAGCGCGCCAGAGCGCGATCGCGGACTTGGATCGTGGTTTGGGTTCGCGTTGGGTCGCGATGCAGCAGTTGACGTCGGCCGGTGCAGGCACACTGGCTCTGCGCTTGTTGACGGTCGGGTTCTTCATAGCGTTGGGCTTATTGCCACTGATCCTGCGACGGTGGCGCGGGGAAACGAGCCATGATCGCCGTGCTCAGGCCCGGGCCGAACGTGAACGCGCCGAGTTGGTGGCCGATACGGCCATCGCCGTAAAGCGAGCGGAGATGCGTGCGGCTGCCGAAACCATGTGGGCCGAACAGCAACTCGCACAAGCCCGGCTGGCCGTCGAGGCGCAGACGGAAATCGACCGCGCTCAGCTTCGTCATCGGGTTGACGCCACGATTGAGGTTACGGCACGCGACCCGGAACCGGTGGACGACGAGATCTACCTGCCTATCGCCGCCGAAGCGCACGCCGCGAGTCTGGCCGCCGAGAAGTCGGCAACCGCAGAGGTGAGCGAGGCAAAGAATGTACCAGCCATAGTCGAGGCGCCCGATATGCCTGCCACACAGTCGATTCCAACCATCCCCGATGTCACCAGAGCAGCCGCGCGCTGGATCCGTCCGCTGGTCCCGAGTTTCGTAGCCCGCGCGATCGACACATCAACCCATCCACTCCGCACCGCGCGCCAAGTCATCGAAGAGTTCGAGGAAATCACTTTCTCGCTCAAGAGAACTCACAGGATCACGGTCGAAGCTGAGGAGGACGTCGCGGCCTCAGCTACCTACCGATCGGTTTCGGTCCATTCGCCTGACGATCACGACAACAGCGACCCCGGCGCGGGCGCTGCTGTGGCCCAGGCGGTTTTGTCCCATCGTCCGCCAACGGGGCACGCCGAAGGCCAGTCGTTGATTTCCGGAAGTCCGGAAAAGCAACGCAACTTGGCTGAACGTGCCGGGCCTGCTGAGCTGCGTGCGACCGACGGACCGCGGCAATTGCCACCCGCCGAATAGTCAACGCGGACCGCATTGCTGGCTGCACAAGGGCGTTACGGCAAGGCGTCGCAACGAGATATCGCTCACAGCGATAGATAACACTTTGCTATACAGCGCTTTTAGCTTAAAGTTGCAGCATCTCAGGCCTTGCTCAGCGAAAAGTCAAGAACGGGTTACTCTTCCACATACGTATAATTGATGTTTTGGAAACCCATATCTAGCAGGCGTTTTTCAGACAAAACATGACGCAAGTCATCCGATATCAGCAAAAGTGATGGCGCGCACAAATTTTGGCCGTTATTGATCTTGTTTGTAGTGTCCCGGCTCATGTTTGTTTTAGAAACGCTGATGAGCCTGATTCAGCAAATGTCAGGCACGCCGTACAGCCACGGCTACTCCGCCGCCGGAACGGACTGTTCGGGTCTGGCCTCGCTGGTATCGAACGTGGCAACCGATCGGCCGGCTTTTGCCGAAAGGTTCAACACGGGCAATGAAGAGTCGGCGTTGCTGGCGCGCGGCTTCAAGTACGGAACCGCGCCCGGTGCTCTGGTGATCGGCTGGAACGGCGGTCACACCGCGGTGACGCTGCCGGATGGAACTCCGGTCGCCAGCGGCGAAGGCGGCGGCGTGCGCATTGGTGGCGGCGGGGCCTATCAGGCTCAGTTCAGCCACCACATGTACCTTCCGGTGGATGGGGCTCCCGAAGACGCCCCGGCACCGGTCCTGGTGAGCATGGTGGCGCCCGCGCCGCCCCCGCCTGGTCCCGACCCGGCCGACGCCCCGCC
>NZ_JBAPMI010000329.1:0-22133 GCF_049278535.1 Mycobacterium sp. | reverse complement strand
CGGTGGCACGCATCGCCGCTGTCGTTTGTCGCCCGCGCAGACGTCGCGGGCAACGCCGCGGTGCGGATGATGGCACGCATTGTCAGGGTCATTCCGATCGAGCGCGCAAGGCTGCGCCAGCTTCCGGAGGTGGTGGCCACCGTCGCGGCCCGGCTGTATGCGGGCCACACGGTGGTGGCATTCCCCGAGGGCACCACCTGGTGCGGCCTCTCCGGCCGATCCCACCAGGGTTCGGGGCCGTTTTATCCGGCGATGTTCCAGGCCGCCGTGGACACCGGCCGACCGGTCCAGCCGCTGCGGCTGCGCTACCAGCACCGGGACGGCCGAACGTCGACTGTCCCGGCGTATATCGGCGACGACACACTGTTGCGCTCGATCGGCCGGTTGATGGTGGCCCGCCGCACGGTCGCGCGAATCTACGTCGAATCACTGCAGCTGCCGGGCGACGACCGGCGCGAGCTGGCCCGTCGCTGCCAGGCCGCGATACGCCTCACATCGGCGCCACACGCGGGCCATGGGCCGCGGCCATCCGTGCTGGCATCCTGACCGCAGGGCGGGGCTCAATTGCCCAAGTCCTTGTCAGGCCGTTCCGGCCTGCATCGTCGCGGGGCGCCCTCGGTATCCTGGGCAGGTCATGGTCTACCTGGATCACGCTGCCACCTCGCCGATGCACCCCGCTGCTGTCGAGGCGATGACGGCCGTCCTGAGCACCGTGGGTAATGCCTCCTCGCTGCACACCACCGGTCGGGCCGCCCGGCGCCGGATGGAGGAATCGCGCGAGCTGATCGCGGCCAAGCTCGGTGCCCGCCCCTCCGAGGTGATCTTCACCGCCGGCGGCACCGAAAGCGACAACCTCGCCGTCAAGGGCATCTACTGGGCGCGCCGGGACGCCGAGCCGGGCCACCGCCGCATCATCACCACCGAGGTCGAACACCACGCAGTTCTGGACGCGGTCACTTGGCTCGTCGAACACGAAGGCGCCGAGGTGACCTGGTTGCCCACGGCCGCTGACGGCTCGGTTTCGGTCGCGTCGCTGCGCGATGCGCTGCAAGACCACGACGACGTGGCGCTGGTCTCGGTGATGTGGGCCAACAACGAGGTCGGTACGATCATGCCTGCTGCCGAACTAGCCTCCGTCGCAGCCGAATTCAATGTGCCGATGCATAGCGACGCGGTTCAGGCGGTGGGACAGCTGCCGATCGGCTTCGCAGCGAGTCAGTTGTCCGCGATGAGTGTGGCCGCCCACAAATTCGGCGGCCCGCCCGGCGCGGGCGCGCTGCTGCTTCGCCGCGACGTGGGCTGCATGCCGTTGTCGCACGGCGGCGGGCAGGAGCGCGACATCCGATCGGGCACACCCGATGTCGCGGGCGCGGTCGGTATGGCGACCGCGATCCAGCTTGCCGTGGACGGCCTGGAGGTCAACGGCGCGCGGCTACGGTTGCTGCGCGACCGTCTGATCGACGGTGTGCTGGCCGCTGTCGAGGACACCCGGCTGAACGGCGCCACCGGCTCGCGGCGATTGCCCGGCAACGCGCATTTCACCTTCGAGGGCTGCGAAGGCGATGCGTTGCTGATGTTGTTGGACGCAAACGGAATCGAGTGTTCCACCGGATCGGCCTGCACCGCCGGGGTTGCCCAGCCCTCGCACGTGTTGGTCGCGATGGGCGCCGACCCTGCCAGTGCTCGCGGGTCGCTTCGATTGTCATTGGGGCACACCAGTGTCGAGTCGGACGTCGACGCGGCGCTGCAGGTCCTACCCGGTGCTGTGACCCGGGCCCGGCAGGCCGCGCTTGCCACCGCGGGGATTGCCCGATGAGGGTGCTCGCCGCGATGAGCGGCGGTGTCGACTCGTCGGTCGCCGCCGGCCGCATGGTCGACGCCGGTCACGACGTCGTCGGTGTGCACCTGGCCTTGTCGCAGGCGCCAGGAACGTTGCGCACCGGCTCGCGGGGCTGCTGCTCCAAAGAAGATGCCGGCGATGCCCGTCGAGTCGCTGATGTGCTCGGAATCCCTTTCTACGTCTGGGATTTCGCGGACAAGTTCAAAGAAGACGTGATCGACGACTTCGTGTCGTCCTACGCGCGCGGTGAAACCCCCAATCCATGTGTGCGCTGTAACGAGCGAATCAAGTTCTCCGCACTGGCGGCGCGCGCGCTGGTGCTCGGCTTCGACGCGGTCGCCACCGGTCACTACGCCCGGTTGTCCGGCGGGCGGCTGCGCCGCGCCGTCGACATCGACAAGGACCAGTCCTACGTGCTCGCGGTGCTGACCTCCGAGCAACTGCGCCATGCCGCGTTCCCGATCGGGGACACCCCTAAGTCGCAGATCCGCGCCGAGGCGGCCCGCCGGGGATTGGCGGTCGCGGAAAAGCCGGACAGCCATGACATCTGCTTCATCCCGTCCGGCGATACCCGGGCCTTCCTCGGTGAGCGCATCGGGGTGCGGCGCGGCTCGGTGATCGACCAGGGCGGCGCCGTGTTGGCCACCCACGACGGCGTGCACGGCTTCACCATCGGCCAGCGCAAGGGACTGGGCATCGCCGGGCCTGGCCCGGATGGCCAACCTCGCTACGTCACCGCCATCGACGCCGACAGCGGCACAGTCCAGGTCGGCTCGGCCGCGGACCTTGAGGTGTGGCAGCTGACCGGCCGGCAGCCGGTTTTCACCGCGGGCACCGCACCGGCAGGTCCCGTCGAATGCGCGGTGCAGGTGCGCGCACACGGCGAGGCCGTCGACGCGGTAGTGGCATTGGCCGGCGACGAGGTGCAGGTACGCCTGCACACGCCGCTGCGCGGTGTGGCGCCCGGGCAGACGCTGGTGCTGTACCGCGCGGACCCCGATGGCGACGAAGTGCTCGGCAGCGCCACCATCACCGGGTCGTCATAAGACCGGCCTCGCCTAGCCCGGCACGTTGGCGGCGATGTTGGTGATCACGATCGTGGACACCGAATCCGGGAATCCGCAGAAGGTGACCTCCATCAGCACCACGGACTTGAGCAGATAATCACGCCCGCAATCGCCGGGGCGCGTCTGCAGTGAGCGTTCGTCGGAAGTCCACGCGCCGACGAATCCCGAACCCGCCGAGCTGTCCGCGCACCGGCGAATGGTTGCCACCAAAGCGGCGAATGCGCGGCGGGCCACGTCGGCATCGCGATAGGCGGCCGCGCCCTCCGAGATCAGCCCGCCGTGGGGTGGGTCCTGGTAGGTGGTTTTGTGGAACGCTTCGATGTCGGGTCCGAAGGTTGCGCTGTCGGAATAGATGAACCGGCATTCCGGCGGAGCGGTCTTGGCGAGGGCATCGACATCCACCGGGGAGTCGCCGTCCATTGACGGGATGATGGTGAGGTGCTCGCCGCCCCCGGTTATCGCCTGCATCCGGGACTGGTCAAGCAGCACCCGGTTGATATCGACGCCGGAAAGATTCTGTCCTGCACCGAGTTCCGGCAACACGGAGCCGCTCACCACCCGGGTACATGCCGCAGCCAGCAGAGCCGCAGCACACAGCATCAGGCGTGGTGCCGTCATCGAGAGCCTCTTTCCCCGATCGCCAGCGTAATCGGGGCACACGGACCTGGCGCGGTGCGCCCAGAACCCGATCGAATACGGTTGGCCGGTGAGTGTTTTCGCCACCGCCAGCGGCACCGGATCGTGGCCCGGTTCCGCCGCGCGACCGGCAGCTGAAATTGTGGTCGGCGAGCTGGGTGCTGCGATGGCGCACCTGGTCGAGCTGCCCGCGCGTGGGGTGGGCGCCGACATCATCGGGCGTGCCGGTGCGTTGCTGATCGACGTGGCGATCGACACGGTGCCCCGTGGCTACCAGGTGGCGTCCCGGCCCGGCGCGGTGACGCGACGGGCGGTCAGCCTGCTCGACGAGGACATCGATGCGCTGGAAGAAGCTTGGGAGATCGCGGGTTTGAGGGGCAGCGGGCGGCCGGTCAAAGTCCAGGCGCCGGGGCCCATCACGCTGGCCGCCCAATTGGAACTGTCCAATGGCCACCGGGCGATCACCGACCTGGGCGCGGTCAACGACATTGCCACCTCGCTGGCCGAAGGGGTTGCCGCGCATCGGGCCTCGGTGTCACGCCGACTCGACACTCCGGTGGTCATCCAGTTCGACGAGCCGTCGCTGCCGGCGGCGGTTGCCGGCCGGCTGACCGGGGTGACCTCGCTGAGCCCGGTGGCCGCCATCGAGGAGACCCTGGCCACCTCCCTGCTCGACGCCTGTGCGGCCGCCGCGGCCGCAGAAGTGTCGGTGCACTGCTGCGGCGCGGCGATCCCGTGGAAGGTGTTGCAGCACAGCAGTATCAGCGCAGCGTCGGTGGACGCCGCAACGCTGGAGGTTGAGGATCTGGACGCCATGGCCGAATTCGTCGAATCGGGACGCGTCGTGATGCTTGGCGTGGTGTCGTCGACCGAGCCGTCGCCGCGGCCTGCGGTGGGAGAGGTCGCCGCCCGGGTCGGGGCCATCATCGACCGACTGGGCTTCGGCCGGTCGGCGCTGCGCGATCGGATCGGCATCACCCCGGCGTGCGGACTTGCCGCCGCGACCCCGCATTGGGCGCGGGCGGCCATCGGACTGGCCCGGGGGACAGCCGAGGCCTTCGCCGAAGATCCGGACGCGATCTGACCCATCCGAGCAAAAAGCAACCAATAGGTTGCATGTAGCGGGCGGGCTGTGGTTCAGTGATAGGCAACCAGGAGGTTGCAGATGAACACGGATCGTATCGAAAAGCAGGTGGTCTTGCGTGCGCCGCTGGACCGGGTATGGCGGGCGATCAGCGACTCGCAGGAGTTCGGCCGATGGTTCGGCGTTCGCATCGACGGGCCGTTCGTCACCGGCACATCGGTGAGCGCGACGATCGTCGGAACGACCGTCGACGACGAGGTCGCCGAAATGCAGCGGCCGCACGTCGGGGCCAAGGCGACCTGGCAGATCGTCACGGTCGAACCACCCCGCCGCTTCGCCTACCGCTGGCACCCCTTCGCGGTCGACGCGAACGTCGATTACGACGCCGAGCCCACCACGCTCGTCGAGTTCACCTTGTCGGAAACGACCGAAGGTGTGCTACTGCGCATCGTCGAGTCCGGTTTCGACGCCATTCCTGCGGCGCGCCGGGCGGATGCGTTCGAAGCGAACAGCGGGGGCTGGGCCAAGCAGACCGAGTTGGTGCGGAAGTACCTGAGTCTCGAGCAGTGGGTGTGACCGCCAGCCTCGCGGCGGCCCCACTGTTCGATGCGCTGGGGGACCCGAACCGTTTGCGCATCGTCGTCCGGCTGTGCGATTCCGGGCCCAGCTCGACTTCTCAAGTCACTCAAGCGGTTTCGGTTACGCGTCAAGCAGCCACCAAACACTTGGAGCTGTTGGAGGCCGCCGGGGTGGTGCTCAGCAGCCGACGCGGGCGAGAGCGGATCTGGACACTGCAGACTCGACCGCTGATCGACGCGGGCGACTACCTCAACCAGCTGTCCCGTCGCTGGGACGCCGCGATCGACCGGTTGCGGGCCTATGTGGAGGACTGAGTTCGGCTTGTCGCAGCTAGCGTTGGACGATGCCTATTGCCGCACCCGACGTACAAGAGATGCTCGACGAATACGCGCTGCGAAAGCTCGTGCACGGATACTGCCGCGCGGTAGATCGTGGCGACCTGGACACCCTGCGAAGTCTCTACCACCACGACGCCGAAGACCGCCACGGATCCTTCTCATCGGGCTCGGTCGATACTTTTCTGCGCACCCTTGCCGAAACCCGGCCCTACATCCGGTCGATGCAACATCACATCACCACCACGAACTTCGCCATCAGCGGCGACATCGCAGAAGGTGAGATTTACAGCATTGCGACACATACATTCGCGGCGAGGGATGGCGAAACCGAGGTCGTGGTGGGCGGTCGCTATCTCGACAAATACGAAAAGCGGAACGGCACATGGAAATTCACGACGCGGTGCATCGTCACCGACTGGGCGCATGTCAATGATCCGTCCGCGGTCGACTTGAGTCATCCGATGACCCTGGACACACCACAGGGCCGTCCCGGGCCGGATGATCCCTCGCACGAATTCTTCTCGTTGCTGAGGTGATCAGGGCAGCGAAATCGGCCCCGACCTCATTCACGTAACTGCTATACCCTGGCGGTCTGTTGTGGGAGAGGACGACGGCATGCATATGGATGGCAAAACCGGGACAGGGCGTCAGCGAGTGGTCCTGGCGAGTTGGCTGGCGGTGATCGGCCTTGCCGCTGCGGCATTCGTGGTCCGATCTCCGGTGATGCCGTCCGCGAGCGGCACGACCGCGAGCGCACTTCCGGCACCGACCATCGACGAGCCGGCGACCGGAAGCCCCAAGACCGAGACCGCGGTCTTGGCCGGCGGCTGCTTCTGGGGCGTGCAGGGTGTTTTTCAGCACGTCAAAGGTGTGTCAGCGGCCACGTCGGGATACGCAGGAGGAGACAAGGCGTCAGCTGATTACGACGCGGTCAGCACTGGGACCACCAAGCACGCCGAGTCGGTACGTATTACCTACGACCCGACTCAAGTCACGTACGGCCAGCTATTGCGGGTCTTTTTCGGTGTCGTCCAGGATCCGACCGAACTCAACTATCAGGGCCCCGACGTAGGCCCGCAGTACCGCTCGGTGATCTTTACCCAGGACGTCAGCCAGCAAAAGATCGCCAATGCCTACATCGCTCAGCTGAACCAGGCGGGCTCATTCGCCGCGCCGATCGTCACCACCGTGACGCCGGGAGCCCAATTCTTTCCCGCCGAGGCCTACCACCAGGACTACCTCAGCCTTCATCCGAACAACTCGTACATCGTCGCCAATGATCTGCCCAAGCTGGGCGCGCTCAAATCGGACTTCCCAGAGCTCTATCGCGACTAGCCGCACTGGGCTGTCGGCGTCCTCCGATAGCCTGCGAAGGTGAGCGCAGCAGAGGCTGATCCGGTTCCGTCCGAGGTCCGTCGTACGTGGCGTGAACTGGCCGACGAGGTGCGCGAACACCAGTTCCGCTACTACGTGCGTGATGCGCCGATCATCTCTGATGCGGACTTCGACATACTGCTGCGCCGGCTGAGCGCACTGGAGGACGAACACCCCGAGCTGCGCACGCCCGACTCGCCGACCCAACTTGTTGGCGGCGCCGGATTCGCCACCGATTTCACCTCTGCCGACCATCTGGAGCGGATGCTGTCGCTGGACAACGTGTTCAGTGCCGAAGAATTCGATCTGTGGGCGGGTCGTGTTCGCGCCGACGTGGGTGCCGAGGTGCCTTTTCTGTGCGAGCTCAAGATCGACGGCGTCGCACTGGCTTTGGTCTATCGCAATGGTCGGCTGGTGCGGGCGGCGACCCGCGGTGACGGGCGCACCGGCGAGGACGTGACGCTCAATGCGCGCACCATCGACGATGTGCCCGAGCGGCTTACTCCCAGCGACGGTCATCCGGTACCCGATGTCCTCGAGGTGCGCGGCGAAGTGTTCTTCCGGCTCGCCGATTTCGAGGCGCTCAATGCCTCGCTCGTCGAGGACGGCAAGGCGCCGTTCGCCAACCCGCGCAACAGCGCGGCCGGGTCGCTGCGGCAGAAGGATCCCGCCGTAACCGCGCGGCGCAGGCTCCGGATGATCTGCCATGGGTTGGGGCATGTGGAGGGGTACCGGCCGGCCACCCTGCACGACGCGTACCTGGCGCTGGCTGCTTGGGGCCTGCCGGTTTCCGATCACACCACCCGGGTGGAGAACGCCGCCGGTGCGCTGGAGCGCGTCGCTTACTGGGGTGAGCACCGCTACGACGTCGATCACGAAATCGACGGTGTGGTAGTCAAAGTCGACGATGTGACGTTGCAGCGCAGGCTCGGCTCGACGTCGCGTGCGCCGCGCTGGGCGATCGCCTACAAATACCCGCCGCAGGAAGTTCAGACCGAACTGCTCGACATCCGCGTCAACGTCGGCCGGACCGGACGCGTGACGCCGTTCGCGTTCATGACGCCGATCACCGTCTCGGGGTCGACGGTCGGGCTGGCCACTTTGCACAACGCTGCGGAGGTCAAACGCAAGGGCGTGCTGATCGGCGACACGGTGGTGATCCGCAAGGCCGGCGATGTGATCCCCGAAGTGCTGGGTCCCGTTGTCGATCTGCGCGATGGCTCTGAGCGCGAATTCGTGATGCCGACAACATGTCCCGAGTGTGGGACGACACTGGCTCCGGCCAAGGAGGGTGACGCCGACATCCGGTGTCCCAATTCGCAGTCCTGCCCCGCGCAGTTGCGGGAGCGAGTGTTTCACGTCGCCGGCCGTGGCGCCTTCGACATCGAGGGGCTCGGTTACGAGGCGGCCATCGCGCTCTTGAAAGCGAAGGTGATCAACGATGAGGGCGATCTGTTCGCCCTCACCGAAGACGACCTGTTGCGCACGGATCTGTTCACCACCAAGAGTGGTGCCTTGTCCGCCAACGGAAAGCGATTGCTGGCCAACCTGGACAGGGCCAAAAAGCAGCCGCTGTGGCGGGTGTTGGTGGCGTTGTCGATTCGGCATGTCGGACCGACGGCGGCGCGGGCCTTGGCGACTGAGTTCGGCAGTTTGGCGGCGATCAATTCAGCGTCGACAGAGCAACTGGCTGCGGTCGAAGGGGTCGGTCCGACCATCGCCGACGCGGTGACCGAGTGGTTCACCGTCGACTGGCATCGCGAGATCGTCGACAAGTGGCGATCGGCCGGCGTTAGGATGGCCGACGAGCGCGACGCCAGCGTGCCCCGCACGTTGGAAGGTCTGACGATCGTGGTGACCGGGTCGCTGGCCGGCTTCTCCCGCGACGACGCCAAAGAGGCGATCCTGACCCGCGGCGGTAAGGCGGCCGGTTCGGTGTCGAAAAAGACCGATTATGTCGTCGCCGGCGATTCGCCCGGATCGAAATACGACAAGGCCGTCGAACTCGGCGTCCCCATCCTGGACGAGGACGGGTTCCAAAAACTTCTGGCGGAAGGGCAATCCTGCGAATCTGCTGAGAAATCACTGCCTAACGGGTAGTAGTCTTGGGGGGAGTCGGGCAATTAGTTGCCTTGGAGAGCGAATGACTGATCTCGAACTGCACCAGGACGGGTATCCGGTACTTCGCCGGAAGGCTCGCTTCGACTGGTCGGCCACCCCGTTGCACTGGGTTCCGGGTGACCCGTTCAGCACCCACCTGTTGAATGTGATGCATCTGATGCTGCCGGCGGCCGAGCGTTGGTTCATTCAGGTCCTCAACGAAGCAGAACCACTGATTGATGACGCTGAGTTGAAAGCGGCCACAAAGCTTTTCATGCAGCAGGAGTCGTGGCATGCCTGGGCGCACCAGATGGTGCTTAAGCATCTGGCGGAGCAGGCGATCGACACCACGCCGTACACCGACAGATTGCACAGCTGGCTGTCCAAACTGGGTAAACAGCACCCGGAATGGCCAAAAGTTCTGCAGCGGCTGTCGCTGTACCGACGCCTTGCGGTTGTTTCCGCATTGGAACCCTTCAACACCGCATTGGGTGAATGGTTGATCCAAAACCGGGGACTCGATTACGCCGGAGCCGACCCGACCATGCTTGACCTGCTGCGCTGGCACGGCGCCGAGGAGATCGAGCATCGGTCGCTGGTCTTTAACGTTTATCAATACATATGCGGCAACTACCCCCTGAGAGCGTTGACGATGCTGTCCACCGCGCCGACTTTCGCGTTCTGGTGGATCGCGGGACTGCGGTTCTTGATGGCGACCGATCCGACGATCACCGCCAAGCCGCGCTGGCGGGACTGGTTGCGAGCTGCTCGGGAGTACCGGGTACCGGGACCCTGGCTGGTCGCCGTCAGCGTGCCGGGCCGCTACATTCGGCCCAGGTATGACCCCACCGCGGAGGCATCCACGCAGTTCGCCATCGACTATCTGGAGCAGTCGCCTGCGGCTCGCGCCGCCCGCGAAAGGGCCGAAGCCCTCGCTGGCTCCGAAGGATAGCTGCCCAGGGCTCACTTAGCCTCATGGCAGCAGCGGCAGTCGCCACAGTGGGGTGTGCGGCGCCAACAGCCAGAGCCGGATCGCGGTGAACCGGAACAGGCGCAGCGTTCCGGTGATGAGCACGGCGGCCAGCGGTAGGTCGCCCAGGGCCGCGGTCAGCTCTGCCAACCGAAAGTCGTTGGCGCCGGCCGTCATCAGGTCGAACCACGCATCGCAGATCAGCAGCATGCCGGTCGCGAACGCGGTCAGCAACATCACTTGTCGGCGCAGCATGCCGAATATCACGGTGGCGGCCATCAGGCCGAGCAGCAACAGGTCGAAGCCGACCCAGGTTGCTGTCCAGTCGTGCACGAGATAGTCGTCGGGCAACGCGAAAGCCAAATACACGATCCAGGGGATCAGCACTAGCGTCCCGCCGGTCATGATCCCCAGCCAGCCCCACCTGATCCTGCGCACCTGCGCGACCGGCAGCAGTTCGGACAGTGGCCGCTCGAGGCGTTGGATCAGCTGACGCCGCTCGGCGGGGGACATCGAGGCGATCTGGGCATCGGATAGCGGGCTCACACCTGCATGGATACCCCGTTTGCCGGGCCGTTCAGTGCAAAAGGGTCGCGACGATGCCCGCAAGGTAGCCCAGCCGGGCGACCTCCGACGGCCGGAAGGCCGGGCCGCCGGGCCTGCCGAGTACCACCGCGGTGTCCGGAGCGCCTAGCGGAGCCGCGATCAGCGTGGTGTCCAGATCCCGCCACAGCTGGGGGACCCAGTCCTCGGTTGCGTCCAGGGCGGTGGCGTGCTCGATCGGCATCCAGGGGACATCCTTCAGTCGGGTTTCCGGTGCGCCGGGGCTGCCGGCGACGCGCTGAAATCCGTCGTCGGACTTCTGCAGCACCGTGCACCAGCTCACCCTCAACACCTGAGGCGCCTCGGCGACCAGAACTTTCAGCTTCGCCGCGGTTTTGCCGGCGGCGGCGACATGGTCGATCAGAGCCAGCTCGCGGTGCGCGTCCAGCAGCCCGGTGTGCGGTCGCAGGCTGTCGACCCGTACACCCTGCAGCGCTTCGGCCGCGGTGATCAGCGTGTCAGGCATGCCCCCTGGAGGCAGTTCGACCACGAGATCGTCGATGGCGTAGTCGCGTCCGCGCTCTACGACATCCAGCGACAAGATGTCAGCGCCCACTGATCCGAGGGCCACGGCGAGTGAGCCGAGGCTACCCGGCCGGTCGGCCAGCTGGACTCGCAGTAGATACGAGGACACGGCCAACACTGTTTCACAGCGGCGCGCCCTCGGCATTTCGACCGATGCCGGGCGTCGCGCCAGTGTCACGCTCGCTAGGCTTTTCAGTCGTGTCCCAGATTTCCCGCGACGAGGTGGCCCATCTGGCCCGGTTGGCCCGGCTGGCGTTGACCGACGACGAGCTGGACCATTACGCCGGTCAACTCGACGCGATCCTGACCCACGTCGGCCAGATCCAAGCGGTTGACGTCACCGGCGTCGAGCCGACCGACAACCCGCTCAAGGCCGTCAACGTCACCCGCCCGGACCAGACCGCGCCGTGCTTGACCCAGCAGGAAGCGCTCGCCGAGGCGCCCGAAGCCCTCGATGGTCGTTTCGCGGTCCCGCAGATCCTCGGGGAACCGCAATGACGGACATCGTCCGGCTGGATGCGGCGACGCTGGCCGCGAAAATCGCCGCCAAGGAGCTGTCGTCGACCGAGGTCACCCAGGCTTGCCTGGATCAGATCGGGGAAACCGACCAGCGGTACGGCGCCTTCCTGCATGTGGCGGCCGACGCGGCGCTGTCAGCTGCGGCCGCTGTCGACGCATCTCTGGCTGCCGGGGAACAACCCGCATCGGCGCTGGCCGGTGTTCCGCTGGCCCTCAAAGACGTGTTCACCAGCGTCGATATGCCCACCACCTGCGGCTCGAAGATCCTCGAGGGTTGGCGTTCGCCGTACGACGCCACCGTGACCGCGCGGCTGCGCGCGGCCGGAATCCCGATCCTCGGCAAGACCAACATGGACGAGTTCGCGATGGGGTCCTCGACGGAGAACTCCGCCTACGGCCCGACCCGCAATCCGTGGAATACCGAGCGGGTGCCGGGCGGTTCGGGCGGCGGCAGTGCCGCCGCGCTGGCCGCGTTCCAGGCCCCGCTGGCTATCGGGACTGACACTGGCGGTTCGATCCGCCAGCCGGCCGCGCTGACCGCCACCGTCGGGGTCAAACCCACCTACGGCACGGTCTCCCGCTACGGACTGGTGGCCTGCGCATCGTCGCTGGACCAGGGCGGGCCCTGCGCGCGCAGTGTCCTTGACACAGCGCTGCTGCATCAGGTGATCGCCGGGCACGACGCACGCGATTCCACCTCCATCGACGCCGAGGTGCCCGACGTCGTCGGCGCCGCAAAGGCCGGGGCGGCGGGCGATCTCACAGGTGTGCGCATCGGCGTGGTCAAGCAGTTGCGCGGCGAGGGATATCAGCCCGGCGTGCTGGCATCGTTCAACAAGGCCGTCGAACAGTTGACCGCCATCGGCGCCGACGTGACCGAAGTCGACTGTCCCCATTTCGATCACGCGCTGCCCGCCTACTATCTGATTCTGCCGTCGGAGGTGTCGAGCAACCTGGCCCGCTTCGACGCTATGCGCTACGGGCTGCGGGTCGGCGACGACGGCACGCACAGCGCCGAGGAAGTGATGGCGCTGACCCGGGCTGCCGGATTCGGCCCGGAAGTCAAGCGACGCATCATGATTGGCACATACGCGTTGTCTGCGGGCTACTACGACGCCTATTACAACCAGGCGCAGAAGGTGCGCACGCTGATCGCACGCGACCTCGACACGGCGTATCAGTCGGTCGACGTGCTGATCTCACCCACGACGCCGACGACGGCGTTCCCGTTGGGGGAGAAGGTCGACGACCCACTTGCGATGTATCTGTTCGACCTGTGCACGCTGCCGTTGAACCTGGCCGGGCACTGCGGAATGTCGGTGCCGTCGGGGTTGTCTGAAGACGACGGGCTGCCCGTCGGGCTGCAGATCATGGCGCCGGCGCTGGCCGACGATCGGATCTATCGGGTGGGAGCCGCGTACGAGGCCGCCCGGGGAGCGCTACCCTCGGCGATCTAGTCCGATCTGTCCGACTTCTCCTCGGGCCGTTCCGGCGCGCATCGTCGTCGGTGGGCGATCCGCTGCTCGCTCGGCGTCGGCGGGGCAAGATGAAGACATGCGGATCGGAATTCTCACCGGTGGCGGTGACTGTCCTGGGCTGAACGCTGTCATCCGGGCGGTGGTACGCACCTCCGACTCGCGCTACGGGTCGTCGGTGGTCGGATTCGAAGACGGCTGGCGAGGGTTGCTGGAGAACCGGCGTGTGCAACTGGCCAACGACGATCGCAACGATCGCCTGCTGGCCAAGGGCGGAACGATGCTCGGTACCGCGCGCGTCAACCCTGACAAGCTGCGGGCCGGACTCAACCAGGTCAAGCAGACGCTTGATGACAACGGCATCGATGTGCTCATCCCGATTGGCGGCGAGGGTACGTTGACCGCCGCGCACTGGCTGTCTGAAGAGAATGTGCCGGTCGTCGGGGTGCCCAAGACCATTGACAACGACATCGATTGCACCGACGTGACTTTCGGGCACGACACCGCGTTGATGGTGGCGACCGATGCCATCGACCGGCTGCACAGCACGGCTGAGTCACACCAGCGCGTGATGCTGGTGGAGGTGATGGGTCGGCACGCCGGCTGGATCGCGCTTAACTCCGGGCTGGCTTCTGGCGCGCACATGACGCTGATCCCCGAGCAGCCTTTCGACATCGACGAGGTGTGCCGACTGGTCAAGCGGCGCTTCCAGCGCGGCGACTCCCATTTCATCTGTGTGGTCGCCGAAGGTGCAAAGCCGGTGGCAGGTTCGATGAAGCTGGCCGAAGGTGGCATGGATGAATTCGGCCACGAGCGCTTCACCGGGGTGGCCGCGCAGTTGGCGATCGAAGTCGAGAAGCGGATCAACAAAGACGTCCGGGTGACTGTGCTCGGCCACGTCCAGCGCGGTGGCACGCCGACGGCCTACGACCGCGTGCTGGCCACCCGATTCGGGGTCAACGCCGCCGACGCCGCCCACGCCGGCGAGTACGGGCAGATGGTGTCGCTCCGCGGCCAGGACATCGGTCGGGTACCGCTGGCCGATGCGGTGCGTCAGCTGAAGCTGGTGCCGCAGAGTCGCTACGACGACGCCGCCGCCTTCTTCGGCTAGCGGTCCCTGCGAATACCTCCGTTACGTCACGGCCGACGGTAACCTTGTGCTGGTGAACGGGGTTTTGACCTGCGGTGAACGCTCCGAGGCAGCGATCGGCCGGCATGACGGGGTTCGGCCGTAATGGCCGCCGAACTCGAGGGGCAGGACGCCGAAGTCGGGCAGGCATTCGCCGGCGCGCCGCAGCGGGTCGGGTGGTTCCGCTTCTACTTCGAGGATCAGCGCTGGGAGTGGTCGGAGCAGGTGCAGCGCATGCACGGCTACGAGCCGGGCACGGTCACCCCCACCACCGAATTGGTTCTGGCGCACAAGCATCCCGAGGATCGCCACGAAGTGGCAAAGACCATCGATGAGATGCTGCGCACCCACCGCGCATTCAGCACCCGGCACCGCATCCTCGACAACAGCGGTGTGGTGCATCAGGTGGTGGTGGTCGGCGACCTACTCACCGACGTTCATGACGTGGCCATCGGCACACACGGCTACTACGTCGACATCACGCCGTCTTCCGACCGGGCTCGCGAGGACCTGATCTCCGCCCGGGTCGCCGAAATCACCGAGCACCGTGCGGTCATCGAACAGGCCAAGGGCATGCTGATGCTGATCTACGGGCTCGATGACGAAGCGGCTTTCGATCTGCTCAGGTGGCGATCGCAAACAACCAATGTGAAGCTGCGGCGGTTGGCCCAGAAGATCGTCGAGGAGTTCCGCACGCTCGGCGACGACGGCATCACCTCTCGATCCGCGTTCGATCATGCGCTGCTGAGCGTCGAGGAGGGCGGCGGCGGCGGCGACGGCGATGGCAAGGCCGCTTCGGCGGCCAATTAGGATCGACCGCATGACTTCTGCTGCGAGCGCCGCCCGCGCGCCCGGGGCGGATCTGCTCGACTACGACGACGTGCTCACCCGCTACGAGCCGGTGCTCGGGTTGGAGGTGCACGTCGAGCTGTCGACCGCCACCAAGATGTTCTGCGGCTGCGCCAACGAGTTCGGCGCCGAGCCCAACACTCAGGTGTGCCCGGTATGTCTCGGACTGCCGGGGTCGCTGCCGGTGCTCAACGAGGCCGCGGTCGAGTCGGCGATCCGGATCGGGCTGGCCCTCAACTGCGACATCGCGCCGTGGGGCCGATTCGCCCGGAAGAACTACTTCTACCCCGACCAGCCGAAGAACTACCAGATCTCCCAATACGACGAGCCGATCGCCGTCCATGGCTATCTCGATGTCCCGCTGGACGACGGCACCACCTTCCGGGTTGAGATCGAGCGCGCCCACATGGAGGAGGACACCGGCAAGCTGACCCACCTGGGCAGCGATACCGGCCGGATCGCCGGAGCGACCACCTCGCTGGCCGACTACAACCGGGCCGGCGTCCCGCTGATCGAGATCGTCACCAAGCCCATCGAGGGCACCGCCGAGCGGGCACCGGAGATTGCCCGCGCCTACGTCACCGCGCTACGCCACCTGCTGCGTGCGCTGGATGTGTCCGATGTGCGGATGGACCAGGGCTCGATGCGCTGCGACGCCAACGTGTCGCTGAAGCCGAAGGGAGCCAGCGAATTCGGCACCCGCACCGAGACCAAGAACGTCAACTCGCTGAAGAGTGTCGAGGTCGCGGTTCGCTACGAGATGCGGCGTCAGGGCGCTGTGTTGGACTCCGGTGGCCGAGTCATCCAGGAGACCAGGCACTTTCATGAGGACGGATACACCAGTCCGGGGCGCACAAAAGAGACTGCGGAGGACTACCGCTACTTTCCCGAGCCAGACTTGGAGCCGGTAGCGCCCAGCGGCGATCTTGTCGATCGGCTGCGTGAAACCATCCCCGAGCTACCGTGGTTGCGGCGCAAGCGGATTCAACAGGACTGGGGCATCTCCGACGAGGTGATGCGCGATCTCGTCAACGCCGGTGCGGTCGAATTGGTCAGCGCAACCATCGAGCAGGGCGCCTCCAGTGAGCAAGCGCGGGCGTGGTGGGGCAACTTCCTGGTGCAGAAGGCCAATGAGGCCGGTGTCGAACTCGACGAATTGCCCATCAGCCCAGCCCAAGTCGCCGCGGTGGTAGCGCTGGTGGACGGCGGCAAGCTGACCACCAAGCTGGCCCGCCAGGTGGTCGAGGGCGTGTTGGCCGGAGAGGGCGAGCCCGAACAGGTGATGACCGCGCGCGGGCTGGCCGTCGTGCGTGACGACTCGCTGATCCAGGCCGCGGTCGACGAAGCTCTGGCCGCCAATCCCGATGTCGCCGAGAAGATTCGCGGCGGCAAGGTGCAGGCAGCGGGCGCGATCGTCGGGGCCGTGATGAAGGCGACCAAGGGCCAGGCCGACGCAGCGCGGGTACGCGAGCTGGTGCTCGCAGCCTGCAGCTAGAACGGCGTCGTCAACGTGATCGCGGCCCGCACAGCGCCTGCAGGTGACCGTATGACCCGCGGCCGGCTCCTGGTCGGCTCCTGGGTCGCGGTGACGCTCACGATCTGCTTGGGCGACCACTTCTTCCACGTGCGCACGGGGATCCTGCGCCACCACTGGCGGCCGTTCGTCGACGGCCAGTCGGTCTGGGTCTGGCTGATTTTCGCGGTCGCGGCTGCGGCGTTCGTCGGTGTTGCGGCCGCGGTGCCGCTCAGAGACGTGCCTGCCGACGTGCCGTGGCCCGCGATCGTGGACTCCACCGCGCTGTTCATCGGCGCGTATGCGCTCTCCGGACAGCTCGGCGCGAGCCATCCGGCTGGCCTGTTCGTGGCGCTGGTGGCCGTGTGGCTGATTCGGATCGCGGTGCGACCTACCGATCGGCTCTGGTACGCCGCGCACGGCATCGTGCTCGCGGCCGCCGGCGTCGTCGGCGAGGGGCTCTTCTCGGATCTGGGTTTGTTCGACTATCGGCTGCAGCAGGTGATGAACTGCCCGTGGTGGCTGGCAGGCCTGTACCTGCAGGGCAGCATCGCGCTGCTGGAGGTGGCACGGGGAGCCACGGCCCTCGCGGGACAACGGAGCGGATGATGGCTTCGCGTCGCTCACCGACCGCCAGATGACGGAGAACAACTGACCAAGGCTGAAGCCCCAGGGTCGAGGGGGAGTTCCATAGCTGTCTCCTCGGCGCATAGGCCTCGATGGCAGCTAGAACGCAACTGAGATACTGCTGGGCATGACTCAGTGAAAAGTTGAGTCGTGAGTAAGGTTGGCGACGATGACCAGCATCGGCGATCAGCTTCGCGAGCAGACGGTGGACACCACACTCGGTCGAATTCGGCTGCAAATAGCGGGATCTGGTTCGCCGATCGTCTTCTGGCCCAGCCTGCTGATGACCGGCGACATGTGGCACGGGGTGGCCGACGATCTTATTGCGCGCCGGCAGGTGGTGCTGGTGGACCCGCCCGGCCAGGGCGGCAGCCAGGCGCTGACGAGCTTGTTCAGCTTCGACGACTGCGCCCGCTGTGTGGTCGACATCCTCGACGGCCTCGGCATCCACAAGGCCCATTTCGTCGGCAACTCCTGGGGCGGCATGATCGGCGCGACTTTCGCCGCGACCTACCCCGAACGGATCGGGGGAGCGGTGCTGATGAATTGCACGGCAGGCCGGGCGGGTCTGCAACAAAAGGTACAGTTCGCGATCCTGCTGCAGCTGGCGAAGTGGTCGGGCGGAATGGGATCGCTGCTGAATCGACCTGTGCTGAAGGCATTTCTGGGGCCGACCACCTTTCGACAGCGTCCCGACGTGGTGGAGCATGTTCGCGCGGCAGTGAAAGCCGTTGACGTCGAGTCTGTCTCGTGGGCAGTGAAGAGCGTGGTCCCACGGCGGCCCGACCAGCGGGCGCTGCTGGGCACCATCAAGACACCGGTGCTCGTTGTCGGCGGCGCGGAGGACGTGACCTTCCCGCCGCGGGAGGCGATCGCGATGGCGGACGCGATTCCCAACTCGTCCGTCCGGGTGCTGGACGGGGTGGCTCACCTGGCTGGCTTGGAGAACCCGCCGCTGGTGAGCGCACTGGTGGAACAGTTTCTTTTTGGAGACAGCGAAAGCAGCTCTGGCGCAACGTAATCGCGCTTGCTTGAGAATCTACGTATCGGTGCGCCATGATGGCGAGGTGAGCGACGAACCTTTCGATCGGCTGGTCGGAATGCTGGACTACACGATGTTTGTGGTGACGACTCAGGCCGACGGTGAAATATCGGGATGTCTGGTCGGTTTCGCCACCCAGACCAGCATGCACCCGCCACGATTTCTGGCCGGGATCTCCAGGGTCAATCACACCTGCCGAGTGGCGGCGCGCGCCGATCATCTGGCCGTGCATGTCGTGGAGCGCCGCCACATCGCCTTGGCCCGTCTATTCGGCGGCCAAACCGGTGACCAGGTCAACAAATTCGATCACTGCTCCTGGCACACCGGCCCGCAGGCCATGCCGATCCTTGATGATGCGGTGGCGTGGTTCGTCGGCAAGACGCTGAAGCGGGTCGATCTCGGTGACCACATCGGCTACCTGTTGGAGCCCGGCGCCGGAGCGGTGGCTGCGCCGTCAGACGACCTGGTCAGCTTTCCTGACGTCGCCGATCTGACACCAGGCCACGAGGCCTGAGTCGCTAGGTCTTGTCCTCGTTGGCCCGTGGGAAGCCACCGCCCTGCGGGAACAGCGGGAACACCACATCGTCGAGTTTCTGGGCGTCTCCGGCGGTTTTGTTCACGGTCGCGCCCCACACGTTGCCGTCCGGCGACATCCGCAGCGCCCAGGCATGTCCGTGGGTGTCCTGACGAACCACGTCGGGTGGGCCGGTGACCGCGCCGGTGCCCTGCGCCAGATGTACAGCCACCGTCTGCTTGGTGTTGACCAGGTTCAGCAGAACCGTCCCGTCCAATGCCGAACAACCGGCTACGCCCGGTCGGTCCGGCCACGTCCACACCGTAGAAACCTTGGAGTCTTTGGTGATTCGCTGGAGCCGGTCGGCAGTGGGGCCGCGGTCGGCGACGTAGAGCGAGCCGTCGACGGGGTCGGTGCACAGACCTCCGCCGGCGCCGATGCCGCTAAGCGCCGTGGTCGGCGGCGCTTGGTTGAGTGTGGTGGGCTGCTCGAGGCGAATCACCTTCCCGGCAAGCGACGCCGGATCGTTGGCCATCGCCGGGTTGCCCGCGTCGCCGGTCATCACGACCAGCGTGGTGGGGCTGGTGAACATCAGGGCCCCGCTATTCCCGATGCCGCCCTTGGGAATTCCCGTCAAAATGTCTTTGGGAGTATCGCCGTCGGCGACCCGGATGACCCGGTTGTCGGTGGGGGTGCTGATGTAGGCGTACATCAGCCGGTCCTGCTTGTAGGTCGGTGAGAGCACGATGTCCATCAACCCGCCGTCGCCGGCCGGGTCGACCGGAATGACGGTCTTAACCTTGGGCTCGGCGCTGACCGATACCTCTTTGACCGCGCCGGTGGTGCGCTCGGCCACCAAAGCCGACTTGCTGTCGCCCTGCATGAGCAGGCCGCTGGTGCTCTCCAGGCAGCCCTGCATCACTCCCGGCGCTGGGCATTCCTTCGGGAATGGCTTGTCGGGCAGCGGCGGGGGCGGCGGCGCTGACGAAGTCGGCGGGGGATGCCGTGCGGGATCGGTGGTGAACGGTTGCGACTGAATGTCGTTGAAGTGGGCGCAACCAGCCAAAACGAACGTCGCCGAGCTGAGCACAGCCAGACTGCGCCGCCACGACCTCCACAACCGCATAGCTGCCAGATTACGGATATGTCCGCTGCGGTGCCCGTGACGGGTGCCACGCGCCATCCGCGTCTGCCCGCAAACAACGCCCCGCCCGCGACGACGGGCGAATCGGAACCGCGAAAGCGCCGCTCAAATCCCCGATTCGCAGAAGTTTGCCTTTACCCTGACACGAGTGAGCAGTCAACCGCATGAAACAACTTGGCAACGACCGGACTCCTCCGCGGTGCCAACGCCGGTGCGACCGACTTCGGCAAGCTTGGTCGACCCCGAGGACGACCTGCCATCAGACACGTATGCAGGCGATTTCGAGACGACACTGATCCCGCACTACGACTCGACTGACTCCGGCAGCGTCCGCTCATCCAGCAGCGGAATAGGGTTGATCGGCGGCCACGAGCCGCTGCCTTACCAGCCCCAGCCGACTGGAAGGCACTCGGTGTTCTCCCCCGACGGGGTAGACGAGCACGGGCACTTCGACGACGAGGCGGTCCGCGCGGCGAGCCGTCGCGGTACTCAGCATCTGGGTCTGTTGATTCTGCGTGTGGGCCTCGGTGCCGTCCTGCTCGCGCACGGACTGCAGAAGCTGTTCGGCTGGTGGGGCGGACAGGGCCTGACCGGCTTCAGGAATGCGCTGTCCGACATCGGCTACCAGCACGCCGACATCCTCACCTACTGCGCCGCCGGCGGTGAGATCGCCGCCGGAGTGCTGCTGGTGCTCGGCCTGTTCACCCCGCTGGCTGCCGCGGGAGCGCTGGCCTACCTGACGAACAGCGTGCTGGCCGGGATGTCGGCCCAGCACAGTCCCAGGTCGTTTCCGTACTTCCTGCCGAACGGCCACGAATACGAGATCACCTTGATCGTGTTGGCCGTCGCCGTGATTCTGGTGGGACCCGGTCAATATGGCTTCGACGCCGGCCGTGGCTGGGCGCGACGGCCGTTCATCGGTTCATTTGCCGCTCTGGTTGTCGGGATCGGCGCCGGCGTCGGGCTGTGGATGCTGCTCAACGGCGCCAATCCGGTCGGCTAATCCGCGTACGGATTGGGGACGCGGCCCGCGCTGGCCGCGGTCAGCCGCGGCAGCGTGGCGAATGTGACGGCGGGTAATCGCAGCTGGCGCCCGTTTTTCAGCTGAGCGCGCGCCCACGAGCCCCTGGTGAATCGCAGGCCTTCGATATCTTCCCAGCGCACCGACCGGCTGCCGAGCAGCGTGCGCACGGTCACGCCGTCGCGGTCGGCCCGGGTGCGCAGCCGAACAATCAACGCCGACAACAAGACCGGGACGATCAGCAGCGGAGCGGTCTGCGGCCAGGTGAGCACCGGGACGAGCAGCCCCAGGGCGAAAAAGCCCACCGCGAAGTGCGCCATCGGCGAAATGTTGATCACCACCGGCGGTGCGGGTGCCGTTTCCTGCGGTGAATCGCTGGCCATGCAAGCATCATGGCATCGGGTCGCGACAAGAGCCCGGCGGCCACCGGGATTTGACGTTTGACCAGTACGGAGGCTACCGTCGTGGGGCGATGAACACTTCTGGAAAGCTCGTAGTAATCCGCATGCGCGTTGGTGCCTGACTGATCAAGTCGACCGACGCGCAACCCTCGTGCAGCTGCAGAGCTGACGGGGGTTTTTTGTTGCCCACCATCGACGTGGCGTCAGCAGAAAGATCACCTACAACTTTCCAGAGCAAACGTAGACGAAGAAGGACAAGAGGACCCAGTGAGCGCACCCACCAGGCCGCATTCCGAGCCGCAGACACCGGCTTCGAAGCCTGCGTCGCAGGATGTGGCACGCATCGCCTCCGATGCGGCGAAACCCGCCGCTAAGCCGCCGACCGTTCGGCCGAAACACGTTGCGCCTGAGCAACTTACCGGCGCGCAGTCGGTAATCCGTTCGCTGGAGGAGCTCGACGTCGAGGTCATCTTCGGAATTCCCGGCGGTGCCGTGCTTCCCGTCTACGACCCGCTGTTCGACTCGAAGAAGCTGCGGCACGTCCTGGTTCGCCACGAGCAGGGCGCCGGCCACGCGGCCTCCGGTTACGCGCACGCCACCGGAAAGGTCGGCGTCATGATGGCGACCTCAGGTCCCGGGGCCACCAACCTGGTGACGCCGCTGGCCGACGCGCAGATGGACTCCATCCCGGTGGTCGCCGTCACCGGGCAGGTCGGGCGCGCACTGATCGGCACGGACGCCTTCCAGGAAGCCGACATCTCCGGCATCACGATGCCGATCACC
>NZ_JBAPMI010000328.1:0-1696 GCF_049278535.1 Mycobacterium sp. | reverse complement strand
CTGTGCATCGGCGGCGGCATGGGTGTCGCCACCATCATCGAGAGGGTTTAAGGGTCTACGGCCATGGCAGAGAACACCATTCATTGGGATAAGGATGCCGACGGCATCGTCACCTTGACGCTCGACGACCCCACCGGGTCGGCCAACGTGATGAATGAGCACTACGCGGAGTCGATGCACAACGCTGTGGAAAAGCTTGTCGCCGAGAAGGATTCGATTACCGGCGTGGTCATCACCAGCGCGAAGAAGACCTTCTTCGCCGGTGGCGACCTCAAGGGCATGATCAAGCTCGGCCCGGAGAACGCCGGCGAGGCGTTCGACACGGTCGAATCGGTCAAGCGGGACCTGCGCGCCCTGGAGACGCTCGGCAAGCCGGTCGTTGCCGCCGTCAACGGCGCCGCGCTCGGCGGTGGCCTGGAGATCGCTCTTGCCTGTCACCACCGGATCGCCGCGGACGTCAAGGGTCTCGTGGTCGGTCTGCCCGAGGTGACCCTGGGCCTGCTGCCGGGTGGCGGCGGGGTGACCCGGACCGTGCGGATGTTCGGTATCCAGAACGCGTTCATGAACATCCTGTCGCAGGGCACCCGCTTCAAGCCCGACAAGGCCAAGGAGATGGGCCTGGTCGACGAGCTGGTCGGCTCGGTGGACGAGCTGGTGCCCGCCGCCAAGGCGTGGATCAAGGCCAACCCGGACTCGCACGAGCAGCCGTGGGACAAGAAGGGCTACAAGATGCCCGGCGGCACTCCGTCCAGCCCGGCGCTCGCCGGCGTCCTGCCATCGTTCCCGGCACTGCTGAAGAAGCAGCTCAAGGGTGCGCCGATGCCGGCGCCGCGCGCCATCCTGGACGCGGTGGTCGAGGGCGCGCAGGTGGACTTCGACACCGCCAGCCGCATCGAGAGCCGCTACTTCACCCAGCTGGTCACCGGGCAGGTCGCCAAGAACATGATCCAGGCGTTCTTCCTCGACCTGCAGCACATCAACGGCGGCGGATCGCGCCCCGACGGCATCGAGCCGGTCAAGATCAACAAGATCGGTGTGCTGGGCGCGGGCATGATGGGCGCCGGTATCGCCTACGTTTCGGCCAAGGCCGGATACGACGTGGTGCTCAAGGACGTCAGCATCGAGGCCGCGGAGAAGGGCAAGGCGTACTCGGAAAAGCTTGAGGCCAAGGCACTTCAGCGAGGCAAGACCACCGAGGAGAAGTCCAAGGCGCTGCTGGCCCGCATCACGCCCGCCGCCGACCCGGCTGACCTCAAGGGCGTCGACTTCGTGGTCGAGGCCGTCTTCGAGAACCAGGACCTGAAGCACAAGGTGTTTCAGGAGATCGAGGACGTCGTCGAGCCCAACGCGCTGCTGGGGTCGAACACCTCGACGCTGCCGATCACCGGTCTTGCTACCGGCGTGAAGCGTCAGGAAGACTTCATCGGGATCCACTTCTTCTCGCCGGTCGACAAGATGCCGTTGGTGGAAATCATCAAGGGCGAGAAGACATCTGACGAGGCGCTGGCCCGAGTGTTCGACTACACACTGGCCATCGGCAAGACCCCGATCGTCGTCAACGACAGCCGTGGCTTCTTCACCAGCCGCGTCATCGGCACCTTCGTCAACGAGGCGCTGGCCATGCTCGGCGAGGGCGTGGAGCCTGCCAGCATCGAGCACGCCGGAAGCCAGGCCGGCTACCCGGCGCCGCCGCTGC
>NZ_JBAPMI010000327.1:0-3778 GCF_049278535.1 Mycobacterium sp. | reverse complement strand
CGATGATGACTACCGTCGACGGGTTTCCCATCCAGGTCTGCGACACCGGTCCGGAGAAGGGCTCCGTCGTGGTGTTGCTCTGCGCGGCCCAGCGCGCACTGACCGCGTACGAGGCGGTGTGTGAGCGTCTGCATACGGCGTCGCTGCGCACGATCGTGGTCGGCCCGGACCCCCGCCTGACACCGAAGTCGGTCGTCGGCATTCTGGACGCCCTCGACGTCAGTTGGGGGGTGCTGGTCGGCGACCGCGACGGCGCCGAACTCGCGTGGGAGTTGGCGGCAACCAGGCTGGACCGTTTCACCGGCCTGGTGGTCATCGACCGGGGTCATCCACAGGTTGCCGACCTCGCCGGGGTGGTTCGCGACGACAGCTGTCCACCGGTCGAAATCAACACAACCGCGTTGGTCAGCAACTCCGCCGCGCACGCCGTGGCTCGTGCCAGCCAGCGGTTCGTCTACGGCGACTACCGCATCGTGGAGTTGCTCGGACGCCGTAATGCGCACGAGTCGACGGCGCAACTGGCCGCCGAGATCGTCCTGCGCACCAGCACCTGGTGACGGACCCGAACTTGTCGCGCGACGAGCTCGACGGACTGGTCGCCGCCGGTGATATCGACACGGTGATCGTCGCGTTCGGCGACATGCAGGGCAGGCTGACGGGTAAGCGGGTCTCGGCCGCGTTCTTCGTCGACCAGGTCGCCGAGGGTGGCGCCGAATGCTGTAACTACCTGTTCGCCGTCGACGTCGACATGAACACCGTGGCCGGCTATGCGATGTCGGGCTGGGACACCGGCTACGGCGACATGGTGATGAAGCCGGATCTGACGACGTTGCGGCGGATTCCGTGGTTGCCCGGCACCGCGCTGGTGCTCGCCGACCTGGAGTGGCACGACGGCAGTCCGATCGAGCCCGCACCTCGTCGCGTCCTGCGCCGCCAACTGGAACGCCTACGCGAGCGCGGGTTGCACGCCTATGCCGCCACCGAGCTGGAGTTCATGGTCTTCGACGACACCTATCGGCAAGCCTGGGCCAACGGCTATCGGGACTTGACGCCGGCCAGTGACTACAACACGGACTATGCGGTGATGGCCTCCAGCCGCATCGAGCCGCTGCTGCGCGACATCCGGCAGCACATGCAGGGGGCGGGTCTGCGCTGGGAGGCCGTCAAGGGCGAGTGCAACAGGGGCCAGCAGGAGCTGGGCTTCGGCTACGACGAGGCACTGATCACGTGCGACAACCACGGCATCTACAAAAACGGCGCCAAAGAGATCGCCGATCAGCACGGCAAGTCGCTGACATTCATGTCGAAATACGATGAGCGCGAAGGCAACAGCTGCCACATCCACATGTCCCTTCGGTCAGCCGACGGTGCTGCGGTATTCGCCGACGACGATCAACCGCTCGGCATGTCACAGATATTTCGCAGCTTTGTCGCCGGCCAGTTGGCCACACTGCGCGAACTCACGTTGTTTTACGCACCGAATATCAACTCCTACAAGCGGTTTGCCGACCGAAGCTTCGCGCCCACCGTGGTGGCGTGGGGCTTGGACAACCGCACCTGTGCGCTGCGCGTCGTCGGCCACCGCGACAGCATGCGGGTGGAATGCCGGGTGCCCGGGGGAGACGTCAACCAGTACCTGGCCGTCGCGGCATTGATTGCCGGTGGGCTGAACGGCATCGAATGCGAGCTGCCACTGCCGGAACCGTGTGCGGGCAACGCTTATCAGCAGAGCGGGGACGGCAGCGACGGAGCAGTCGAGGGGTTGCCCGGTACGCTGGCCGAAGCCGCGGCGCTGTTCGACGCGTCGGCGGTCGCCCGGCAGGCGTTCGGAGATGCAGTGGTCGATCACTACGTCAACAACGCCCGCGTCGAGGTGGCCGCTTTCAACGCGGCGGTCACCGATTGGGAGCGAGTGCGTGGGTTTGAGCGGTTCTAAAGCACCGGTGATCGGCCTGACTACCTATCTGGAGCAGGCGCAGACCGGAGTCTGGGACGTGCGCGCCAGTTTTCTTCCGGCCGTCTACTTTCAGGGTGTGACCGCCGCCGGCGGCGTGGCCGTACTGCTGCCGCCGCAGCCGGTGGATGCCGATATCGCCGAGCGCGTTCTCGACAGCCTTGACGGACTGCTGATCACCGGCGGCAAGGACGTCGATCCAGCTGCCTATGGTCAGCAACCGCATCCGAGCACCGACCAACCCGGACAGCAGCGCGATGCGTGGGAGTTCGCGCTGGCGCGCGGGGCACTCAAACGGCAGCTTCCGGTGCTGGGTATCTGCCGCGGCGCGCAGGTGCTCAATGTCGCGCTCGGCGGAACTCTGCATCAGCACCTGCCCGATGTCATCGGCCACAGCGGACACCGGGCCGGCAACGCGGTGTTCACCACGATGCCGGTGCGCACCGTGGCCGGCACCCGGCTGGCCGGGGTGGTCGGTGAATCCGTTGACGCGCGGTGCTATCACCATCAGGCCATCGCCGAGCTCGGCGAGGGCCTGGTCGTCAGCGGTTGGGATGCCGATGGTGTGATCGAGGCGCTGGAGCTGCCCGGGGACGGCTTTGCGCTCGCGGTGCAGTGGCATCCGGAAGAAAGTCTGGAGGACCTGCGATTGTTCTCGGCGGTTGTCGAGGCGGCGCGGGCATACGCGAGTGGACGGGCGAGTTCATGCGCGCCGGCGACGATGCAGAGCGATGAGGAGGAGCGGCGCTAAATGCGCGCCGGCGACGATGCAGAGCGATGAGGAGGAGCGGCGCTAAATGACTGTGGATCTGAGTCGGCGGCTGGCCGGCAAGATCGCCGTGGTGACCGGTGGCGGCAGTGGTATCGGGCTGGCGTCGGCGCGACGCCTTCATGCCGAGGGCGCCACCCTGGTCATTGGCGACATCGATGAGCGGACCGGCACCACCGCGGCCGATGAGCTGGGTGGACTCTTTGTGCCAGTTGATGTTTCGGATGAGACCTCGGTCAATGGGCTCTTCGACACCGCGGCCGATCGTTACGGGTCGATCGACATTACGGTCAACAACGCCGGCATCTCGCCGCCGGACGACGATCTGATCGAGAACACCGAGCTGCCGGCGTGGCAGAAGGTGCAAGACGTCAACCTGAAATCGGTGTACCTGTGCTGCCGGGCGGTGCTGCGACACATGGCCCCTGCAGGCCACGGGTCGATCGTCAACATCGCCTCGTTCGTTGCGGTGATGGGATCGGCCACCTCGCAAATCTCCTACACCGCCTCCAAAGGCGGGGTGTTGGCGATGTCCCGCGAGCTCGGTGTGCAGTTCGCCCGCCAGGGCATCCGGGTCAACGCGCTGTGCCCGGGGCCGGTGAATACCCCACTGCTGCAAGAGCTTTTCGCCAAGGACCCCGAACGTGCGGCCCGGCGAATGGTGCACGTGCCGATTGGCCGGTTCGGTGAAGCCGACGAAATTGCCGCCGCCGTAGCGTTTTTGGCCAGCGATGACGCGTCGTTCATCACGGCGGCGACCTTCCTGGTCGATGGCGGTATCAGCGCTGCCTACACCACCCCGCTATAGCGTCGTGGCTCACCCCGCGGCCAGCGGACGTATCACCACCGTCGGCCGGAACCCGTATCGAGGAGCGTCGCCGCTGCTGTGACTTCCGGCCGCGTTGGCGAACGGCATCCCGGGCATGCCGGCTGCGACCGCAGGCGGTGCAGCGAGCGGCGTCTCTCCCAGCGTCGCGGAAAGCGGGCTTGTCGCCGGGGCGATCGCATCCCAGCTGGGCGGCACCGAGAGCGCTCCGATCGCCGTGCCCCGGCCG
>NZ_JBAPMI010000326.1:0-43282 GCF_049278535.1 Mycobacterium sp. | reverse complement strand
ACGGCGCGAGCCAGTCGCGCGTAACGCACTTCGAGGTCCTTGAACTTCAAATACGTGCTGAGCGTGCTGAAGCTGAACGCGATGATCAGCGCGTAGAGCATCAAGTCGGTGCCGCGGGCCACCCCCAGCCAGTGCGCGACCACAGTGGTGTCGTTGGGCCGCAGCACGGCGTACACGCCGGCCAGCACGAACAACAGGAAGCCCACCTTGACCCAGGCCTGCGATTGGGCGCTGCGACGGGACCGCAGCAAGAAGACCAGCAACGCGACGATCGAGGCAATCAGCAGGCCCTGAATCCAGTTCACCGCGGCATCCTTCCTCGCAGGAATCCGTCGACAATGATGTTGACGCCGTTGAGCAGCGGCTGTCCCTTAGCCGACGAATACTCGGTGTAGAGCACCTCAACAGGCTGTTCGACTACGCGCCAACGGTTTTCGTCGATCAGCATGATGAATTCGGTGGCGTGGCCCATCCCGTTCATGGTGATGTCCAGCCGATCGGCGACGGTCTTGTTGAACACCCGCAGCCCATTGTTGCTATCGGTCAATCCCAGCCTGCGGCCGCGCGAGCTCAGCCGCGCAGCGGTCTGCAGCACCACCCGTTTCAGTAGCGGAGGCCGGCTGACACCCGGGCCGAATCGAGTGCCGATCACGACGTCGGCGTCCCCGGCGGCCAACCGGCCGATCATCGCGACGACGTCTGCGACGCGGTGCTGGCCGTCGGCATCGAAGGTGACGAAGACCTGCGCCCCGGGCCGGCTGCGGGCGTACTCGACGCCGGTCTGGATCGCGGCGCCCTGGCCGAGATTTACCGGGTGCCGCACCAGATGCCCGCCGGCCCGCAGGGCGATGTCGCCGGTGCCGTCGCCGCTGCCGTCGTCAACACAGACCACGTGCGGGAAAACCGATCGCAGATCGGTGATCACGTCGCCGATCACACCGGCTTCGTTGTAGGCCGGAACGACGATCCAGACGTCGAGCATTTCACTGGGCATTTCAAGCCCACAACGTACACGCGGTCACCGCAGATCAGCGGCCCGGACGCGCAAGGGCGGCCAGGTGCACGCCGATGCCCACCAGCGGGCCGCACAGCAACGCGACCACGGTCCGGGTCTCCAGCGACACCGGCAACAACAGCAACAGCGTCGCCGCCACCGTCGCGCACACCCAGCCCAGCGCGTAGGAGCGGTGCAACGCGGCGGCGACCGTCGCGGCGCCGGTGAGCGTCAGCATCGCGATCGCCACCGCCGCCGCGGTCAGCCAGGCCAGCAGCGCGCCCGCCGCGTGATAGTCCGGCCCAAAGCCGACCCGCAGCAGCCATGGGCCGACCAGGCCCGCCGCCAGTACTCCGACTGCACCGATCCCGGCGACAAGCGCGGCCGGTGCGATCAGGGCCCGCAGCCGCTCGGTTCGTTGGTCGACGAAGTGCGCGATCAGATTGCCCTGCATCGCGGTCAGCGGCACCAGCAACGGCGCGCGGGTCAGAGTGACCGCAAGGATGACGACGCCGCCCTGGGCGCCGAGTTGGCTCGACGTGACTTTCAGCAGCACCGGAAAGCCCATCACCAAAATCGCGCTGGCACCCGCCGCGGTGATCGAATGCGCGGCCCCACGCAGGAAGGTCACCGTCCCGACCGGGGTCAGCAATCGTGCTGCCGCCCGGGTGGCCGGCGAAGCCCCGATCATGATCAGCCAAGCCAGCGCGCCCGCGACGGTGGCCCACAGAAACCCCACCAGCGCCCAGCCGGCCAGGACTGTTGCCGTCGCGACCGCCACCCGGATCACGGCGTCGGTGACCATCAGCGCGCCGTACTGAGTCCAGCGGTTGGTGCCGGCCAGCATGCCCAGCAAGGTGGCGTGCAGACAGAATCCCGCCAGCCCGCCGCTGAGCAGGGCGACCGAGAGCCAGTGCGCTTGCGCGAACACCCGGCCGCTCCACAACGGGGAGCTGCCGGCGATTACCAGAGCGGCGGCGATCCCGACCATGCCCGCCACCCGCAGTGGATGGGTGCGACGGTCCGGCAGCACCTCGGCTCGGCTTTCATAGCCCCCCGCGCGGATTTCCCGGGTGGTCTCTTGGAGCAGGCCGTTCGCCGCGCCGGTGACCAACCCGAATGCCCCCCAGAAGACCGCGAAGACCGAGAATCCGGCCGGCGCCAGGTCGCGCGCGGCCAGGTAGACCACCGCGTAGCCGCACACCGCGGTCACTGCGGTCGCGATACCCACGCGGGCCACGCTGCTGCGCGCGATCGGGCCGGCGAAGGCTCCGACGCTGGGGCCGCCGCCCACTTCGGTCACGGTTTGAAAATACTCACAGCCGTCCTCACCCCAGCATGCTGCGACGGCCGCGACCTGACAGACTGCTGGCAGAGGGGAGTATTCCTCGGCCGCGGAGTCGTCATCACGTCGCCCATCTCGGGTGACCGGCCCGCGGGCCGCTGCGATTGTGCCCGTAGCGGTGGAAGAGACCTCTGGTTGTCAACGACCGGAGGTATCGCCATGCACGTCACCCTGCTGGAGTGGATCGTCACCCTGGGCGTGACCATCGCGGTGCTGCTGTTCGACGTGCTGGTGATGGCGCGACGGTCCGGGGAACCGAAGATGCGCCGATCAGTCGCCGCATTGTCGGCCTACATCGGTCTGGCGCTGTGCTTCGGAATCTGGATTTGGCTTTTTCACGGCCATCGGTACGGGGTCGAGTTCTTCGCCGGATGGCTCACCGAGTACAGCCTGTCCGTCGACAACCTGTTCATCTTCGTCATCATCATGGCGAGCTTCGGCGTGCCGAGGGCGTATCAGCGTGAGGCCCTGTTCATCGGCATCGTGATCGCACTGATTTTCCGCGGCGTGTTCATCGCGCTCGGGGCGGCGGCCATCCAGCGATTCACTTGGGTGTTCTACATTTTCGGCGCTTTCCTGGTGTACACCGCGGCGCGGCTGGCGCGCGGCGCGACGCACGCCGCCGATAGCGAGAATGCGTTGGTCCGGTTCGCGCGCAGGCACGCGAACGTCACGGACAGCTGGCACGGTCGCAAGCTCACCGTCAAAGACGGCGGGCGGTGGTCGATCACGCCGATGGCGCTGGTCGTCCTGGCGCTCGGCGCCACCGATCTGGTCTTCGCGCTGGACTCCATTCCGGCGATCTACGGCCTCACGTCCGAGGCGTATTTGGTGTTGGCCGCCAACGTCTTTGCACTGATGGGGCTACGGCAGCTGTACTTCATCGTCGAGGGTCTGTTGCAGCGGCTGGTCTACCTGTCCAAAGGGCTCGCGGTGATCTTGGTGTTCATCGGTATCAAGCTGATCCTGCACGCGCTGAGAGAGAATAGTCTGCCATTCATCAACGGCGGCAAGCACATTGACGTACCCGAGATTCCGACGATGCTGAGCCTGGCGGTGATCGCGGCAACGCTCGTCGTCGCCGGGGCGGCCAGCATCTACGCCACCCGCCGTCGCGACTGAGGCCGGCTAGGCCTCGATCTGGGCGGCGATGCGTCGCTCGATGCCGGCCCGCGCGGCGGCCGGCAACGCGATCAGCCCGTCGAGTTCCCGGCCAGCCCGGGTGTAGGCGCTTTGTCGTTCCTGTGGAGATGCGGCCTCGTCTTGGGCCAGCCGCAGCAGGTTCTGGGCTCGCGCCAGCCGTTGTTGGTCGTCTTCGGAAAAGTCGCTGCGCCGCCGGCGGATCGCTTCGGTCTCGGCGATTTCGAACGCGCCGACGTACTCGTGCACGGCGTCGCGGTATTCGAGGTGCGCGCTGCGATCGCCGAGCAAGTCGTCGGGCCGTTCCGGGCGCAGTAGGTCGGCTCGCTGCCTGGCCTTGTGGAAGGCGACCGTCAGCGGACTACGCATATCGGTCATCAGGGGGAAGTCGAGCAATCTGGCGACGTCGACCTCGTAGTCCAGCCACCGGGCGTCGATCCGATCGTGCGCGGCAAGGACTTTGACGATCTCGCGGCGCTGGCTGTCTTTATTGTCGCGTCCACGCCCGGATGCTTCCGCGATCGCGATCTTGGCCTGCTGCTTCAGCCGATACCGCTCGAGTCGTCGGTCAGCCCGGCGTTCGTTGGCCGCGGCGATCGCTCGCACGCCACCACCGATCACGCCGCCCAGCGGGAAGATCAGCCACCAGAAGTTCGCAGCGAAATGAAGCGGGCCCACCTAGCCAGGATGCCACCGCGGCACGGCGGCTTCGACCCCGAAAGCGTTCGCTCAGAGCCGAACGCCGAGGGTCAGTGACCCTCTTTCTTGAACCGCTCAATCGAACGCAGCACTTCGGCTTCGGCTTCCTCGCGGCCCACCCAGTCGGCGGCCTTAACGAACTTGCCCGGCTCCAGCGCCTTGTACTGCGAGAAGAAGTGCTTGATCTCGTCGAGCTCGTTCTGCGGGACGTCGCCGATGTCCTGAATGTGGTCCCAACGAGGGTCCTTGGCGGGCACGCACAGCACTTTGTCGTCGCCGCCGGCCTCGTCGGTCATCTGGAACATGGCGACCGGCCGGGCCTTCACCACGACGCCCGGGAACACCGACTGGGGAAGCAGCACCAGGGCGTCCAGCGGGTCGCCGTCTTCGCCGAGTGTGTCGTCGATGAAGCCGTAGTCCGTCGGGTAGACCATCGACGTGTAGAGGTAGCGGTCGAGGTAGATCCGGCCTGACTCGTGGTCGACTTCGTACTTGTTGCGTTGACCCTTGGGGATCTCGACGGTCACGTCGAATTGCACCGGCCCGGCTCCTTCGCCTGAGAAATATCGCTTGGCGTTGATCGTAGGGCTCCCGCAGTGTGGCCATCCGCGGGGGTTTCGGCACAATGGGCGCAAAGAAGTCAGGAGAGCCATGCGTCCCACTCGGTGGCGTACGTCTACACACTTGATCGTGGGAGTGGGCGTACTGGCGGTGGTTGCCGCCGTGGTGGTTGCGGCCGCACTGCTCACCGCGAGCGGTCGCGGCACCGGCGGCGCGAAGGTTCCGCCCCCGCCGGCGGTCGCTGCCGTCAAACCGGGCGTTGTCCCGGTGGCAGCCAACGCCCCGATGCCCAGCCCCTCGGCGCTGGCGGCGGCGCTGGCGCTGGTAGCGGCCGACCCCAACCTGGGCAAGCTTGGCGCTCGGGTCACCGACGCGATGACCGGGGAAGAACTTTGGCAGCAGTTCGATGACGTGCTGCTGCAGCCGGCATCGACCAATAAGACGCTGACCAGCGCTGCTGCCCTGTTGGCGTTAAACCGTGAGGCGCGGGTGACCACCCGCGTCGTCGCCGGCGCCCAGCCCGGGACCATCGTGCTGGTCGGTGGCGGCGATCCGACGTTGTCGGGGGCCGCTCCCGGCCAGGGCACCTGGTATCACGGCGCAGCGCGGATCAGCGACCTCGCCGACCAGGTCCGCCGCAGCGGAGTGACCGCGAGCGCCATCCAGGTGAACACCTCGCTGTTCAGCGGTCCGACCTTCGCGCCCGGCTGGGACCCGGCCGACATCGACGGCGGCGACATCGCGCCGATCGAATCGGTCATGCTCGACGCCGGACGCATCCAGCCGGCAACCGACGAGTCGCGACGGTCGGTGACGCCGGCTCTGGACGCCGGACGCGCGCTGGCCACCGCGCTGGGCATCGACCCGCAGCAGGTCACCGTCAACGGTGACTCCGTCGATTCCGGCGCGCGACAACTGGCCGCGGTCCAGTCGGCCCCGCTGATCGACCGGCTCAACGAGATGATGAACGTCTCCGACAACGTGATGGCCGAGTGCATCGCGCGCGAGGTGGCCGACTCCATGCAGCGGCCGCGGAGCTTCAGCGGTGCTGTCGACGCGGTGATTAATCGGCTGGGCACCGCGCACGTCGACACCGGCAGTGCGATCTTGCGGGACTCCAGCGGGTTGTCGGTGGAGGACCGCCTGACCGCCAAGACCCTCGAGTCCGTCGTACAGGCGGCAGCCGGGCCCGATCAACCGACGCTGCGGCCGCTGCTGGACGTGTTGCCGATCGCGGGAGGCAGCGGCACGCTGTCCGACCGTTTCCTCGACGGCACCCCCGCCGGCTCAGGACCGGCCGGGTGGTTGCGGGCCAAAACCGGCTCGCTGACCGCTATTAACGCGTTAGCTGGGGTGGTGACTGACCGCAGTGGGCGGGTGTTGAGCTTCGCGCTGATCTCCAACGACGCCGGGATGTCCGGCCGCACGGCAATCGACGCGGTGGCCGCGACGCTGTGGTCGTGCGGATGCGTCGCGTGACCGCCCCGGCGGACCTGACGGTCGGGCGCACGGTCGATTGGGGATTCGCGGCGACGGTCGGCCAGTGGCTGGCCCGCCCGGGTCCGCCGTCGACCGACTACACCCGGCGCCAGGTGATCGACAACCTGGCCAGCGCCGCCAAGGCCGCTGAACCGCCGGTCCGTGACGTCACCGGTCTGCACACCGACGGCGCCGTGCCCGAGGCCCGAATTGTCGACCGGCCGGGCTGGATCAAGGCGGCGGCCGAGTCGATGCGGGTGATGACGGGTGGCACCGACAAGCCGCGCGGCGCGATCAGCGGACGGGTGACCGGTGCGCAGACCGGCGCGGTGCTGGCCTTCGTCGCCTCCGGCATCCTCGGCCAATACGACCCGTTTAACGACGGCGGTTGCCTGCTGCTGGTTTACCCGAACGTCATCGCGGTTGAACGCCAATTACGGCTCGACCCTTCGGATTTCAGGCTTTGGGTGTGCTTGCACGAGGTCACCCACCGGGTGCAGTTCACCGCCAACCCGTGGCTGTCCGGCCACATGTCCCAAGCGCTGGGCGTGCTGACCCGGGAGGGCAGCGACGACCTTGCCCAGGTGGTGGGCCGGCTGGCCGAATTCGCTCGCGGTCGTGGCGACTCGTCGATGGGCGATCCGAACTCGAGTGGGATCCTCGGTCTGCTGCGTGCCGTGCAGTCCGACCCGCAGCGCGAAGCGCTAGATCAGCTGCTGGTGCTCGGCACGTTGTTGGAGGGCCATGCCGATCACGTGATGGATGCCGTTGGGCCCGTGGTGATTCCGACGGTTTCTACCATCCGAGCCCGGTTCGACGAGCGACGGAACCGCAAACAGCCGCCGCTGCAACGGTTGGTGCGCGCGTTGTTGGGCATCGACGCCAAACTGAGCCAGTACACCCGGGGTAAGGCGTTCGTCGACCATGTGGTGGACCGAGTCGGGATGGCACGGTTCAACACCATCTGGACGAGTCCGGAAACCCTGCCCCGGCCGATTGAGATCGAATACCCGCAGCGATGGATCGACCGGGTGCTGTAGCCGAACTCCGCGTGGCGGTGGCGGCGTTCGCAGCGGAATACCTCGGCACGGCCGATCACTGGTGTGTGGCGTTATCGGGAGGACCGGATTCGTTGGCGCTCACCGGCGTCGCGGCGACGGTACTGCCGACCACTGCGCTGATCGTCGACCATGGCTTGCAGGCCGACTCGGCCGCGGTGGCCGCCACCGCGCAGCGACAGGCCAAGTACTTGGGATGTGTTGATGCTCAAGTACTTTGCGTGCAGGTAGGTGGTGACGGTGGTCCGGAGAACGCCGCCCGCACCGCCCGCTACGGCGCGCTGGAGGCTGCTCGTCACAATCGTCCGGTGCTGCTGGCCCACACCCTCGACGACCAGGCCGAAACGGTGTTGCTCGGATTGGGCCGGGGCTCCGGTGCCCGGTCGATTGCCGGCATGCGCCCCAACGACCCGCCGTGGTGTCGGCCGCTGCTGGGTGTGCGACGTGAGGTGACGCATGCCGCCTGCGCGGAGCTGGGGCTCAACGTCTGGCATGACCCGCACAACACCGATCGCCGCTTCACCCGGACCCGGCTGCGCCAAGAGGTACTGCCGCTGATGGAAGAGGTGCTCGGCGGCGGTGTTACCGAGGCGCTGGCTCGCACGGCGACCTCGTTGCGTGCTGACACCGAGCTGATCGATTCGCTGATCGCGCAGGCGATGTCGGCGGCGGCGACCGCAGACGGGCTCGACGCGGAGGCGTTGACGGCGCTGCCCGATCCGGTGCGTCGCGGCGTCATCCGCAGCTGGCTGCTTGCCGGCGGGGCGATCGGGTTGACCGACAAGCAGATCCGCGGGGTGGACACACTGGTCATCGCCTGGCGCGGCCAGGGCGGAGTGGCGGTCGGCTCGTCGTTGCGTAATCAGCGGTTGGTCGCCGGCCGCAGCGGCAGGCTGTTGACGCTACACCGGGAGCCGGTAAGCCCGGCGACGATGCAGAGCGCGCAGCGCGATGAGAAGAAGCCGGGCAATCAAACCTGAGCCCGGCCACCGTTGGTTTCCGGCTCGACGGCATGGCACGCTGTGCTCGTGGCAGCGGAATCGCCGGAGCTCTACCCGGGGGACATCAAGTCAGTCCTGCTCGGCGAAGAGCAGATCCAGAGCCGCATCGCCGAACTGGGCGCACAGATCGGTGCCGACTACCGCGAGCGGGCCGCCACCGATGATCAGGACCTGCTGCTGATCACCGTGCTCAAGGGCGCCGTCATGTTCGTCACCGACCTGGCCCGCGCGATCCCGCTGCCGACCCAGTTCGAGTTCATGGCCGTTAGCTCCTACGGATCGTCGACGTCCTCGTCGGGGGTGGTGCGGATCCTCAAAGACCTCGACCGCGACATCAACGACCGCGATGTGCTGATCGTCGAGGACGTCGTCGACTCCGGGCTGACGTTGTCCTGGCTGCTGCGCAACCTGAACACCCGGCATCCGCACTCGCTGCGGGTGTGCACGCTGCTGCGCAAGCCCGACGCGCTGCGCGCCAACACCGACATCGCCTACGTGGGTTTCGACATCCCCAACGAGTTCGTGGTCGGGTACGGGCTGGACTACGACGAGCGCTACCGCGACCTGCCCTACATCGGAACGCTGGACCCGCGGGTCTACCAGGACTAGCGGGTCAGTCCGGGTAGGCCTGTAACGGGACGTCGAGGGCGCGTCGGTCGCCTCCTATCTCGAGGACCCCACGCCGAGTCGGGTGGAAGGCGGCCCGAGACCGTCCGCGGTCGACGGCGAGCGAGATGTCGGCAACGGAGCTGTTGACGACCTCGTGGCGATGGCCCGCGGGGTCGGAGTACTCCCAGCCGACAGTCGCCGCGAGTGAGACGTCGGCCCGGATGTGTACCGAGAGACCGGAACCGCTGAGCCCGATGGTGGCGCCGTTGTCGGATAAGGCGACGGATGTGCCCCTGGCGAGCAGCCCGCCAAGATGGTGGCGGGTGCCGTCGAGCTCGAGGGCACCAAAGGAGGTCCACGGCGCGAGCACAGGGCCGACGCGCACCCGGCCGAGAACGGCGTCCAGCCAGCCGGTGCCGTCGTCGCCGAGACCGCTTGCCCGCAGCCAGATCCACCGTGCTGCGTGCTCGGTACCCCAGTTGTGGCCGAGCATGCCAGTCCACCCGGTCAGGTCGACGGGTTTGTTGTTGACGACCAGGGTTCCCTCGACGTCGAGGTCGGGCACGGGTGACGTCGCCTTGGTGCGTGGGAGGGGCGCGCGGTAGAGGACCGCGGAGTGAAGGTGCTCGAGACTGTGTGTCCGGGGAGCGAAGCCAAGGTCCCACCGCGCGGAGAGCTGATCGGACTCGACTGACCCGCGGGTGCCCGCTGGTCCCTGGGTGGCTGGCCCGCAGCTGAGACCGTGACCGCCCGGGCTGACCGGGAGGTCGTTGATCTTGGTGGCAAGAACTCCCGCCTGGCTGAACCAGGTGACCCAGAGCGCTCCGGTCGGCCCCTTGCCGGGACGCTTTTGAACGGTGGTCCGGATCCAGAGGGCTTCGGGTTCAGTGGGGTGGACGAGGGTGCAGTAGACGCTTTCGTAGTGAGGTCGTGCGATGGCGACCTCAGGGAACCGGACCTTCATGAGGCGTGCGTTCGCTGGTCGGCGGGTTCGTGTGTAAAGAACGTCATGGGTGCCGCTCTTAGCGCAGTTCCCACACCGCGGTCACCGAGAAGCTCACCGTCTGCTGGCCGGGCTCCAGCGGCACCATCGACGGCATCGCGCCCCCTCGGATCGGCGGCGGGGCCGGTGCTGCCCCGCCCGATGCCTCCGAGATCGAGATGATTTTGCCCAGCCCGAGCCCGGAGAGCTGCGCATACTGCGCTGCCCGGTCCTTGGCGTCCTGAAAAGCGCGTGCCCGCGCGTCCTTCACCAGCGCAGAATCGTCGGCGATGGAGTAACTGACCGAGTTGATCCGGGCCGCGTCGGCGCCGGCACCGACGATGACCGCCAGCAGGCGCGACGCCGTGCCCGCAGGGTGGATCTTGACCCGGATCGAGTTGGCGGCGCGATATCCGCTGATGATGGCGCCCGAATTGTCATATTGCGGTTGCAGGCTGACGTCGGTGGTGCTGATGTCCTTGCGGTCGACGCCGGCGTTGGCCAGCGCGTCGATGACCGCCTGCTGGCGGGTGTTGGTCTGATCCATCGCCGCGGTGACGTCGCGGGCGGTGAATTCGATGCCGACATCGGCGGTGAGCGTGTCCGGCACGCCTTGCACGTGGCCGGAGCCGACGACGGTCACCTGGCGCGGATTGTCGCCGACCCGTTCCGGGCTGTGGTCGCACGCGGATACCGCTGCGGCGAGACCCAATGCGAGCACGAGACGGACCGGCGCTTTGGCGCGTTGGCTGACGGGCATGCCTGGCACCCTAGTCGCGGCTGATCGGCGTCGAGGTGGCCTCGCCGTTGAGGGCGCTGTGCCGGCGGCCCCACATCAGGTAGTAGCCCAGCGCCACCGCCAACCATCCGCTGAACGCGATCCAGGTGTATCCATGCAGGCTGACCAGGATGTAGGCGCAGGCGGCGATCGACAGAATCGGGGTCACCGGGTATCCGGGTACCCGGAAGCCGCGAGGCAGATCCGGCTCCTGGATTCGCAGAATGATCACGCCCGCCGACACCACGATGAAGGCCGTCAGCGTGCCGATCGAGACGATTTCCGCCAGCCGGTCCAAGGGCACCACCGCCGCGAGCACCGCCACCACGAACGCCACGATCATGGTGTTGCGCACCGGCGTCATCGTGCGCGGACTCACCTTCGCGAACGTCGCCGGCAACAACCCGTCGCGACCCATTGTGAACAGAATGCGGGTCTGGCCGTACAACGTCACCAGCGTCACCGAGAAGATCGAAATCACTGCTCCCGCAGCGACAATGGTGCTGCCCGCGGTATTTCCGGTGATGTGATCCAGGATCACCGCCAGCACCGCGTCCTGGCCTTTGAAATCCTGCCACCGCTGAGCGCCGACGGCGGCCACCGAGACGAGCAGATGGATCGCGGTGACGATCAGCAGGGCGGCTATGATCGCGCGCGGCATGGTGTGTTGCGGGTCTTTTACCTCGTCGCCTGCGGTGGATACCGCGTCGAGACCGATATAGGCGAAGAAGATCGTGCCAGAGGCCAAGCTGATGCCGGATACGCCGTAAGGCGCCAGATCCTTGAAGTTGCCGGCGTTGAAAGCGGTGAACGCGATGGCCGAGAACAACACCAGAACGCTTATCTTGATCACCACCATCACCGCGTTGGCTTTCGCGGATTCGCTTGCGCCGCGGATCAACAGCAGTGCGCACATGGCCACCAGCGCAATTGCCGGCAGGTTGATGATGCCTGGTGCGGGATCCCACGGCGCCGCCGAAATAGCCTGTGGCAGAGCAACTCCGAAGATATTACCGAGCAGCTTGTTGAGGTACTGGCTCCAGCCGACCGCTACAGCGGCGGTGGACACGCCATACTCGAGCAGCAAGCAGGCCGCGACCCCCATCGCTGCGAATTCCCCGAGGGTGGCATAGGCGTACGAATAGGCCGACCCGGAAACCGGTACCGCCGAGGCCAGTTCGGCGTAGCAGATTGCGGCCAGACCCGCTGCGACGCCGGCGATGATGAACGAGATGACCACCGCCGGCCCGGCTTGCGGTACCGACTGCGAGAGCACGATGAAGATCCCGGATCCGACGGTCTCGCCGACACCGAACATGGTCAGCAGGAACACGCCGAGGCTGCGCTGTAGTTGATCGGAGGCGCCGCCGGCGACCGGGGCCCCGCTCACCGGGCGGCGCCGGAACATCTGCTGTGGCAGGCTCAGCGCCGGCGTTGGCATGGTGCCTCCTCGAGAGCATCTGTGGTCGCCACGCCGGGACGGTGGACTGCTTTGGCCGACAGCTGTTCCACGTCATGCACGGGCGTGGTGAGTTAGCCAGCTTGGATCAAGATATACCAGCGCAGGGCCGTGACGCCTGCCAAACGGGTCTATTACTTTGTGGCACAATGGCTTTAGCGTAGTACGCGCTTGCATGAAGGCGCGCTTATCGGTGCCGCACGCGGTGTGTAAGTTTGGGGAGCCCCTAACTCAGTTGGAGCCCGCCGCTGCCGGCCGGGCTGCTCAAGCCAGGGCACCGGTCACCCGATGAAACTCTGTTGCTCTCAACGCGTGGCCTGCTGCGGTGCGAAAAAGACATCGTTCAGGGTGACGGTGCGTAAGTTCCTGGCGCGGATCAGATCGCAGAGTTGCCCGTAGACGTGGGTGACCGGCAGGTGGTTCAGATGTCCGATCACGATCGACTGCCCAGTAAAGTATTGCCGGGCCATCTGGACGATGTAGTCCTCGGTGATCACGGTGGAATCCGACAGCGAACCCGACCACAACGTGATTGCGGTGTAGCCGAGATCGGCGGCCACAGCATCAACGGTCGAGTTGTGCCTGCCGTAGGGGGGCCGAAGGTACGGCCTCGCGTCCACCCCGAAGGTTTTTTTCAAGAAATCGTCGTTGCGGGAGATCTCTTGGGCCACTCGACTTACTGGCACCTTTGTCAGGTTCGGATGCGACCAGGTGTGGTTGCCCAGCTGAATCTGGCCGGATTCGACCAACGGCCGCAGCAATGCCAGATTGTCGGTCCACGAGCGGTTCGTGCCGTTGACGAAATAGGTCAGCCGAACGCCGGTATCTTTGGCGAACTGAGTGTAGAGGCGCACTACGTCGGTGTTCACGCCGTCATCAACGGTCAGTGCCAGCAGATTGCCGTCCCCAGGCAGCTTGTTGAGCACGCCGCCACCGGGCAGCGGCACCCGCGCGATGGGGGCGGGCTGCGACAACAACCCAGCAGGAGCAACCTTGCCGCTCGCTGGGGGCGGCGAGGCGGCAGCAGCCGCGGCCGTGGGTGTGTGTGGCGGATCGCCGGGTACGCCGGACGCCATGCCCATACCGCCGAGAACGGCGGCAGAAACAGCCCCGAGAAAGCGGCGCCGGTTTAGGTCGGACACCACGCGCCGCGGTGTCGGAGGACGGTGGTGGTCGACCCTACGCGGAGCTCAAAGCCAGCCTCGTCACTGCGCCGCCGTGTTCGCCGACCCTTGGGAGGGAGGGACGCGACCTCACCAGGTCGTCGATCGTTCTGACACACAGCACTACATGGTGCCACGGGCAACTGCACAATCCGTGAACGGCCCGCCGCGTCGTTCCATGCTGTAACCGAAACGATTCACCCCCCGGTACCCAGGCAGCCACCCGTCCATGCGATGCGAGCTCCCAAACAGGATGACGGGCCGCGGCGGGTCGATTTTCTGGCCGAGTTCGGCTATTTCATTGCCTTAGGGGGTCACCAGTATCTTGCAGTGTTGTTCGGGGTCGGCGAGATCGTCGAACGCCGCGCCGACGTCCTCGAGGCCGACGTCACCGGTGATCATCGGCGTGACGTCGATGTCACCCTCGGCGATCGCCCGCAGTGAATCGCCGAACTCGTTCGGGTCGTAGGCCCGCACGAATTGGACGCTGATCTCCTTGGCGATGGCGAAGAACGGATGCACGGCGTCGGCCTGCATGCAGACGCCCACGACGACCAGCCGGGTGCCGTGCCGGGCACGGCGCATCACGTCGTCGATGATGCCCGGCACGCCGACCGCGTCGAACACCACCGACGGGCGAACGGTGTCGAATGGGGACCCCTGCGCGGGGTCCACGGTCTGGTGCGCGCCTATCGTGCTGGCGAGTTCGCGCCGCATCGGTGAAAAGTCTGCTGCCGCAATCGACTCGACTCCGCGGGACCGCAGCGCGGCGATGACGGCGATGCCGATCGGGCCGCAGCCGAGCACCAGCGCGGTCTCGCCGGGCTGGGCGCCGGATTTGTGCACGGCATGTAGCCCGACGGCCATCGGCTCGGTGAGCGCGGCGTGTTGCGGGCTCAGTCCGTTGGGAATGGGTAGCAGAAGCGGGGCCGACAGCAGCATCCGCTCGGCGTAAGCACCCAGCGTCCGGTTGCTGTAGACGATCGGTTCGATGTTGTTGCCTGACAGCAGGACCGGGATCGACGTGACAAGGGTTCCAGTCGGCAGGGTTTCGGTGTCGGGCCCCGCTTCGAGTATCTCCGCGCTGAACTCGTGGCCCATGAAGACGTCGTGGCCCAGGTCGACGCTCATTCCTTCGCCGGCCCCGCTCGACATCTGGCCAGTCAGCGAGAGCACCTCGGCACCGTGAGCGGCGAAATGCAAGTCAGTACCACAGATTCCGCACGAGCGCACCGCAACCAAAACCTGGCCGGGGCCGGGCACCGGGTCCGGCACGTCGTCGCGGTACACCATGCGGCCTTCCCGCAATACCGAAGCGCGCATCAGTTCGTCCCGGTTTCCGCCGTCTGTTCGCCGACGTGCTCGGTGATCGCCTTCACGACGGCTTGGCCCGCCCGCCCGATCAAATCGTCGCGCTTGTCCTTGGCCCACTCGTGCGATGACCGGGCCGCTTCGAGCTGGCCCTTGAAGTGCGGAATGACCTTGCGCGCCATCAGTTCATAGCAATGGTGGGTAGCCTCGGGCGAGGCCCAGTCGTGGCCGAGCATCAACAGTGTGCCGAACCCGCCGGAGCGCTCCAGCAGGTCTTCTATGTGTTCGATCGCGTCCTCAGGAGTGCCGATGCAGCAATTGCCTTTGGCCGCATAGTCTTCGACGAACTCGTACGGTGTCTGCGATCCATCGACAGAGTTGGCCAGCGGGACGAACCCGGCGGCGCCGAAATAATTGGCGAAGTCCTGCAGGCCGTAGGTGCAGTCGTCGATCGCCTTCTCACGCGTGTCGGCGATGTGCATGATCGACAAGACTCGCCAGTCAGCGCGATCGGGCCCGTCTCGGCCGGCTTTGGCGGCCTGTTCTTCGACCACCTCCCAGGTGTTGTCAAGGGCGGCGTAGCCGCCGGGAACCGACATCGACAGCGAGAGCAGCGAGGTGCCCATCGACCCGGCCAGTCGGGGGCCGGACGGCGAAATCATTGCCGCCGTTGAGATTTCGGGATAGGGCCAGGTGTAGGGCCGGATGTGCAGCTGCGCGTCTTGCAGGGTGAACCAGTCCGATTGGCGGCTGATCCGCTCACTGGGCGCGGCGCGGAACAGCGCCAGGATCGCCTCGAGCGATTCCTGCATCATCCGGCGCTGCTCAATCGGATCGATACCCATCATGTAGGCATCGGAGGGCAGCGCGCCCGGGCCGGCGCCGAACATCACCCGCCCGCGGGTCAGGTGATCCAGCAGCACCCAACGGTCGGCCACCATCAGCGGATGGTGATAGGGCAGCGACACCACACCGGTGCCCAGCCGGATGTGCCGGGTTCGTTCGGCGGCCGCGGCGATGAACACCTCGGGGCAGGCGATCAGCTCATAACCGCCGGAGTGATGCTCACCGAACCACGCCTCGTCAAAGCCGAGGCGGTCCAGGGCGACGACGCGCTCCATGTCGTATTCCAGTGCCACCGTGGGGGATTGGCCGGTCGGGTGGAACGGTGTGATGAAGACACCGAAGTTCAATGGGCGACTCATGATGGCTGGACGCCGGTCTTGAGGCTCGATAGGAAGTCGAGCAGCAACTCGTTGACCCGGTCCGGTTTTTCCTGTTGCAGCCAGTGCCCGGCGCCGTCGATCAGCTCCTCGCGGTAGCGGCCGGTCACCAGCTCGGGCGCCCGGTCGGGCCGCATGAAACTCAGCACCGGGTCGGCGGTACCGCCGATGAACATGGCCGGCATGTCGATGGTGGCGGCCGGCGGGTCGGCCATGATCTCCCAGTTGCGGTCCAGGTTGCGGTACCAGTTCAGTCCGCCGGTGAATCCGGTGCGGGTGAATTCGGCGACGTAGTGGTCGATTTCCTCTGCGCTGATCCAGTCGGGCAGCCCTTCGGGCTCGGGTAGCCGCTCGATGAAGCCGGCCGGCCCCGGTTGGATCATCCGCAGTGCCACCGCCGGGTCGTCGGATCGGGTCAGGCCACCCAACATCCGGGTGATGGTCTTGGCCGGATCGCCGGACAGTTCGGCGTCGGCCGGCCCGGGCTCCTGGAAATAGAGCATGTAGAAGAAGTTGTCGCCGAAGATCGCCCGGAACGCCTTGGTCGGCGGGACCTGGGCGCGCGGTACCGGCGGAACGCTCATGCCCACGACGGCCGCCACCCGGTCGGGGTGTAGCTGCGCCGAACCCCACACCACCGAAGAGCCCCAATCGTGGCCGACCAACACCGCCTTGTCGGCGCCGACGTCGTCGAGCAGACCGATCAGGTCGGCGGACAGGTCGGCGACGTTGTAGGCGGCGATGTCATCCGGTCGGGTCGTGCGGCCGAAGCCGCGCTGGTCCGGAGCCAGCACGTGGTAGCCGGCGGTGGCCAGCACCGGGATCTGATGGCGCCACGAGTAGGCCAGCTCGGGGAAGCCGTGAGCCAGCACCACGACCGGTGCGCCGGGCTCGCCGGCTTCGACGGTGTGCAGTTGCACGCCATTGGTTTCGATGACGCGCTCGGTAACTGGGGGGCTGTCCGACACAGTCTCACCAAAGCACAACCCCGCCTCCGCCCGATAGGTGTTCGACCGGGTGTGCAGGTGACGATCTCGGGAACCGCGGTTCGTTGTCATGACCGAGGCGATTCACGGCTCACGGCTGCGGCCGAGTCGGCGATCGTCACGGGGCCGGATGGTGGTGACCCGCTGCGCTCGGCTGCGGCCGAGCTTGCGATCACCACGGGCGGTAACCTGGACTATTCCAGCTGCGTGTATCGGGAAGGACCTGGCCGACCACGGCCGATGATTGATGAACCGGAAAAATGTAATCCGCACGCTCACGGCCATCGCAGTCGTGCTGCTGCTTGGTTGGTCCTTCTTCTACTTCAGCAACGACACCCGGGGTTTCAAGCCGGTCGACACGTCGGTGGCGATGACCCAGATCAAGGGCGGCAACGTCAAGAGCGCCCAGATCGACGACCGCGAGCAGCAGGTCCGGCTGACCCTGAAAAGTGCCGCCACCGGCACCGAGGGCTCCGACAAGATCATCACCCACTTCCCGACCGGCTATGCCGTCCCGCTGTTCGACCAGCTGAACAGCAAGGACGCGCAGGTCAGCACCGTGGTCAACCAGGGCAGCATCATCGGCTCGCTGGTGATCTATGTGCTGCCGCTGCTGCTGCTGGTCGGTTTGTTCATGATGTTCTCCCGCATGCAGGGCGGCGCCCGGATGGGCTTCGGCTTCGGTAAATCGCGGGCCAAGATGCTGAACAAGGACATGCCCAAGACCACGTTCGCCGACGTGGCCGGCGCCGACGAGGCCGTCGAAGAGCTCTACGAAATCAAGGACTTCCTGCAGAACCCATCGCGATATCAGGCTCTCGGAGCGAAGATCCCCAAGGGCGTGCTGCTCTACGGCCCGCCTGGAACCGGTAAGACACTGCTGGCGCGGGCCGTCGCCGGCGAGGCGGGCGTGCCGTTCTTCACCATCTCGGGCTCTGATTTCGTCGAGATGTTCGTCGGTGTGGGCGCATCGCGGGTGCGCGACCTGTTTGAGCAGGCCAAACAGAACAGCCCGTGCATTATTTTCGTCGACGAGATCGACGCGGTCGGCCGCCAGCGCGGCGCCGGGCTGGGTGGCGGTCACGACGAACGCGAGCAGACGCTGAATCAGCTGCTGGTGGAGATGGACGGCTTCGGCGACCGCACCGGCGTCATCCTGATCGCGGCCACCAACCGCCCCGACATCCTCGACCCGGCGCTGCTGCGCCCCGGCCGCTTCGACCGCCAGATCCCGGTGTCCAGCCCCGACCTGGCCGGCCGGCGTGCGGTGCTGCGGGTGCACTCCAAGGGCAAGCCGTTCGGCCCCGACGTCGAGTTCGACGGGCTGGCCAAGCGGACCGTCGGCATGACCGGCGCCGATCTGGAGAACGTGGTCAACGAGGCGGCGCTGCTGACGGCCCGCGAGAACGGCACGGTGATCACGAGCGCCGCCCTGGAGGAGGCAGTCGACCGGGTGGTCGGCGGTCCGCGGCGCAAGAGCCGGATCATCAGCGAGCAAGAGAAGAAGATCACCGCCTACCACGAGGCCGGGCACACGCTGGCCGGATGGGCGATGCCGGGTGTCGACCCGGTCTACAAGGTGACCATCCTGGCCCGCGGCAACACCGGCGGTCACGCGCTGGCGGTGCCCGAAGACGACAAGGGAACGCACACCCGCTCGGAGCTGATCGCCCGGCTGGTGATGGCACTGGGTGGGCGCGCTGCCGAGGAATTGGTGTTCCACGAGCCCACCACCGGAGCGGTGTCAGATATCCAGCAGGCCACCAAAATTGCACGGGCGATGGTCACCGAATTCGGGATGAGTTCCAAGCTGGGTGCGGTCAAGTACGGCTCCGAGGCCGCTGACCCGTTCCTGGGTCGCACCATGGGCAATCAGGCGGACTACTCCCACGAGGTCGCTCGCGAAATCGATGAGGAAGTCCGCAAGCTCATCGAGGCCGCGCACACCGAAGCCTGGGAGATTCTCACCGAGTACCGCGACGTGCTGGACACCGTCGCGGGCGAGCTGTTGGAGAAGGAAACCCTGCACCGGGCCGAGCTGCAGGCGATCTTCGCTGACGTCGAAAAGCGGCCGCGGCTAACGCTTTTCGACGATTTCGGTGGCCGAATCCCCTCAGACAAACCGCCGATCAAGACCCCGGGCGAGCTGGCCATCGAGCGTGGCGAACCGTGGCCCAAGCCGCAGCCCGAGCCCGCTTTCAAGGCGGCCATCGCCGCGGCGTCGCGCGATGCCGCTGAAGCTGAGCGAACCAGCAACGGCAACAACGGTTCTCATGGCGCTGCGCAGCAACCCACCCAACCCGACTACGGTGCACCAGCCGGCTGGCATGCCCCGGGATGGCCGCCGCCGCAACAGCCGCCGCCGGGCTACTGGTACCCGCCGCCCGCGCCGAGTCAGCCGCCGCCGCACTGGCCGGCACCGCCACAGCACCACGCGGGTCAGCCCTACCCGCCGTATCCGCCGTACCCGCCGCCCGGTACACCCGCACCGGAGGCAGGCCAGGCCGCCGACCCTCAGGGTGGCGACCCGAGCCCGTCCAACCCGTCGACACACGGCTGAAACGAACGGAGTCCTGCGATGGTGCGGCCGAATTCTCAATCCGCGACCTTGAACGGACGAGTCTTCGATCAACCTCGCGCCGAAGCGGCTGTCCGCGAGTTGCTTTACGCGATCGGCGAAGACCCGGAGCGGCACGGGTTGGTGGACACCCCGGCCCGCGTCGCCCGCAGCTACCAGGAGATGTTCGCCGGCCTCTACACCGACCCGGACACCGTGCTGGACACCACGTTTGACGAACAGCACGACGAACTGGTGCTGATCAAAGATATTCCGCTGTATTCCACCTGCGAACATCACCTGGTCGCGTTCCACGGTGTGGCGCACGTCGGATACATCCCCGGTCACGACGGCCGGGTGACCGGGCTGTCCAAGATCGCCCGGCTGGTTGACCTCTACGCCAAGCGGCCACAAATCCAGGAGCGGCTCACCGCCCAAATCGCCGACGCCTTGACACGCAAACTCGATCCACGCGGTGTCATCGTCATAATCGAGGCCGAACACCTGTGCATGTCGATGCGGGGCGTCCGCAAACCCGGCGCTATCACCACGACCTCGGCCGTGCGCGGACAGTTCAAGTCCAACAACGCATCTCGAGCCGAGGCGCTCGAACTGATCTTGCGCAAGTGAGCACCTCGCACTTCCGGGTCATTGGGGTGGTGAATGTCACCGACGACTCGTTCTCGGATGGCGGGCGCTACCTGGACACGGATCGTGCCGTCGAGCAGGGCCTGGCGCTGACCGCCGACGGCGCGTCGATCATCGACGTCGGAGGCGAGTCGACCCGTCCCGGCGCGGTCCGCGTCGATCCACGGGTGGAGATCGCCCGTGTGGTTCCCGTCGTCAAAGATCTTGCATCCCAAGGAATTATCGTCAGCGTTGACACGATGCACGCCGGCGTGGCGCGGGCCGCGCTGGAAAACGGCGCGTCGATGGTCAACGATGTGTCCGGCGGACGCGCCGACGCGGCGATGGCGGACCTGCTCGTCGAGGCCGACGTGCCGTGGGTGTTGATGCACTGGCGTTCGGTATCGGCCGATCGGCCGCATGAGTTGCCCGACTATCGCGATGTGGTGACTGAAGTACGCGCCGAGCTGTTGGCCTGCGTCGACGACGCGGTCGCCGCGGGCGTGAATCCGTCGAAGCTGATCGTCGACCCCGGTCTGGGATTCGCCAAGTCCGGTCAAGATAATTGGGCGTTGCTGCACGCGCTGCCGGAGTTGGTGGCCGGCGGCATCCCGGTGCTGGTCGGGGCGTCGCGAAAGCGGTTTCTCGGTAGTTTGTTGGCCGGCGCCGACGGTGCGGTCCGGCCGCCGGATGGTCGTGAGACGGCAACCGCGGTGGTGTCGGCGCTGGCCGCTTTGCATGGCGCGTGGGGCGTGCGGGTACATGACGTGCGGGCCTCCATCGACGCGGTCAAAGTCGTCGAGGCGTGGACGAGAGGTGGGGCGGTAGGCTCGGATGGCTGATCGAATCAAGTTGCGCGGCTTGACAGTTCGCGGCAACCATGGGGTGTTCGACCATGAGCGCACCGCCGGCCAGGATTTCGTCGTCGATATCACCGTCTGGATCGACCTGGCGGACGCCGCGGCCAGCGATGACTTGGCTGACACCTACGACTACGGCGTACTGGCCGAGCGGGCAGCGGCGGTCGTCGCCGGTCCGGCCCGCGATTTGATCGAAACAGTGGCCGGTGAGATCGCAGAGGACGTCATGAAAGACCAACGGGTGCACGCAGTGGAGGTGACGGTGCACAAGCCGCAAGCTCCGATTCCGCAGAAATTCGATGATGTCGCCGTGGTGGCCCGGCGCTCACGTCGCGGCGGTCGGGGTCAGGTGGTTCCCGCGGGAGGTGCCCTATGACGCGCGCCGACGACGATGACGCCGGCGAAGCCGGGGTGGAGGAGTGGCGCCAATGACTCGGGTGGTGCTGTCGATCGGATCCAACCTCGGCGACCGGCTGGCCCGGCTGCAGTCGGTGCTCGACCGGTTGGGCGACACGGTGCAAGCGGTCTCCCCGGTTTACGAGACGGCGGCCTGGGGTGGCGTCGAACAGGGCCCGTTTCTGAACGCGGTGCTGATCGCGGAGGACCCGACGCTTGACGGTCACGGCTGGCTACGACTTGCTCAGGAGATGGAAGTGGCCGCGGATCGTGTGCGGGGACAGCGGTGGGGCCCGCGCACTTTGGACGTAGACCTGGTCAGCTGCCACCTGACGTCGCTGGATGGTGATGCCGAGCTGTTCTCCCTCGACGATGGCCTGACGCTGCCGCACCCGCTGGCCCACCTGCGCGCCTTCGTGTTGATTCCGTGGCTGGCCGTCGACCCCGACGCGGCGTTGACGGTGGCGGGCGGAAAACGGCCGCTCGCCGAGTTGCTTGCCGAATTGGATGTGGCCGATCGCGCCGGCGTGCGACTCACCGATTCGGTACTCCAACGGCGCACGCCGGAAAACTGATGGGCCCCACCCGAAAACGTGACCTGACCGGCGCGGTGCTTGGCACGGCGCTGGCGGGATACCTGCTGGTCATGATGCTCTACCGGTGGTTTCCGCCGATCACGATCTGGACGGGGCTGTCGCTGTTCGCGGTCGGCGTTGCCGAGGCTGGGTGGGGGCGCTACGTCCGAACCAAGATCGGCGACGGCGAGATCGGTGACGGTCCCGGCTGGCTGCATCCGCTCTCGGTGGCCCGCAGCCTGGTCATCGCCCAGGCGTCGGCCTGGGTCGGGGCGTTGGCGCTGGGCTGGTGGGTCGGTGTCCTTATTTACCTGCTGCCCAGGCGGTCATGGCTCAGGGTTGCGGCCGAGGACACCGCCGGGACTGCTGTCGCGGCGATCAGCGCGCTGACTCTGGTGATTGCCGGGCTGTGGTTGCAGCATTGCTGTAAATCGCCGGGGGATCCGAGCGACGACGGCGAGGCCGCGGAAAATTAGCCCGGTCGGTTGACGGCCGGCATCGTGCCCCGATCCGACGGCCCGAAAGGCGATTAGTCCAGGTGAGAAACGCCGAAGCACGGCGACACGCGGAGCGACCTCGGGCCGGTACATTTGGGCCATGACCGATCTGTCCCGCGGCGTCCGCGTTCGGCGCGGCGGCCGCAGGCCGGGTTGGGTGCTACTGACCACGTTGCTGGTCCTGGCGATCGGTGCCAGTTCCGCGCTGGTTTTCACCAGCCGGGTAGAGCTCCTCAAGCTGGCGGTGATCCTCGCCTTGTGGGCCGCCGTGGTTGCCGCGTTCGTATCGGTGCTCTACCGCAGGCAGAGCGATGTGGATCAGGCAAGGGCCCGCGACCTGAAGCTGGTCTACGACCTGCAATTGGACCGGGAGATCTCCGCCCGTCGCGAGTATGAGCTCACCGTGGAGTCCCAGCTGCGCCGCGAGCTGGCCAGCGAGCTGCGGGCGCAGGCCTCCGACGAGGTGTCGGAGTTGCGGGCCGAGCTCGCCGCGCTGCGTACCAACCTGGAGATCCTGTTCGACGCCGAGCTCAGCGAGCGTCCGGCGTTGGAGAGCGAACGCAAGACCGTGCGCGGCTATAGCGAATGGGAACGCGACCACGAGAGCGCGCGCGAACGAGTCAACCGGGTCGCGTCGGTGCGGGCCGAAGAGCCGGTTCGGCGCGTCGACGACACGATCATCGACGTGCACGAGGAGCCGCTGGTCCCGACCCCGCCACGACAGCCCGCGGCGGAGAGCTATCAGCCGACATACGCCCAGCAGCAGCCCGTCGACGCGTATGCGGAGCACCGGCAGAACCGGACGCCCGAGCCACAGCAGCCCCCCGAAGCGGAACGGGGTGCGCATTGGCGTCAAAGCAGCGACACCGGACAGCCGGGTGCCTGGGCCGCACCGGGCCCGCCGCCCGCTCCTGCCGCCGAGCGTCCGCACGAAGGCCAGAGCTGGCCGCCACCGGACCTGCAACCCCAGCCCGGCGGATGGGCGCCCCCTGCGTCCACCCCCCGGCCTGAGCGATCCGAGCCACCGCCCCCGCGACGTTCGCATCGCCGGGCCGAGGCGCCCCCGCAGCCCGAGCCACAGCCCGAGCCACAGCCCGAGCCGCCCCCACAGCCCGAGCCGCCCCCGGTAAGGGCGCGGATTCCCTGGCCGCCGTCCCCGGAAGCGCCCCGCCCGCAGGAGCAGCCGTCCTGGCAGCCGGTCAGTTCCGAGGGGCAGTGGTTGCCGCCCGGTGCGCCCGGCAGCAATTGGAACGCCGGCCCGGCCGACAGCGCGGGGTCGGCCTCGTGGGCGTACGACAACGCGCCATCACGCGACAGGGCTTCACATCGCTCGCCGAGCATCGGCGAACCGCCGTCGGTGCCGCCGTCCTCGCCGGTTGAACGGCGTGGACGGCATTCCGGCGGCCCCGCCGATTCCCCGTCCGGCGAGCCCGCAGCCGACTGGGGCGAGTCAGGCCGCCGGGCCCGATCCCGTCATTCCGCCGACTACCCCGACCCCGGCGTGGACGGACCGGCGACTCCGGCGCCGACGATGTCGCCTCCTCCGCCTCCGCCACCACCGTCGATGCCGCCACCGCAGGACAAGGAGCCTGCGATGTCGCCGCCGCCGAGCGCCCGCCATCGCAGCAACGACGAGTTCTCCGAGACCGACGAGCCACAGTCAGGCGGCCAGTCGGTCGCCGACCTGCTGGCACGTTTGCAAAGCGCCCCATCTGAGGGCGGCCGGCGCCGGCGTCGCGAAGACTGAGGCGAACACCACAGCCTCATAGCTGCCGTGCCGCGGTAAAGTCTTTACGACCGTCCGGTACCCGCTACGCGGGACTGGAACGAAACAAGAGACTTGTGAGGGTCGTCTGCGATGGTGCAGTTCGACGGATTACGGCCCGCCCGGCTCAAGGTGGGGATCATCTCCGCTGGCCGGGTCGGCACCGCGCTGGGTGTCGCGCTCGAGCGTGTCGACCACGTGGTGGTCGCGTGCAGCGCCGTGTCCGACGCATCCCGTCGGCGTGCCCACCGATGGCTACCGGACACTCCGGTGGCGCCGGTTGCCGACGTCGCCGGCAACGCAGAGTTGTTGCTGTTAGCCGTGCCGGACACCGAGCTGGCGAGCCTGGTTTCGGGCCTGGCCGCAACATCCGCGGTGCGACCGGGCACCATCGTCGCGCACACCTCGGGCGTCAACGGCGTCGACGTGCTGGCACCGCTGAGCGCCCAAAACTGCATACCGCTGGCCATTCATCCGGCGATGACGTTCACCGGCTCCGACGAGGACATCGCGCGGCTGGCCGATACCTGCTTCGGGATCACCGCCGCCGACGAGGTCGGTTATGCGATCGCGCAGTCGCTGGTGCTCGAGATCGGCGGCGAGCCGTTCCGCGTTCCGGAGCGGGCCCGCACGCTCTACCACGCCGCGTTGGCCCACGCCGGCAACCACATCGTCACGGTGGTCGCCGACGCTCTTGACGCTTTGCGGGCCGCGGTGTCGGGCACCGAACTGCTCGGCCAGCAACTCGTCGACAATCAGCCCGGTGGCATCGCCGAGCGCATTCTCGGACCGCTGGCGCGCGCGGCCCTGGAGAACACGCTGCAGCGCGGCGAGGCGGCGCTGACCGGCCCGATCGCGCGCGGTGATGCCGGCGCTGTGGCCGATCACCTGAGCGCGCTGGAGGCGGTCGATCCGCAACTGGCACAGGCATATCGGGTCAACGCGATGCGCACCGCCGAGCGGGTGCACGCACCCGACGAGGTGCTCGAGGTGCTTGCCCGGTGAGTATCCAACGGCCGCCGAAGTTCAACGCCGGCGAACTCAACGTCTACGCCGACCTCAGCGATGTCGGCGAGGTCAGCCGCGCCCTGCGGCACACCGGTCGACGGGTGATGCTGGTGCCGACCATGGGCGCACTGCACGACGGACACCTCGCGCTCGTCCGTGCGGCCAAGCGAGTCCCGGGGTCGGTGGTGGTGGTCTCGATCTTCGTCAACCCCTTACAATTCGGCGCCGACGAGGATCTGGACGCCTACCCGCGGATCCTTGACGATGACTTGGCGCTGCTGCGTGGTGAGGGGGTCGAAATAGCCTTCACCCCAAGCGCTGCGGCGATGTATCCGGACGGCCGGCGTACCACGGTGTATCCCGGCCCGCTCGGATCCGAGCTCGAGGGTGCGGCCCGTCCTACACATTTCGCCGGCATGCTCACCGTGGTCTTGAAGTTGCTGCAGATCGTGACACCTGACCGAATCTTCCTCGGGGAGAAGGACTATCAGCAACTCGTGCTGGTTCGCCAGATGGTCACCGACCTGAACGTCGACGTCCGGGTGGTCGGTGTGCCGATCGTGCGGGAGACCGACGGGTTGGCGATGTCTTCGCGCAACCGCTATCTCAGCGCCGCGCACCGCGAGCTGGCCGGCATCCTGTCGGCAGCCCTGCTGGCCGGGTCGCACGCCGCCCCCGGTGGCGCGGACGCCGCTTTGCACGCGGCCCGCGCGGTGCTGTCGGCGGTACCCGCGATCGACGTGGACTACCTGGAGGTCCGCGACAGCGCCCTGGGGCCGGCCCCGGTCAGCGGCGCCGGACGCTTACTGGTCGCCGCCCGACTCGGCAAAACCAGGCTGCTCGACAACGTCGCAATAGAAATCGGAACTACCGTCGGCGTCGACGGGCGAGTGCCCGCCGTCTCGGCTGATTCCCTCGAATCACATTGGAGGAATTGATGTTACGAACCATGCTCAAGTCGAAGATCCACCGGGCCACCGTCACGCAGGCGGACCTGCACTATGTCGGCTCGGTGACGATCGACGCCGACTTGATGGACGCCGCCGACCTGCTCGAGGGCGAACAGGTGACCATTGTCGACATCGACAACGGCGCGCGGTTGGTCACCTACGCGATCACCGGTCAGCGCGGCAGTGGTGTGATCGGAATCAACGGGGCTGCCGCACATCTCGTGCACCCCGGCGACCTGGTGATCCTGATCGCCTACGCCCAGATGGAAGATGCCGAGGCGCGCAGCTACCAACCGAAGATCGTGTTCGTCGACGCCGAGAACCGGGCGATCGATCTGGGCAGTGACCCGGCGTTCGTTCCTGCCGATGCGGGCGAGTTGGTCTCGCCGCGATGAAGGCTTTCTAGTCGTGCTGCTGGCCATCGACGTCCGCAATACCCACACCGTGATCGGGCTGATCTCCGGTTCCAAGGAACAGGCGAAGGTCGTGCAGCAGTGGCGGATTCGCACCGAATCCGAGATCACCGCAGACGAGCTTGCGCTGACCCTCGACGGTTTGATCGGCGACGATTCGGATCAGCTCACCGGCGCGGCAGCGCTGTCCACGGTGCCATCCGTTCTGCACGAGGTGCGGCTGATGCTCGAGCAATACTGGCCGACGGTGCCGCACGTGCTGATCGAACCGGGTGTTCGCACTGGCATTCCGCTCCTGGTCGACAACCCGAAAGAAGTTGGGGCCGATCGAATCGTCAACTGTCTGGCGGCTTTTCAGAAGTACGGAACCCCAGCGATCGTGATCGACTTCGGATCCTCCATCTGCGTTGACGTGGTGTCCGCCAAAGGTGAGTTCCTGGGCGGCGCGATCGCGCCGGGCATCCAGGTGTCGTCCGATGCCGCCGCGGCGCGCTCGGCCGCTTTACGCCGCGTCGAGTTGGCCCGCCCTCGTTCCGTGGTCGGTAAGAACACCGTCGAATGCATGCAGGCCGGTGCGGTGTTCGGCTTCGCGGGGTTGGTCGACGGCCTGGTCGGCCGGATCCGCAACGATGTCGACGGGTTCGCCGGCGACAACGTCACGGTGGTCGCGACCGGACACACGGCGCCGCTGCTGCTGGCCGAGTTGCATTCGGTCGATCACTACGACCAGCACCTGACCTTGCAGGGTCTGAGGCTGGTGTTCGAGCGCAACCGCGATAGCCAGCGGGGACGGCTCAAGACGGCACGCTGACCGCGCACTGGAGGCGATCTTCAGTCCTTTAAGCTGGCAGGTCGTGAACGCCGGCGACGCAGATATCCCTGAGCAGTTCCGGATACGCCGGGACAAACGCGCCCGCCTTGCCGCCGAGGGCCGCGACCCCTACCCCGTCGAAGTCGGGCGCACCCACACCCTGGCGCAGATCCGCGCCGCATATCCCGATCTGCCCGCAGATTCGGTCACCGGTGACATCGTCGCGGTTACCGGCCGCGTGGTATTCGCCCGCAACTCGGGCAAGTTGTGCTTCGCCACCCTCCAAGAAGGCGACGGCACCCAGCTGCAGGTGATGCTCAGCCTAGCCAGCGTCGGCCAGGAAGCCCTCGACGAATGGAAGGCCGACGTCGACATCGGCGACATCGTCGGCATCCACGGCGAGGTGATCAGCTCGCGGCGCGGCGAGCTTTCGGTGCTCGGCGACAGCTGGCAGATGGCCTCCAAGGCGCTTCGACCGCTGCCGGTGGCACACAAGGACATGAGCGAAGAGTCGCGGGTCCGGCAACGCTACGTCGACCTGATTGTGCGCCCGCAGGCCCGCACGGTCGCCCGCCAGCGGATTGCCGTCATTCGCGCATTACGCAATGCTCTGGAGCAACGCGGCTTTCTGGAAGTCGAAACGCCGATGCTGCAGACATTGGCAGGCGGTGCGGCCGCGCGCCCGTTCGTCACGCACTCCAATGCGCTCGACATCGACCTCTACCTGCGGATCGCTCCGGAACTGTTCCTGAAGCGCTGCGTCGTCGGCGGGTTTGACAAGGTGTTCGAACTTAATCGGGTGTTCCGAAACGAAGGATCCGATTCCACGCATTCGCCTGAATTTTCCATGTTGGAGACCTATCAGGCGTATGGAACGTATGACGATTCCGCTGTTGTAACCCGCGAGCTTATTCAACAGGTGGCGGACGACGCGATCGGTACACGACAACTTCCACTACCCGACGGCAGCGTCTATGACATCGACGGAGAATGGGCGTCGATTGAAATGTATCCGTCACTATCGGCGGCTCTTGGCGAAGAGATCACACCAAACACCAGCGTCGATCACTTGCTTGCTGTCGCCGCACGACTCGGAGTAGAGGTACCCACCGATCGTGGGTATGGGCACGGCAAGCTGGTCGAGGAACTTTGGGAACACACCGTCGGCGACGGGCTGACGGCGCCCACGTTTGTGAAGGATTTTCCGGTCGAGACAACGCCTTTGACGCGTCAGCACCGCAGCATCGCCGGTGTTACCGAGAAGTGGGACCTGTATATTCGCGGGTTCGAACTGGCCACCGGATATTCGGAATTAGTCGATCCGGTGGTGCAGCGGGAAAGGTTCGCTGAGCAGGCCCGGGCCGCGGCGGCCGGCGACGACGAGGCAATGCTGCTCGATGAGGATTTTCTTGTTGCCCTGGAGCACGCTATGCCGCCGTGCACGGGAACCGGAATGGGCATCGATCGCTTGCTGATGGCTTTGACCGGCCTGTCAATTAGAGAGACTGTATTGTTTCCTATTGTCCGCCCGCATAGCAACTGAGCACGGTTGACGCGCTGTATTGAATAACCCGTCGGGGTATGGCAGATTAGTGCGACGGGGGCGGTCCGACCACTTGTCCTGTATGGCAAGTGTCTAAGAAGAAAGCAGAAGGCTCAGCCAATGGCGAAAAAAGTGACCGTCACCCTTGTTGATGATTTCGACGGCGAAGGGGCCGCCGATGAAACAGTCGAATTCGGACTCGATGGCGTGACCTATGAGATTGACCTGTCGGCCAAGAATGCGACGAAACTCCGCCACGACCTGAAGCAGTGGGTCGAAGCCTCCCGTCGGGTGGGCGGTCGTAGGCGTGGACGTTCCAGCTCCGGTCGCGGCCGTGGAGCCATCGATCGCGAGCAAAGCGCGGCAATTCGGGACTGGGCCCGTCGTAATGGCCACAACGTCTCGACCCGGGGCCGGATCCCGGCCGACGTGATCGACGCATTCCACGCCGCGACCTAGGCCGAGCGCGGGTGGACGCGCTTTCGCTGGTGGCGAACTGATCGATCACTCAAGCGGGAAACGAATCTCAGTTTTCCCGCGTTGCACTGGTGCAACGGCGTTGTAGCCGGGAACTGCGGGACGGGGTAGTCCAACCGCGAGGTAGGTGGCCCGGCCGGTCGCGCACTACAGTGGACGACAGGTACGCGGTGTCGGCCCCTGAGCCGAGAATGACGAAGTACCGATGGTGATGGAGAGCAGGTAACCGCCAATGTTCGAACGTTTTACGGACCGTGCCCGCAGGGTTGTCGTCCTGGCGCAAGAAGAGGCCCGGATGCTCAACCACAACTACATCGGCACAGAGCACATCCTGCTGGGTCTCATCCACGAAGGCGAAGGGGTAGCGGCCAAGTCGCTGGAATCACTGGGCATCTCGCTCGAGGGTGTCCGCAGCCAGGTCGAGGAGATCATCGGACAGGGCCAGCAGGCTCCGTCCGGCCACATCCCGTTCACTCCGCGCGCGAAGAAGGTCTTAGAGCTGAGCCTGCGCGAGGCGCTGCAGCTCGGCCACAACTACATCGGCACCGAGCACATTCTGCTCGGTCTGATCCGTGAGGGTGAGGGCGTCGCAGCGCAGGTTCTGGTCAAGCTGGGTGCCGAGCTCACCCGGGTTCGCCAGCAGGTAATCCAGCTGCTGAGCGGCTACCAGGGCAAGGAGGCCGCGGAGGCCGGCACCGGTGGCCGCGGCGGCGAGTCGGGCAGCCCGTCGACGTCGCTGGTGCTCGACCAGTTCGGTCGCAACCTCACGGCTGCGGCCATGGAGGGCAAGCTCGACCCGGTCATCGGCCGCGAGAAGGAAATCGAGCGGGTCATGCAGGTGCTGTCCCGGCGCACCAAGAACAACCCGGTGTTGATCGGCGAACCCGGCGTCGGCAAGACGGCGGTCGTGGAAGGTCTCGCGCAGGCGATCGTGCACGGCGAGGTTCCCGAGACGCTGAAGGACAAGCAGCTCTACACCCTCGACCTGGGTTCTCTGGTGGCCGGCAGCCGCTACCGCGGTGACTTCGAGGAACGCCTCAAGAAGGTGCTCAAGGAGATCAACACCCGCGGCGACATCATCCTGTTCATCGACGAGCTGCACACGCTGGTCGGTGCCGGAGCGGCCGAGGGCGCGATCGACGCGGCATCGATCCTCAAGCCGAAACTGGCCCGTGGCGAGCTGCAGACCATCGGTGCCACCACCCTCGACGAGTACCGCAAGTACATCGAGAAGGACGCCGCCCTGGAGCGACGGTTCCAGCCGGTGCAGGTCGGCGAGCCCACGGTGGAGCACACCATCGAAATCCTCAAGGGTCTGCGGGACCGCTACGAGGCGCACCACCGGGTGTCCATCACCGACTCCGCGATCACTGCCGCGGCCACCCTGGCCGACCGCTACATCAACGACCGGTTCCTGCCTGACAAGGCGATCGACCTGATCGACGAGGCCGGCGCCCGGATGCGGATTCGCCGGATGACGGCTCCGCCAGACCTGCGCGAATTCGACGAGAAGATCGCCGACGCCCGCCGGGAGAAGGAGTCCGCGATCGACGCGCAGGACTTCGAGAAGGCGGCCAGCCTGCGCGATCGCGAAAAGCAGCTGGTAGGCCAGCGTGCTGAGCGCGAAAAGCAGTGGCGCTCAGGTGATCTCGACGTTGTTGCCGAGGTTGACGACAACGAGATCGCCGAAGTGCTCGGCAACTGGACCGGTATCCCGGTGTTCAAGCTCACCGAGGCCGAGACCACCCGGTTGCTGCGGATGGAGGACGAGATCCACAAGCGGATCATCGGCCAAAGCGACGCCGTCAAGGCGGTCTCCAAGGCGATCCGCCGTACCCGCGCCGGGTTGAAGGACCCCAAGCGCCCGTCCGGCTCGTTCATCTTCGCCGGCCCGTCCGGTGTGGGTAAGACCGAGCTGTCCAAGGCGCTGGCCAATTTCCTGTTCGGCGACGACGACGCGCTCATCCAGATCGACATGGGTGAGTTCCACGACCGCTTCACCGCTTCGCGGCTGTTCGGTGCCCCTCCCGGGTACGTCGGCTACGAGGAGGGCGGCCAGCTCACCGAAAAGGTGCGGCGCAAGCCCTTCAGTGTGGTGCTGTTCGACGAGATCGAGAAGGCGCACCAGGAGATCTACAACAGCCTGTTGCAGGTGCTCGAGGACGGCCGGCTCACCGACGGGCAGGGTCGCACCGTCGATTTCAAGAACACGGTGCTGATCTTCACGTCCAACCTGGGTACGTCCGACATCAGCAAGGCGGTCGGGCTGGGCTTCACTCAGGGGGGCGGCGACAACAACTACGAGCGGATGAAGCAGAAGGTCAACGACGAGCTGAAGAAGCACTTCCGGCCCGAGTTCCTCAACCGTATCGACGACATCATCGTCTTCCACCAGCTGACTCGCGACGAGATCATCCGGATGGTCGACCTGATGATCGGCCGGGTGGGCAAGCAGCTCAAGGCCAAGGACATGGCCATGGAGCTCACCGACAAGGCCAAGGCACTGCTGGCCAAGCGTGGCTTCGACCCGGTGTTGGGTGCTCGTCCGCTGCGGCGCACCATTCAGCGGGAGATCGAGGACCAGCTGTCCGAGAAGATCCTGTTCGAAGAGGTCGGCCCGGGCCAGATTGTCACCGTCGACGTGGACAACTGGGACGGGGAGGGTTCCGGCGAGGATGCGGTGTTCACCTTCACCGGTGCCCGCAAGCCCGCCGAGCAGGCCGACCTGGCGAACGCAGGAGCCCATGCCGCCGGCAGCCCGGCGGCCACCACCGAGTAAATCGACAAAACAAAGGGGCGGTCACCAATCGGGTGTTCGCCCCTTTGCTATTGGGTGGGTATCAGTGCGAAGACCTGCTTGGCAACCTGCAGCATCCAACCGGTGATGCTCGGCCCGTGATCGCGAGGCCAGTTCAACTGGAAACTGACTACCCATGGCTGCCTGGCCCGGTCCACCACATACCAGCTGAACGTCAGGTCACCCGGCAGGCCGCCGGCCTTCGCGGCGATATACGGCCATTTGTTGCGATCGAGGTTCACACCCGGGGAGGCGTCCAAGATCGTCTTGACGGGTGTGGCTGCGCCCACCGCGCCGGCTTGCAGTGCCACGTGCACCCGACAGATGTCTTCGGCGCTGCCATACCATTCCGCATCGTATATCGAGGCGGGCACGTGAGCGTGCCACGGATCCGGTTGGTAAGTACGGGAGTTCGCTTCCTCTAGCATCGCAGCGCGTTCCTGCGGGTTGCTTTGCTTCCACTTCTCGCGAACGTCCGGTCGGCCCCACGCGACCGAAAAGAGTTCGTACATGGTCGGGAACGGCGTCATCGCGGCCGGATCATGGTGGCCGGCGTTGGCCAGCGCGTTGTCGACGGCCTGTGGGCCGACCCTCCCGATCAACATGTCGGTGGCCATGTTGTCGCTGGTGGCAATCATCTTCTCGGCCGCGGTGCGTACCGAAATATTCGCTCCCACCGGCAAATCCATGCTTGAACCGACGGCCTTGCCTTTTTGGGTCACGGTCAGCTGATCGTCCCACGACACCGTGCCGGCCTTGACGGCATCCGACACGGCATAGAGCACGTACAACTTGAAGATCGACGCCAACGGGAGTGATAAATCGGAGTTGGTGCCGGCGACCCGATCGCACTGGCCGTCATCGATCTTGGAGACCTGCCATGAGTAGCGGCCGCCGGTCTTGCTCAATGTCGTGTCGACGTCACGCCATGACGAGATTTTCGGGGCCAGCGTGGTGAGATCGAACCCGTCCACCAAGGTGTCATCGGCGGTGTGTATCCGAATCTCTTGCTGCGCACCGTACGACGTCGTCAACTGCAAGGTGGCGACACCCGCTTTGAGGTCGACTCCGCGGAACGTGAACGGTCGGTCCCACCACAGCTTTTCCATCATGGTCTGGACTTGGTTGACCATCTTCGGGGCGGCAAGGGTACCGACCCCGACGGGGCCGATCGGCCAGTCAGAGTTCAACATGTCCAGGGTCTGCTGAGCTCGCAGACCGGCCGGCGTACTCATGTTGATCTGCCGGCCGGCGCCCGCCGCGTTAGCGGACGGCGCTGGCGGTGGTGCGCAACCCGGGCTCAGGGCGGCGACCAATACGGCGGCGGAAGTCAGTGCCGCGACGCGGAGTCGGCCCTGGCGCGGACTACGCCGTGTGTCCGGATCCGGCAACGTCTAACACAACCTCGAACTCCAGCAGCGACGCGCCCGTCGCCACCGGATTGGCCCGGTGACCGGCGTGCGCCTCGATGGCAGGCCCGGTCGCCCACGCCTGGAACGCCTCTTCGGATTCCCACTGCGTCACGACGAAGTACCGGTCTTCGCCCTTGATCGGACGAAGCAGCTGAAAGCCGAGGAAACCCGGCGAGTTCTCCACCGCATGCGCGCGGTGGGCGAACCGCTTCTCCAACTCGGGGCCTGCGTCCGCCGGCACCTCGATCGCGTTGATCTTCACCACTGGCATGGCGCTAGGCTACCGTGCCGCCCGAAGGCGACGATGCGGGCCGCTAGCGGCCCGAGGAGGAGCCGAGCAATCAACCCGTTGGCGACCTAAAGCACGCAAAGATAGGTGCATGGCCGCTGATCTGCTAACCCATCATGGTGGACGAGGTGAGCCGGTGGTCTTGGTGCACGGTCTGATGGGCCGTGGGACCACCTGGTCGCGTCAGCTGCCGTGGCTGACCGAGCTGGGCGCTGTCTACACCTACGACGCGCCATGGCACCGCGGTCGCGATGTCGCCGATCCGTGTCCGATCAGCACCGAACGTTTTGTCCAAGACCTCGGTGACGCCGTGACCGCGCTGGGCGCCCCCGTACGCCTGGTCGGGCATTCGATGGGTGGGCTGCATTCCTGGTGTCTGGCTGCCGAGCATCCCGAGTTGGTCTCGGCGCTGGTCGTCGAGGATATGGCGCCGGACTTCCGCGGTCGCACGACCGGCCCGTGGGAGCCGTGGCTACACAGCTTGCCAGCCGAATTCGACTCTGCTGAACAGGTATTCGCAGAATTCGGCGAGCTCGCCGGCCGGTATTTCCTGGAGGCCTTCGACCGGACCGCCACCGGGTGGCGGCTGCACGGGCATACGTCGAGGTGGATCGAGATCGCGGCCGAGTGGGGCACCCGCGACTACTGGGCGCAATGGCGGGCGGTGCGCTCGCCGGTGCTACTCATCGAGGCCGGTAACTCGGTGACACCTGCAGGTCAAATGCGTTCAATGGGCGAAAACGGCTATCGCACAACCTATTTACATGCGGCCAGCGCCGGGCATCTGGTTCACGACGAGGCGCCGCAGGTGTATCGCCGGGCGGTGGAGTCGTTCCTGGCGGCGTCCTAGCCCTCCTCGCCGGCCAGGGCGAAGCGTCCGTCGCTGGTCTTGGCCACCAGCCCGTCGGCAAGCAATGAGTCCAGCGCCCGGTCGCGCTGCACGGTGTCGCTGAGCCACGCAACGTCCAACTGGGCGCGGGTGACCGGAATCTCGCTGCCGCGCAGCACATCCATCAGCCGACCGCGAACCTGCCGGTCGGTTCCGGCATAGCCCTGTGGCCGGCGAGCCGGACCCTCCGAAGGAGGAAAGCCGGCTTCGCGCCATCGGCACACGCTGAGCGGACACAGCCCACACTGCGGATTCCGCGCGGTGCACACGGTGGCCCCGAGTTCCATCAGTGCCGCAGAAAACCTGTGCGCGGAGCCATCTTTGGGTAACAGCGCGGATACATCGGCATGATCGCGGACGGCCGACGCTGCCGCGGCGTCGGCCCGCCCGTGTACGGCTCGGGCCACTACCCGGCGCACGTTGGTGTCCACCACCGGCACCGCCTGCTGGTAGGCGAAGCACGCCACCGCGCACGCGGTGTAGCTGCCGACTCCGGGCAGGGTCAGCAATATATCGACGTCGTCGGGAACGACGCCGGCGTAATCGCGGGCAATGACGGTGGCACATTCATGCAGCCGTTTGGCCCGCCGCGGATAGCCCAGCTTGCCCCAGGCCCTGACGACATCAGCCGCGCTGGCCGCCGCTGTGGCCGACGGCGTCGGCCAGCGCACTATCCAGTCGCGCCAGATCGGCTCGACCCGTGACACCGGCGTTTGCTGCAGCATGAATTCGCTGACCAGAATCTGCCACGGGGTTACCTCGGGATCCCGCCACGGCAGGTCGCGTCGCGACCAGTCGTACCAGTCCAGAAGTTCACGCTGAGTTGGTGAGAGCTTCATAGCCAGCTACGGCAGAATGACCGCCATGCCGAATACCGATCCCGCAACTGCGTGGAAAGCACTCAAAGAGGGTAACGAGCGCTTCGTCGCGGGCCAGCCTGAGCACCCGAGCCAAAGTGTCCAGTACCGGGCCAGCCTGGCCAAAGGTCAAAAGCCCACCACGGCGCTGTTCGGCTGCGGCGACAGCCGGGTGGCCGCCGAACTCATCTTCGATCAGGGCTTGGGCGACATGTTCGTGGTCCGGACAGCCGGCCACGTGATCGACTCCGCGGTATTGGGATCACTGGAATTCGCGGTGGGTGCGCTCGGTGTCTCGCTAATCGTGATCCTCGGCCACGACAGCTGCGGTGCCGTGAAGGCGACGCTGGCGGCGCTGGACGACGGCGCTTTGCCGGGCGGCTACGTGCGCGACCTGGTCGAGCGGGTGGCGCCGTCGATATTGCTGGGCCGTCGTGAAGGCCTCACTCGTACCGACGAGTTCGAGGCACGCCATGTGGTCGAGACCGGCACGCAGTTGCACGAGCGCTCGTCGGCCATCGCCCGAGCCGTTGCCGCCGGAGACTTGGCGATCGTTGGCGCCACGTATCACCTCGCCGACGGGCAGGTGGTAATGCGCAACGTCATCGGCGACGTCGGCGAAACGGTCGACGCCTAACGCTCCGCCGAATACCGCGGCGTGACGAGGCCGTGGTCATAGGCGTAGACGATGGCCGCCGCGCGGTCGCGCAGTTGCAGTTTGACGAAGATTCGGCCGATGTGGCTTTTCACTGTGAGCTCGGAAATACAGAGCTCGTCGGCGATCTCGGTGTTGGAGCGGCCTTGGCCGATCAGCCGCAGCACGTCGCACTCGCGCGCCGTCACCTCGGCCACCGGATCGGATCGATGCTCGCCGGCCACCCGGCGATAGGTGGTCAGCACCCGTGACGTCACGGCCGGGTCGAGGTAACTGTCACCCTGTGCGACCGCGCGCACGGCCCGGATCAGCTCCTCGGCCGAGGAGTCCTTGAGCACGAATCCCGATGCGCCCGCGCGTAACGCGCCGGACAGCAACTCGTCGTCGTTGAAGGTGGTCAGGGCAAGCACCGGCGGCGAGTCTGGCGCGGAAAGCCTGCGGGTGGCCTCGATGCCGTCGACCCGCTTCATCCGTAGATCCATCACCACCACGTCGGGCCGGTGCTCGGCGATCGCATGCGGGACCTCGTCGCCGTCGCCGCATTCGGCGACGATGACGAATCCGTCCTTGCGGCGCAGAATCCGTCGCAGCCCGGACCGGACCAGTTCCTGGTCGTCGACCAGCAGTACCGCGATGTCGGGAGCGGTCATCTCAGCGTGCACACCGCCAGGTTTGTGGGCTCGAATCGTTGAGCGGGATCTCGGCGCGTACCGACCATCCCTGACGGCACGGCCCGGCGTCGAGAATCCCGCCGAGCAGTTCGACCCGTTGGCGCATCCCGGCCAAACCTCGTCCGCTCTGCGACAGTGGCGCCGACGCAACGCTTACCGGCATTTCGTTGATCACCGACAAAGATGCCACCGATGCCGAAACAGTAAGTCCGACATCAGTTTTAGAGGACACAGCATGTTTGGCGATATTCGCCAGCGATTCCTGGGTGATGCGGTACAGCGCCAGGCCCACCGCGGCAGAGACCCGCTCTGGCCGGCCTTCGGTGTGGAACCTGACGGGTAGCCCGGCTGACACGAAATCGTCGACCAGATCTGGGATATCGGCGATGCCGGGTTCGGGGGCCATCTTGGTCGGGCCGGCTTCGAGCAGGCCCACCGTGCGCCGGATGTCGGCCATCGCCTGACGGCCCAGTCGCTCGGCGTCGATGAGTGCACCGACCGCGTCGTCGATATCGCTGTCCTGCTGCAGCGCCCGCCGTGCACCGGTGACATGCAGCATCGTCACCGACAGCGAGTGCGCGATCACGTCATGCACCTCGCGGGCAATGCGGCGCCGCTCGACGGCAGCGGCGTGCTCGGCAAGTTCGGCCTGCATCTTCTGCTGTTTGATCAGCAATTGGTGTTGCGTCCGCATCTGATAGCCGACCAGCCAGCCCAGCGCGACGAACCCCAGGTACAGCGCTACCCCGTCGAGATGGTGCGTGACCGAGGCGGCCACCAACAGCGACACCGCTGACGCGAACGCGAATGCGCCCCATCGGGGCGGGGTCAGCGATGCGACACAGCCGACCATCAGCACAAGGAGCAGCGGGGCGAAGTCGGTTGCAATCGGCGTCGACGTCGCGAACAGCAGGATCGCGGTGGATGCCCACCACGTCAGGGCGACCACAGGCGGGTTGAACTTGACGCCGACGAGCACGAAGAGCGCCAGCTGACCGAGGGCCAACACTGCCGCGACCCCGGCCGCCGTCAAGTCGGCTTGGTCGCGCTGCAAAGTCGACCCGATCAGGGTGAGTACCAACGCCGACTGGATCATTACGACGAACAGCCATGAGTACGGTTCCGGGATCAGCTCTGAGCGTCGCTCAAACCAGTTGCGCGCATACTCGCCGGCCCGCGTCATCGGCCCATCGTAGAAGGCATCGGCACCGAAAACATCCTGCTGTGGGCGGTGTTCTACTCCGACCGTAGTAGCAGGCCGAAAACCGAACTGCGGCACGATGTCGGAGCCGCCAAAGCTTCCTACTGTCATTGGCATGACATGGGCACAGCACCACGAGCGAATGGCTTTCATGGCGGACCTGATCGGTCGTGGCGTCGAGAACCCAGACGCCGCACTGGATTTCAACGGCCACATGGCCGACGTACAGCGACTGTTCGGCAGCGAGGAGGGTTTGTTGCTTTCGCTGCAGCAGCGCTGGCTGACAGCGCTGACGGCAAGGCTGGACGACGATATTCCCGCTGAACAAGCCCGTGCCGACCTTGCCGCCCGCGAGCCGGGGCTACGGGCGGTACTCGATGCCGCCGCGCGGCGTTCGGTCCGGGTTCGTGCTCTGCAACGCGATGAGCAGCAAATCGACGCGGTCTTCGGCGAGCAGACCGTTGCCTGAGCTGCTTGCGGCCGCGGCCCGGTTCGTCAGCCGCTACGGCGTCATCGTGGTGCTTGGCTGGATACTCGCGGCCGCCGCGGGAAACCTTGCGGTGCCACAGTTGGAGCGCGTCGTCGCGACGCACGCCCGGTCGTTCATGCCGACGGATGCGGCCAGTGCGGTCGCGGCCAAACGCTCTGCCGAACTCTTCGGCGGCGCACCCAGCAACAACTTGGATTACGTTGTGCTGGAACGTGATCAGCAGCTGCAGCCGGCCGACCGCGGCTATTACGACAAGGTGGTGACGGCCCTGCGGGCCGACACCGAACATGTCTACTCGGTCACCGACCTGTGGGCGGACCCGATCACCAGGTCGGCGGCGCAGAGCAATGACGGACGGGCCGCGGATCTGATGGTGCGGTTGTCCGGCATGCTGGGCACCGCGCAGGCCAGCGACTCCGTCGCCGTCGTCCGCGACACGGTGCATCGGCTCGGCCCGCCGCCGGGCCTGCACGTCTACGTCACCGGGCCGGGCGGCACGCTCACCGACGAATTCGCCGCGATCGATCATCAGATGCTGTTGATCACCGCGGCGACGGTCCTGGTGATCATGCTGCTACTGCTCCTCGTTTACCGCTCGGCGGTGGCCGCGGCCATCCCGTTGATCTCGGTCGGCCTCGCTTTGGCGGTGGCCCGCCCGCTGGTCGCCTTGTTGGGCGAGCACGGCGTGGTCGAGGTGTCGCTGTTTTCGGTCGCATTGGTTGCGGCGATGATCCTCGGCGCCGGAACCGATTACGCGATATTCCTGATCGGTCGCTATCACGAGGGCCGACGCCGCGGAACCGAATGGGCCGTTGCGCTGGTTGACGCCTACCGCGGTGTGGCACCGGTGGTCATCGGCTCGGCGCTGACCATGGCAGCGGCCTTGGCATGCCTGAGCCTGGCCAAGGTGGGAATGTTCCGCAGCACCGGAATACCCTGTGCGATAGGTGTTTTAGTCGGGATGGCCGCTGCTCTCACTCTTACCCCGGCACTCATCGCTTTGGCCGGCCGGCGCGGCATGCTGGAGCCGCGGCGGTCGGTGATTGCCCGCCGCTGGCGACGCATCGGCGTCGTCGTGGCCCGCTGGCCCGGGCCTGTCCTGGTGGTCAGCGGCGGGTTGATCGCTGTGTTGATCCTGCCGCTGGCCGGTATGCATACCGGCTGGAACGAGCCGGCCGCCACACCGGCCGGAGCCGAATCCAACGACGGCTATACCGCAATGGCTCAACACTTTCCGGCAAATCGGTTGTTGCCCGACGTCGTGACAGTGGAGGCCGACCACGATCTGCGTAATCCGGCCGGCCTTATCGCGGTCGAGCGAATCACCCGCCAGATCATGGCCATTCCCGGGATTCGCATGGTGCAGTCGGCGAGTCGGCCGGCCGGCACGGTTCCCGAGGAGGCCACGCTGAGTTATCAGGCCGGGTTGATCGGCCGGCAGTTCGGCGACGACATGGACGCTGTCGTGCAGCGATTCCGCCGAGTGGGCGATCTGGACGCGATCCTGTCGCAGATGACCGGCGCGCTCGATCAGCTCAACCGGGGGATGCAGGGAAGCGCCGGCGGTCTGCGTCAGATCGGTTCAGGCGCCGACGATATGCGTGCCGGCATCGACGGCATCCGTGACAACGTCGACGCGGTGTCGGGGTACCTGGCCCCGTTGCGGAACTTCGTCGACAGCACGCCGGACTGCCCGGCCAACGCGATCTGCGCACTGGTGTCCCGTGTCGTGCAACCCGTCGACAGTGTCATCCGGAGCACGAGCGAGTTATCCAGCGGCGCAGGAAAACTCACGTCCGGATCGGGTGCCGCAACGACTGCATTCGCGGGGATGCCGCAGACGCTGCAGTCGATGCGCGACGTGCTGAGCCAGGCCAAAGCGGCAACGGGTGAACTGCGCGGGGTCGCCGATTCGATCGCTCCGCAGGTGCGTCAGGTGTCGGACTATCTGCGCGAGCTTGATGCCGGCTTCCGGGGCAGCGCCGCAGGCGGCTTCTACCTGCCCGACCGGGCGCTATCCGACCCGCGGTATCGGCAGGCCTTGAACGATCTGGTTTCGTCGGACGGCCGCGTGACGTATCTGCTGGCTTACGGCGATCGACACGAGTGGGGGCCCGAGGGAGCGCAGCGCGCTCGACAGATCCAGACCGCTATCGCCGAGGCGACCAAGGAGGGGACGCTGACCCCGGTATCGGTCGGCCTGGCCGGCGTGGGCCCGGCGACCCGCGACCTGCAGGAATTTGTGCACAGTGACATCGTCCTGCTGGTCGGCGCGACGTTGGCGTTGATCTTCGTGATCGTGGCGATGATGTTGCGCAGTCCGGTCGCGGCGGTGGCGGTGGTCGGCACCGTCATCGTGTCGTACGCGTCGGCGCTGGGCGTCAGCGTGTTGGTGAGTCAGTACCTGTTTGGCCAACCGTTGCACTGGGCCGTGGCGCCGATGGCGTTCATCGCATTGGTAGCCGTCGGTGCCGACTACAACTTGCTGCTGGCGATGCGGATCCGGGAGGAGTTGCGCGCCGGAATCAGCACCGGCGTCATCCGCGCGTTCGCGGCCACCGGTGGCGTGGTGACCACCGCCGGCATCGTATTCGGAATCACGATGTTCGCGCTGGCCGGCAGCACCGTGCTCAGCATCGAGCAGGTTGGCTTGACCGTCGGGATCGGCCTGCTGCTGGACACCTTGCTGGTGCGGACATTTCTGATGCCGGCGCTGGTCGCGCTGCTCGGTCGCTGGTTCTGGTGGCCCCGTCTGCCCGCCCGAGCGGTGGACGCGCCGCGCAGCCAACCGGTCGCCGTTGGATCGACATCCTCGGTTAACTGGGCGACACGCCGGGTTGGGTCGACCCTATCGACGTGACCTGGCCTTACCGTGTGAATGTGCTGGATCTGGAACCACGAGGCCCGCTGCCGCCGGAGATTTACTGGCGACGCCGGGGATTGGCGATAGGCATCGCGGTCGTCGTGGTCGCCATCGTCGTCGCGATCTTGGTTGCCGTTCTGAGCGGTAACGCCGGTGCCAACACCTCCGGCACCGCGAAAAAGCCTGCCGCACAAGGCCAGCAGAACCAGGGACCCGAGGTCAACACTCAGGTGCAGCCGCCGGCGGCCGAGAACACCGACCAGCCGGCCGGGACACCGACCGCGGCGGTGCAGCCGCCGCCGATACTCAAAGAGGGCGACGACTGCCCCGACTCCACGCTGGCGGTCAAGGGTCTGACCAACGCCCCGCAGTACGCCACCGGCGACCAGCCGAAATTCGTCATGGTCGTCACCAATATCGGGCTGGTGGCCTGTAAGCGCGATGTCGGAGCCGCTGTCCTGGCGGCCTACGTCTACTCGCTGGACAACAAGCGGCTGTGGTCGAACCTGGACTGCGCGCCGTCCAACGAGACTCTGGTCAAGACCTTTGCGCCCGGCGAGCAGGTGACCACCTCGGTGACCTGGACCGGCATGGGCTCGGCTCCACATTGCCCGCTGCCGCGGCCGGCGATCGGGCCCGGCACCTACAACCTCGTCGTGCAGTTGGGCAACCTGCGCTCGCTTGCGGTTCCCTTCATCCTGGCTCCGCCGCTAGCCCCGGGGGCCGCGCCGCCGCCTCCGCCCGGACTTCCCGGCCTGCCGGGACCTGGGCCGCTGCCCGGTCCGCCGCCCGCTCCCGGCGGCTGACCGTTACTCGGCTGACTCAGCCGATCGGGTCGCCGATGGTCGATTCGGCCAACTGCGACAACCCTTCTCGCACATGGCGGGCCCAGATTTCGCCGATCCCTTCCACGGCTTCCAAGTCGCCCGCGCTGGCCGCCAGCAGGCCCTGCAGCGAGCCGAACTCGCGGACCAACCGGTCGGCGTGGGCGAACTGTAGCCGCGGAATCTCCGACATCGCGCGGTAGCCGCGTGAGCTCACCACAGAGTCTTGAGCTTCTGCCGTCGACGGATAGCCGAAAACCTTTGCCATTGTGGTGAAGTCGAGCAGCTCGGCGTCCGACATGGCATCGAGCTCCTCGAGCGTCGCCGCCAATTCCGCCTTGGACAGCGGCTCGGGGTTGGCGTGGTAGTCGCGCACTATCAACTCGCGGGAGGCATCGTTGCCGCCGAGCAACTCCTCGAGCTGCAGCCGCAGTTGGCGGCCGTCGGTGCCCAGCTCGACGACCTCGTAATCCAGCTCGACGCCGATCCGCCGGACCAGCTCGAGTCGCTGCACCACCGTCATCACGTCGCGAAGCGCGACAAAGTCCTCGATCTCCGCCCGCGACAGCTGCCTGCTCACCTCGTCGAGCCGGGCCTTGTAGCGTTCCAGCGTGGCGATGGCCTGGTTGGCCCGCGACAGGATGGTCGACGAATCGGCCAGCACGTGGCGCTCGCCGCTGAGGTAGACGGTCACGATGCTCATCGAGTGGCTGACCGAGATCACCGGATAGCCGACCTGGCTGGCGGCCCGCTCGGCCGAGCGGTGCCGGGTTCCGGATTCGTCGGTGGGTATCGACGGGTCCGGCACCAGTTGCACGTTGGCCCGCAGGATTCGGCTGCCGTCCGTGGACAACACCACGGCGCCATCCATCTTGCACAGCTCTCGAAGCCGGGTCGGCGCGTACCGCACATCGAGGGAGAACCCGCCGTCGCAGATCGCTTCCACGCTGTCGTCGCAGCCGAGGACTATCAGTGCACCGGTCCGGCCGCGCAGGATGCGCTCCAGGCCGTCGCGCAGTGCGGTGCCCTGCGCCAGCCGGGCAACCGCCTCACGCAGGGTGGGGCGT
>NZ_JBAPMI010000325.1:0-2366 GCF_049278535.1 Mycobacterium sp. | reverse complement strand
GTGCAGCTGCGTACACCGGTGAAGCGCGCCAGCAGCTCCGCCGCGTCGGCGGCGTCTGCGCGGGACCGAAACGGGCCGACTGCGCGGTCGTGGCGCGGCTTACGCACCACCGAAAACCGGGGGAACGCCTCGTCGCTCAACACCACCCACCACCAGCGGTGCGGGAATCTCGACCGGCGGTTGTAGGGCGGGGCATGCGCGGCGAGCATCCGCAGCTCGCGGACACCGGCTTCCAGCGCGTGCGCACATTCGACGTGCTCAACAGAGCCGGCCAAGGTGACCATCTCTTTGATTCGGGTGCGCTGATCTGAGCCGTTGAAGTACTGACTTACCCTGCGCCGCAAGTTGATTGCTGTCCCGACGTATAGCACCTCGTTTCCCGGTCCGCGAAACAGGTACACCCCGGGCCGGCGCGGCAAGCCCTCGGCGAGCACCCGTTTACGCCGTTGTGCCGGAGACACATTGGGCAGGTAGGACCGCAGCTCGGCGTAGGTGTGTACGCCCTGGTTGCCGACTCGCTCGATCAGCGCGTGCAGCACCTCGACAGTGGCTCGCGCGTCGTCGAGTGCCCGGTGGGTGGGTTCGCTGGCGACGGCGAACAGCCGTGCCAGCGCCGCCAATCGCACACTCGGCGCCTCTTCGCGGCTGAGCACCCGCCGCGCCAGTTGGACCGTGCACAGCGCCTGCGGGCGCGACCAGCGGATGCCACATTGATCGGCGGCGGCCCGCAAGAAGCCCATGTCGAACCGGGCGTTGTGGGCGACCAGCACGGAGCCGCGGGCGAACTCGAGAAACATCGGCAGAACGGCGGCGATCGTCGGGGCGTCGCACACCATCGCGGTGGTGATCCCGGTCAGTTGGACGATCTGCGGCGGAATACTCCGCTGTGGATCGACCAGGGTGGCGAACTCGCCCAGCACGACGCCGCCGCGAACTTTGACCGCACCGATCTCGGTGATCGCATCCGCGCCCTTGCCGTCACCGGCTGTCATGCGACCGCCGGTGGTCTCCAGGTCGACGACGACGAAAGTGGTTTCCCGCAGCGATATTTCAGCAGCCCCGTCGAGATCGGGGAGGCTCAGCTGCTCGGCAGCGGGCGCGCCCATGGCGGCGACGGTAACCAGTCGCACCGACACTGCGCGGGTTTGCTTGCGGCGCGTCGCCCCCGGACCTGGTGTGACCGATGAGCGCCGAGCCCAGAACTTGTCGGTAGCCACGGTTAGCGTCACGGCAAGGCCGACGATTAAGACGGAGAGGACCAGCCAGATGGTGCATTACAACGAGCCCGATTGGGCGGCGGCAGATCCGCCCGAGTCGACAGAACCGGTGGTCATCGACTGTGACGACTGCGCGGTGCGCGGTCCTGGGTGTCGCGACTGTGTGGTCAGCGTGATACTCGGGGTACCAGAAACTTTGCTGGAAGACGAGCGGGCCGCACTCGAGGTCCTTGCCGACGCTGGAATGGCACCGAGACTGCGGTTGGTGCCCATCCACCGTCAGCGTCCGGGAGTCGCCTAACGGCGTTAGCCTGAAATCTTGCTGTTTTCTTAACAACTCACAGTTGGACAAGCTCGATGCCGTTTCGTAACCTATCTGAGACCTAGAGCAGACTCGGCTGTCATGCCGACGGGTTTTAAGGATGCAAGGTTTTGCGAACAAAGCTAAATGGTGGACGTTTGTCTTTGCGCGTCGCTAAGCGCTTTGTTGTCCCCGCGCTAGCCGGTTTCATCGCTCTATCCGGAGTAGCCGCCAGCAATGTGCTGGCCGACCCGGCCAATGATGCGATGGCAAAGCTCAACGAGTTGTCTCGGCAGGCCGAGCAGACCACCGAAGCGATGCATAGCGCCCAGCTCGATCTCAACAACAAGCTGGCTGTGCAACAGACCGCCGAAAAGAAGCACAACGACGATGCGGCGGCCGCCGATGCGGCGAAATCGCGACTGGCAACCTTCCAGGCTGGCGTCGACAAGTTCGCTGCAGCGATGTACATGGGCGGTCGCACCGACGGGATGAACGCGATCATGACGGCCGAGTCGCCGCAGCAGCTGATCGGCAAGTTGTCCGTGCAGCGGGTCATCTCCACGGCAATGATCGCGCAGATGGCTACCTACCGCGCCACCCGCGAGGAAGCCGCCCAGGCCGAGAAAGAATCCGCGAAATCGGCCGCCGAGGCCAAGACCGCGGCGGAGCAGGCGACCGCGGTGCGGGCGAGCCTGCAGTCCAAGCAGAGCCGGTTGCAGCTGCAAATCGCCATCGTCAAGTCGCAGTATCTGGCGCTGAGCCCACCCGAGCGCACCGCGTTGGCAGCTCCCGGGCCCGTCCCGCCACCCCCGGCCGCGGCGCCCGCTCCCGAGGCACTGCCACCG
>NZ_JBAPMI010000324.1:0-3461 GCF_049278535.1 Mycobacterium sp. | reverse complement strand
GAAAAGTCTACGTCGTCACCCCACGGCTGGACGCCCAACTCAACTCGATCCGCTTGGCGACAGCGGCGCCCTTGAGCGCCAGCTCGCGGATCTTGTCGGCAATGTCCTATTTTCCAGGTTAACCAGATTGCAGCCGAACGTATTTCGTCTCGACCATTCGGTACTTGGGCGCATACATCCGTCGACAAGCATCGCTGGTCGACGGAAAATGAGCCGTTGCTCTACGCGCCGTGGTCTAAGTCAGGCTTTACGCTGGTTGCGTGACCTCGCCGGACGTCAGCACCTCGTTCCCCGAACTGCACAACACGGTCGTCGTGGCCGCGTTCGAGGGCTGGAACGACGCCGGTGACGCGGCCAGCGACGCGCTGGAGCACCTGGACGCCATCTGGGAGGCCGATCCGATTGTCGAGATCGACGACGAGGCGTACTACGACTATCAGGTCAATCGCCCGGTGATCCGGCAGGTCGACGGCGTGACCCGGGAATTGGTCTGGCCGTCGATGCGCATCTCGCATTGCCGCCCGCCGGGCACCGAGCGCGACATCGTGCTGATGCACGGCGTGGAGCCGAACATGCGGTGGCGCACCTTCTGCGGCGAGCTGCTGGCCGTCGCCGACAAGCTCAACGTCGACACCGTGGTGATCCTCGGCGCTCTGCTGGCCGACACGCCGCACACCCGGCCGGTGCCGGTGTCCGGGGCGGCCTACTCACCTGAGTCGGCACACCGCTTCGGGCTGCAGGAAACCCGCTACGAAGGCCCGACCGGCATCGCCGGGGTCTTTCAGGACGCCTGTGTGGCGGCGGGGATACCGGCCGTCACCTTCTGGGCGGCAGTCCCGCACTACGTCTCGCAGCCGCCGAACCCGAAAGCGACTGTCGCGCTGCTGCGCCGCGTCGAGGAAGTACTCGATATCGAGGTGCCGCTGGCTGACCTGCCCGCCCAAGCCGAGGAATGGGAGCAGGCGGTCACCGAGATGACCACCGAGGACGACGAAATCGCCGAGTACGTGCAGTCATTGGAGCAGCGCGGAGATGCCGAGGTCGACATGACCGAGGTGCTGGGCAAGATCGACGGCGACGCGCTGGCCGCGGAGTTCGAACGCTATCTGCGTCGCCGCCGGCCGGGCTTCGGGCGCTAGCGGCGACCGCAAGCTCGGCGCAGCCGAGTGCGGCGAGTCGTCGCCAAACCTAGGGTTTGTCCAGCTGCTGGGTGTGGGCGCTGACAGACCGGCCGAGCGCGGCGACCTCGGCGTCCATCTGGGCTACCTGCCCGCCGGCGGTTTTGAGGATCGGGCCCTCGCCGAACCGGGTCGACATGAACGGCTTCATCCAGCGGAACACACTCACCCAGCCCGGGCAGTACACCCGCTTGCGCCGGTGCTCGATGCCGTCGACGAACGCCGCGGCGCACTTGTCCACCGAGGTGGTCTTGTTCAACGGCCACGGGAACTTCGCCAACTGCTCGCCGAACACCGGCAGATCCTTCTGGGTGTCGCGGACCAGCGCAGTGTCGATCCAGGACATGTGCGCCGAGCCGACGGCCACGCCGAGGTGGGCTACTTCGAGCCGTAACGCGTGCGCGAGATGCTCGTTGCCGGCCTTGGACATGTCGTAGGGGGCCATTCCCGGCGCCGCGGTGAACGCGGCCAACGACGAGACGACCAGGACGTAGCCGCGGCGCTCGATGATCGAAGGCAAGGCGGCCCGCACAGTGTTGAAGACGCCGAGCAGGTTGACGTCCAGCACCCGCTTGACCGCGTCGGGATCGACATTCAGCACCGAGCCGTAGCTGGCGATACCGGCGTTGGCGACGACGGTGTCGATACCGCCGAACTTCTCGACGGCCTGCGCGGCCGCGGTCTGCATGGCGGCCAGATCGCGGACGTCGGCAACCACGGTCAGCACATTCTGGTCGCCGCCCAGCTCGGCGGACCGCTCCGCCAGCGCCCCCTCGTCGAGGTCGGTGAGCACCAGTTTGGCGCCCTTCTCGTGCAACCGGCGGGCCACTTCGGCCCCGATTCCATGGCCGGCGCCGGTGATGAATACGACTTGAGAACTAACTGACGTCATGGCGGCAACCTACCTTCTAGCGTCGCGTTGATGACAAGTCAACACCTAATAGCGCATCCATGGTGGCTGCGACAGCTCGCGGCGCCTCGGCGTCGTGACCGCCGTATTCCAGCGCATCGGTGGTCCAACCATCAAGTGCGGCAAGCGCTTTGGGCGTGTCGAGGTCGTCTGCGAGATATTGGCGCACCCGGGCGATTACGTCGGCGGCGTCTGGGCCGGCCGGCAATGCGGTCGCGGCACGCCACCGCTGCAGCCGGGTGTTGGCCTGCTGGAGCACCTGCGGTCCCCAGTCGCGATCGGCCCGATAGTGCCCGGCCAGCAGACCCAGTCGAATGGCCGCCGGTTCGACGCCCTCGGCGCGTAACCCGGACACCAGCACCAAGTTGCCGCGGCTCTTGGACATCTTGTGACCGTCCCACCCGATCATGCCCGCGTGGACGTAGTGCGCCGCGAAACGTCTTTCGCCGCTGACAGATTCGGCGTGCGCAGCGGTGAATTCGTGATGCGGAAAGATCAGATCGCTGCCGCCGCCCTGGATGTCCAGCCCGCTGCCGATGCGGCTGAGCGCGATCGCCGCGCACTCGACGTGCCAGCCCGGCCGGCCGGGCCCGAACGGCGAGGGCCAGCTCGGCTCGCCAGGTCGTTCGGCACGCCACAGCAACGCGTCGAGTTGGTCGGTTTTGCCCGACCGGTCCGGGTCGCCGCCGCGTTCGGCGAACAGCGTCAGCATGGTGTCGCGGTCGTAGCCGGACTCGTAGCCGAACTGCAGCGTGGCGTCGGCGCGGTAGTAGACGTCGGGGAATTCGGCGTCGTCGACGACGTAGGCGGCCCCCGAAGCCAGCATCTTCTCGACCAGCTCGACCACCTCGGCGACCGCCTCGGTTGCCGCCACGTATTCGCGCGGCGGCAACACCCGCAACGCGGTCATGTCGTCGCGGTACAGCGCCACTTCGCGGGCCGCAAGGTCGCGCCAGTCGATGCCGTCGCGGTGGGCCCGCTCGAAGAGCGGATCGTCGACATCGGTGATGTTCTGCACGTAATGCACGTCGTGTCCGAGGTCTCGCCACAACCGGTGAATCAGATCGAATGCCAGATAGGTCGCGGCGTGACCGAGATGGGTGGCGTCGTAGGGCGTAATCCCGCAGACGTACATGGTGGCCGTCGGCCCGGCCGCAACCGGTCGCACCTGGCGGTCGGAGCTGTCGTACAGCCGCAGTTCCGGGCCGCGTCCGGGCAGCGCCGGTATTGGCGCGGCGGGCCAGGATTGCATACCGTCGACTGTAAAGCTTCGGCTAGCTCGCCAACCGGATGGCACCCAGCAACAGATCCGCGAGTTCGGCGCGACACATCAGGAAGTCGGGCAGATACGGGTCGGGGCGGTTGTAGATCAT
>NZ_JBAPMI010000323.1:0-9777 GCF_049278535.1 Mycobacterium sp. | reverse complement strand
GGCGGTTGGGCAAACCGGTGAGATCGTCATGCTCGGCGAGATGCTGGAGCCGTTCCTCGGCCGAGATCCGGGCGTGGAACTGTGCGAACAGTGAGGCGACTGTTTTGAGGGTGTAAATCGCTTCGGGCTTCCACTTCCGGCCACGGCATTTGACGAAGGCAAGCACTCCGGCGGTTTTCGTCCCGGAGACCAGTGGTGCGGCGGCCACCATCGGCGCTCCGCTTCGGGACACTCGGATCACTGAGCAGCGGGAAACGCCTTCCTCGTCGTAATTGTCGTCAACCTTGATCAGGTCCTTGCCGTCTTCGCAGAGCGCCAAGGCGGGGTGGCCACTGCTGAAGGAGACGATGGCGAACGGATCCGGATCGGCTACGTCAGAGCGCGGCGGCCACTCCGCGGCCAGCACCGACGCCCGGATGGTGTGGTCGCTGTAGCGCAGGAAGCTGTAGTGCAGATTGAAGTGTTCGACGAGTTGGGCAAGGACCTTTTCGCTGGCCTGAGCAGCAGTTGCCGCGCTCGCTTCCAACAATTGATTGGCGATGGAAGAGATCAGGAGCAGATTGCCCGGCACTGCGTCCTCCGATCTCGGCACGATACAGACCCGGGACGGCGCGCGTGCGGAATGCTATTGGACCCATGCGTAATTGGCGCAATTGGTTCGGCGATATTTGAGACTCTGAATACTACATCTCGCGGGCTAATAAGGAAGACGCCAATGTAATGTCCGGATGAACCACTGAGCCTTGCGTGCGTTCGCAGGCGCGGTCGACCTTTCGGGAGGCGATCATCGCAGCATGCAAGGCGTTGGTCCTCGACCCCGGGGACGCGGCCGACAAGGCAGTCTTGGATCGATTGCGCGCCGACCCGGTCGTCGAGTTCGTCGACCACCGCGAAGCCCAACTCGCTGAGTTGCGGGGCCTGCTGCCACCCCCCGACCGTGAGCTCGCCGCAGAACACGGCAGGTGGGCGTACTACCCGTGGCGGCGGACCGCCGTCGCCGTGCTGGGACCGCGTGGGTTTCGGGCGGTCCGGCTGGACCGCAATCGAAACGTAATTACCGCTGACGAGCAGGTTCGGCTCAGTGCATTGCGAATCGGTGTTGCCGGGTTGAGCGCCGGCCACGTCATCGCGCACACGCTGGCAGCGCAAGGGCTGTGTGGTGAGCTTCGGCTGGCGGATTTCGATCAGCTCGAGCTTTCCAACCTAAACCGTGTACCGGCAACCGTATTCGACATCGGGCTGAATAAAGCTGAGGCGGCCGCCCGCAGAATCGCCGAGCTCGATCCGTATCTGCCCATTGCGATTATGGATACGGGTTTGACACTGGACACCGTCGATGAATTTCTCGACGGGTTGAATATCGTTGTCGAAGAATGCGATTCGCTGGACATGAAGGCAATCGTGCGAGAGCGGGCGCGGGCGCGGGGAATTCCGGTGCTCATGGCGACCAGCGATCGGGGTCTGGTCGACGTGGAACGCTTCGATCTCGAGCCTGGCCGGCCGATCCTGCACGGCCTGCTGGGCGATGTGGACCCCGCGGCGTTGTCGCGGATGACGAGCCGGGAAAAGGTTCCGCACATGCTGCGCTTGCTCGAGGCCCAGCAGCTGTCGCCGCGCGGTGCGGCATCACTGCTGGAAATCGACCGCACATTGTCGACCTGGCCGCAGGTATCCGGCGACGTGGCCGCGGGGGCACCGGTGATCGCCGAGGCCGTGCGAAGAATCGGACTGGGTGAACACCTGCCGTCGGGCCGGATCCGCCTCGACATCAGCGGTGCGCTCGATCGGATCTGCGAGCCGGCGTTGCCGGCGGAGCATGTACCGCCGCCTGAGTATTCAGATCCGGCGTGGCCGGGCGTCGCGGGCATCGTTGCCGCCGCGGCGATCCGGGCGCCGTCCGGGGGGAACGTTCAGCCGTGGCACATTGACGCCGGCCCCGACCTCATCACCATCCGGCTTGCGCCAGAACACACCTCGACGATGGACGTCGGTTATCGCGGCAGTGCAGTGGCGGTGGGAGCAGCCCTCTTCAACGCCAAGGTCGCCGCGGCCGCTCACCAGGTGCTTGGACCGGTGAGTATCGCCGAGGACGCCGGTGGTGCGCCGCTTCAGGCGACGCTGCAGCTCCGCGACGCCGCCGACCCGCAGCTGGCCGGGTTGTACGACGCGATGCTGGCACGCGAAGCCAACCGACGCCTGGGAAGAGCCGAGCCGATTCCCGGTGACACCGTCCAACTGCTGCACGCCGCCGCCGAACGGGAAGGCGCACAATTACGTCTCGTGATTGAGCCCGATGATATCGCCAGGGCTGCAGCCATTCTCGCCGCGGCCGACCGTGCGCGCTATCTGACGCCGAGATTGCACGCGGAGATGATTTCGGAACTGCGCTGGCCCGGCGATCCGCTTCCGGACACCGGTATCGATATTCGCAGCCTGGAATTCGAACCCGGCGAGCTTGCGGTGGTGGACATCTTGCGGCGCCCGGAAGTCATGGCCGAATTGGCTCGATGGAATGCAGGGTCCGTGTTGGGTGAAAGTACCCGCCGGCAAATGTCAGCAAGCTCTGCAATGGCGGTCATTTCGGTGTCCGGAGGTTCGCTGGCGGACTATGTACGCGGCGGATCAGCGGTAGAGGCGGTATGGATTACCGCACAGCAGCGGGGCCTGGCCGTTCAGCCCGTGTCGCCAATCTTCCTGTATGCCCGGGGTACTGGGGACTTCACTGAGGTGTCCGCTGCGTATGCGGACCAGCTGCGCTACCTACAGGAAGAGTTCGGCCAACTGGCCGGTTTGCCAACAGACGCTTCGATTGCGCTGTTGCTGCGAATCGCTGTCAGCGAACCGGCTTCGGTCCGCAGCCTGCGCGATTTCGGCCGCGTTAATATACGGTAGCCGCCCACAGGGACTACCGTATTCTGTGTGTCCGGCGGCTTAGACGATTTGGTGACTGAGTCGGCCGCCAAGTTGATGGCGGCCGCCGCGGCCGACCATGCCGCAATCAGCGAGCGCGTGGTTGCCGATCTGGTGGCTCATTTCGGCGTCGACTTCGGCTTTCTGCGACACAACGACCACAACATTCATGCCACGATCCTTGTCGCCGAGTGGCCGGTACGTGAGAACGTTCCCGCACCGGATCCGATCGGCGTGGTGTATTTCTCCGAAGCGGATTCCATCTTCGCGATGGCCGAAAACCTCAAAGAGCCCAGCCTGGTACGTCCCGAGCCCGCTAACGAGGACTATCAACGGCTCGTCGAGGAGGGGCGGGCCATTCCGCAAACCTCCCTCGCGTGCGTGCCGCTGCTGTCGGGGGACGTCACCACGGGCATCCTCGGCTTCGTCAAGATCGGCGACAGGGAATGGTTGCCTGCAGAGGTGAACGCGCTCCAGGCGATTGCATCTTTGTTGGCACAATTGCAAGCGCGCATCGTCGCCGAGAATCGGTTGCTGTATCTCGCCGAACACGACGACCTGACCAATTTGCTGAACCGCAGGGCGTTGATCGCCCATCTCGATGAACGACTGGTTCTCGGCCAGCCCGGTCCGGTCTCGGCATTGCTGCTCGACCTGGACCGGCTCAAGGTCATCAACGACCACCTCGGTCACCACACCGGCGACCGATTCATCAAAGCGTTTGTCGAGCTGGTGCTCGGAGCCGTTGATGTGCCGGCGACGATCGCCCGGTTCGGCGGCGACGAATTCATCGTGGTGCCTTCCGCGCCAATGGAGCTCGAGGCCGCCGAAGCGTTTGCTCAGCGGCTGCAAGGTCACCTGCACACGCAGGTGGCGATCGACGGTGAATTGCTCGCCCGCACAGTCAGTATCGGCGTTGCCGCGGGCGAACCTGGGCGTGACAGCGCTTCGGATCTGCTTCGCCGTGCCGACGAGGCGACTGCGGCGGCCAAGTCGTCCGGTGGCAGCCGGGTGGCTCCGTACAACCGGGAGATGTCGCGGAGATATGCGATCCGCGACGATATCGAGCTGCACCTCGAAGAAACGATCGAGGGCGACAACGACGCGCTGGTGCTGCACTACCTGCCGGAGTTCGACATCAGCACCGGTGAGGTGCTCGGGACTGAAGCGCTGATTCGTTGGCAGCACCCGACTCATGGGCTGCTGATGCCCGATTCGTTCATCAGCGTCGCGGAGTCGATCAACCTTGCCGGCAAGCTCGGCCGTCGCGTAATGAATTCTGCCTGTTCGCAATTCAGCGAGTGGCGATCTCGCGGCGTCGGCCGCGACGCGGTCTTGCGGGTGAATGTGTCGCCGGTGCAACTGGTCGCCGACGGGATCGTCGACACGGTCGCCACCAACCTCAACGAGTTCGGGCTGGATGCCGGTGCGTTGTGTCTTGAAATCACGGAAAGCGTTGTCGTTCAAGATATTGACGCAACCCAAAAGACACTCGCCGAGCTGAAGAATTTGGGCGTCCAAATCGCCGTGGACGATTTCGGCACTGGATACAGTGCGCTCACCTACTTGAAGTCGCTCCCCGTCGATATCCTCAAGGTAGACAAGGGTTTTGTTCGCCATCTCGGCACCGATTCGGGTGACCTGGCGATCGTGCAGTCGATCATGGCGCTTGCGCAGGCTTTCAAACTCGACGTCGTCGCTGAGGGCGTCGAAACCGGCATCGCGGCCAGGATCCTGCTTGAATTGGGATGCGTTCGGGCCCAAGGTTTTCTGCTCTCGCAGCCGGTCGACGCCACGGCGATGGAGGCATTGTTCGCCAGGCGCTTTGTGCCAATGGACTTTTCGCGGCCGTGACCTACTCCGGCTGAGAGGCCACCGGACCGGCAGTGCACGGCTGTCCGCAGCAATCCCGCACCGGACCGGTTTAGCGCCTCATCCAGGCATACCATTCGTTCAGTTGATCACCGCAAACCCGGACAATGGTACGGACAATCGTTTAAGATGCTAAATAATCGGACCCCTTCAGATCAGACGGGTGGTCGGTTACGTCCATTAATTTCCGGAGTCCAAGGGGAGTGCGATGACGGATCTGGCCTGCCTCGGCGCGCCAGATGCCTGCGCGCAGGGCACGACGATCGCGCATCGGTTGCACCAGCACGCCCATTCCCGCCCGGACGACCGCGCCTTTTCGTTCCTCGAGGATGGCGGCGGTGTGAACATCAGGACGTGGGGTCAGCTCGACGCGGGTGCGCGCGCGGTAGCCGCCACCCTGGGCGAAGTGCCGGCCCGCGACGAGCAGCCGCGCGCGCTGCTGTTGCTGCCTCAGGACGCAGCTTTCCTCGATGCGCTGTTCGGCTGCTTTTTCGCCGGCTTTTGCGCGGTGCCGGCGCACGTGCCGATCCCGTCCCGGCTCGCGCAGACGTTGCCGCGACTGCGTGCGATCGTCGCCGAAGCGGAGCCTCAGGTTGTGCTGACGACCCGCGAATTGCTGCCGGCGCGTGCACTGGTTCCCGAACTCGCGGAGATACCGTGCATTGCGGTCGACGAGCTCGACGGCATCGACGCGCCGCTGCTCGATGTGACCGTCACTCTCGACGACCTCGCGATACTGCAGTACTCGTCTGGCTCAACGGGCGCCCCGCGCGGCGTCATGGTGAGTCACCAGAACCTGATGGCCAACGAGGCGTTGATTCAGAACGCCTTCGAGCACACTTCGTCGACCGTGGTCCTCGGCTGGTTGCCCTTCCAGCACGACATGGGGTTGATCGGCAACGTGTTGCAGCCGGTGTTCTCCGGCGCGGAGTGCCTGATGATGACACCGCTGCAGTTCCTCAAGCATCCGCTGCGCTGGTTGCAGGAGATCACCAGGTATCGCGCCACCACCAGCGGTGCGCCGAACTTCGCGTACGAGATGTGTGTCGCGGCGGTGGACCGGCAGGGCAAAGACAGCCTTGCCGGTCTTGACCTGTCCAGCTGGAACCTGGCGTTCGTCGGCGCCGAACCGGTGCGCGCGGCGACGCTGGACCGCTTCGCGGCGACGTTCTGCGCGGTCGGGTTCCGGCGTGAGGCGTTCTACCCCTGCTACGGGCTCGCCGAGGCGACGCTGATGGTGTCGGGCGGCCAGCGTGATGAGCCGCCGGGCGTGTGGCGCGACGCACGCCGCATCGCGCGGGTGAGCTGTGGTCGCGCACGCGACGGGCTCGAGGTGGCGATCGTCGACAGCGCGCACCAAAGACGTTGCGACGATGGCGCTGAGGGTGAGATCTGGGTGCGCGGCACCAGCGTCGCGAATGGCTATTTCGGCAAGCAACAGTCGTCGGGCGAGACGTTCGGGGCCACGCTCGACGGAACGGCATGGCTGCGCACCGGGGACCGGGGCTGCCTGGTCGACGGCGAGCTGTATGTCACCGGCCGCGACAAGGACATCGTCGTCAGAAACGGCGTCAAGTATGCCGCTGAAGATCTCGAGCACACGGTCGAAGAGCTGCATGTCGAGTCGCTACATCCGAATGGATGCGCGGCATTCGGACACGACGACGGTACGCGCGAGCGACTGGTGATCGTCCAGGAGATCCGGCGCGACGCGGTTGACGCCTGGGACGACGTGTCCGACCGCATCGTGGGCGCCATCGCCACGGAGCACGGAACGCCGGCCGACGTGGTCGTCTTCATCCAGCGCGGTGGCATCCCCCGCACGACCAGTGGCAAGATCCGCCGTGGCGAATGCCGTGCACTGTATGGGCGCCACGAGCTGGTCGAGGTTCACCGTCACCTGACGGGACGAAGCGCATGACCCGTGAGCGCAGCCTGGCGACGTTTGTCGTTTTCGCACCGGCACTCTCTGTGGTCGCGGCAATAGCTTTGTGGTTGAACGCAATTGGGCCATCGAAGGCAGACGTGATCATGCTGGCGGTCGGATGGCTGGCGACCATGGCAGGGGTCGAGCTCGGCTATCACCGCTACTTCGCCCACCGTTCCTTCACCGCTCGTCCGGCACTGGTCTGGCTGCTCGGCGCGCTCGGGTCGAGCGCGTTTCTCGGCCCGGTGATGTGGTGGGCGACGACGCATCGCCGCCATCACTCCATCACCGATCGCGAGGGCGACCCGCACTCACCGCACTGGCCGTATAGCGGCGCCCGCGGGCTGGTGCATGCGCATGCCGGCTGGCTCTTCTGGCCGGAGTACACCTCGATGACGGTTACAGCGGGCGAGGTCAAGGATCTCTGGCAAAGCTCGCGCACGATTGCGATACACCGCAGCTATCTGACATGGGCCGTGCTGGGGCTGGTGATTCCGGCGTTGATCGGCTTCGCCGCCGGCGGCCCGCGCGGCGCGCTCACCGGTTTTCTGTGGGGCGGCATGGTTCGGGTGTTCCTGGTGAGCCAGGTCATTTGGGCGGTGAACTCATTTGGGCACCTGCGCGGCGAGCGCGCTCAGCAGCCGCACTCCGGACAGGCGCGCAACAGCATATGGCTTGCCCTCCCGGCGCTCGGCGGTGGTAACCACGCCAATCACCACGATGCGCCGCGGGTCTACACCACCCGGGTGCGGTGGTGGCAGATCGATCTCGGCGGCGCGCTACTGCGGGTGTTGTCGATGCTCGGACTGGTCAGCGATCTCAAACGGCCGGCGCTGACCAAGACGGGTCAGGAATGAGCGATACCTACCTCGGCGCAAGTCCGGCCGCGATTCGTCATCACTACGACGTCGGCAATGAGTTCTGGCGGATCTGGCTCGATCCCACGATGGCCTACTCGTGCGCGATGTGGGAGAGCCCCGACGACGATTTGGAGCGCGCGCAGCGCCGCAAACTCGACTACCACGTCGAGCAGGCGCGTGCGGCCGGCGCGGCGCGGGTGCTCGACGTCGGTTGCGGCTGGGGCGCTCAGATCATGCACATGGTCGGCTCGTGTGACGTGAAACATGCTGTCGGACTTACTCTTTCGGATGCCCAGGCTCAGTATCTCCGAGGGATCGCACCCGCGAGCGTCGAGATTCATGAGCGCGGTTGGAGTGGCTACGAGCCGGACGAGCCGTTCGACGCCATCATCTCCGTCGGTGCGTTCGAGCATTTCGCGCGGTTCGGCTTGTCGCCGGAGGAGCAGATCGACGCCTACCGGCGGTTCTTCAGCTCGTGCCGCGGCTGGCTCAAGCCCGGCGGGCGACTTTCGTTGCAGACCATCGCATACGGCGACATCCCGCGCGATCGACCATTGCGCGATCGCTTCATCGTCGACGAGATTTTCCCGGAGTCCGAGCTGCCGCGACTTGCCGACATCGCGCGCGCCGCAGAGATGGAACTCGAGATCGAGAACGTGCGCAACGATCGCGACGACTACGTCAAAACGCTGCGTGCCTGGTTCGATCGGTTGCGGGCGCGACGAGACGATGCGGTCGCGGTGTCCAGTGAGGAACTGGTTGCGCGATATGAGCGCTATTTGCGCATGTTCGCCTATTCGATGGAACTGGGCGCGTTCACCCTGCTGCGGTTGACGATGCGCCGGATCGATCTGCCGGGGCGTTGGTAGGGGAGGTCGCGTTGAAGAGCTACGAAGACATTGAAGCGATGTTGGCCGAACAGGTTGCGGATCGCACCGGAACGCCGGCCGGCCAGATCGATCGCACTCGTCGGTTCGATCATCTGGGCCTGGATTCGGCGGATGCGGTGCGGCTGATCGGCGAGCTGGAAGATTTCGTCGGCCGGCCGCTGTCTGCCGCGCTGCCCTACACCCATCCGACTATCGAGCAGCTTGCCCGCTGCCTGGCCAACGGCGACGACTAGCCCGACAGGAGTCGGTCGTCCCGGTGCCCGTAGAACTCGCGGGTCAGTCGGCTTGTCTCGGTGAGGATCTTGGCCACCTGAGTCGGTTCGGCGTGACCGACGAAATCGCGCCGATCCCACCAGATCATCTTGGTCTGATAGCGCTCGTCGGGGTATGGCGTCGCCGGAATGCCGGCCACCACGCCGCCCGAGCTGCGCCAGCGGTTCAGGACGTAGGAGGCCGCCGTCGCCATGCAGAATTGCACGTCGATCAGGGCCATCATGTGGAAGGCGCTACGCGCGAGGGGAGTTGTCAGGTCGAGATCGGGGTCCGCGTCTTCGGCTACCCAGCCCGACTTCATTTCCAGCACACCGAACGGCACGCGGTCGTTGATCATGTCGCGGACGGCCTGCTCGCTCGGCTGGCCGGCCCATTCGACGATGGCGTGTGACTCTTCGGCGGACCGCAGCGGTCCTTTGGCCCGCAGGCCGGCCCGTATCCGGCCGGCGTCGTCGAGCACCGCGAAGAACATGACCGTGTCAGACCCACTGCGCATCAGATCGACGTCGAGGGCGCCTTCGACGCCGCGCTTGCAATAGCTGCGATAGGCGCCCGCGACGAACTCGGACCACAACTCGGGGTCCGTCGATGGCTGGGCAACCGCCAGCGTGCAGTCGGTCTGGGAGTCACGCCAACTGAAGCTCTTTGGGAGACTGAACTTCTCAGCCGTCGTGTAATCCAGCGAAACAGTGGTCATGTGGGTCCCTCCCTGCAGGGCGCCAACTTCCAGTTTGTTTCGTGGCACTTTTGGTGCTTATTGAACGAGTTTAGGCTTTTTCATGAACCTACTACTCAACGAAATCACTGAAACCGATATTGAATTCTTGAAATTGTGTATCGGGCTCAACATTTAGAATGTTAATGCAGCGTCCGACCAGTTGGACGATACTACATTTTTTGCCCTCTGACCTGCAAGTCCGTGGCGCGAATTGTAGCGCGTGTCGGGGTCGACGAAACCGATAAACTCCCGCCATCCGGTCCGAACAGGGACTTTTGATTGCCTAAATTTATGCTGATAAACGCCTGATATTTCGCGGGAAACAAT
>NZ_JBAPMI010000322.1:0-2654 GCF_049278535.1 Mycobacterium sp. | reverse complement strand
ACCTGTGTCCGCGGCGGAGCCGTCCACTGCCGGCCGTGGCGCCCGCGGCCGGCGCTCTGGTACTCGGCGAGCAATACCGACCCGTCGATGTCGGCACCGGCCTCAGCCCGCGCGAGCAGATCGGCGTTGGTCGAACCGGTTTCGGCCACAACGTCGAGTTCGTGCCACGGCATGCCGGGGCCCACCAGCCCGTCGCGCAGCGCCGCCACATCCAGCGGTGCCCTGAGTGAGTCATCCATTGCCGACCAGCCTAGGTCAGCGGGCGTCAAAGGCCCAGAGACTTGGCGTCAAGTTCGCCGATGTCTTTGAATGCCGTTGGCCCGAAAGGAATTTCGGTTTGACGTAGACCGTCGGGTGCGCCGTCGACAGCATCCGCCAACGCGATCCGGTTGCCGCCGTTGCGTTTCGCCGCATACATGGTCTCGTCGGCGCGGGCATGGATCACGTCGAACGCCGCCACGTCTTTGATAGTGCCGGTCGCCACGCCGATGCTGGCGGTGGCTTTCGGCGTGTCCGGTGCCTCGATCGCGGCCCGGATGCTTTCCGCGATCGGCGCCGCGGCCTGCAAGGTCAACAGGTCAACGACGACGAACTCCTCGCCGCCGATGCGCGCGACGAATGCCGAGGGACCGGCGCCGACGCGAATCCGCTGCGCGGTACGCGCGATGACGGCATCGCCGATCTTGTGGCCGTGGATGTCGTTGATGTTCTTGAAGCCATCCAGGTCGATAACGAAGACGCACAACGGTTTTGAAGAAGCGGTCAACGTGTCGAGCTTTCTGTCCAGGTAGTTGGCCAACCCGCGACGGTTGGCGAGTTCAGTGAGCGGATCAGTGAGCGATTCGATCGAGTTGCTGCGGATCAGCCAGAAGCCGAACTGGACGAACGGAAAGATGCCGACGGTCAGCGTCAGCGCAATGATGGCCTTGGCCAGCGCCACCGCCACCGCATCGGGGCGATCGGAGAGCGCCAGCCAGGTCGCCGCCGTCACGATCGTGACGGCCGCGAACGCCATGTGGGCGGCGTTGGCGCGGGGGCCGTAGAAGAACACGATGAAGACGCCCGGCATCGCGAACAGCGGCGTGGTGCTCAACGCCGCCAGCGGGTCGGCATGCAACCCGGTCGCCAGCGCGATGCCGATATCGGCGAACGCGAACAGGGCGGCGGCCTGTCGGGCGCTCGGCCACGGGAAAAACCACCAGAAAATCGACCAGCCGATCGAGTTGGCCAGCATCCAGACGATCACCGCATGACTCAGCCAGTGCGGTTGGATGAGGTCTTCGAATCCAAGGCAGATCGTGCCGAGCGCGGTGATGATGCCACCGGCGGCTGCGCTGGCCCGTAACGAGGTCATCAGAGCCCGGCGCCGGTAGAACTCGACCACCCACGAATAGTCGCCAGGCTCGCTCCACCATTGCCGCAGCAGGCGGCTGCTATCCGACTTCACCGACGTTCCTCCGAACCTCGATCCCGTTGCGACAAACAAGGCGACAAGTGACGTAGGTTACCTCCGCGTCAGCGAACGGAACAAAAGTCCGATCGTCCCGGACACGCGCGACACCGCGACGCGGGGTTGGGCTCGCAATCTAAGGGACCGCTAAGATCGACAGCCATGACTTCCGAGGCTTCGGTCGAGGCGCAAGCCGAACACCACATCGACATCCACACCACCGCGGGAAAGCTCGCCGAACTGCGCAAGCGGAGCGAGGAGACGCTGCACCCGGTGGGTGAAGCCGCCGTCGACAAGGTGCACGAGAAGGGCAAGCTGACCGCGCGCGAGCGTATTTACGCCCTGCTGGACGAGGGCTCGTTCGTCGAACTCGACGCGTTGGCCCGGCACCGCAGCACCAACTTCGGTCTGGCTGAGAAGCGCCCACTCGGCGACGGGGTCGTCACCGGGTACGGCACCATCGACGGCCGCGACGTCTGCATCTTCAGCCAGGACGTAACGGTGTTCGGCGGCAGCCTCGGCGAGGTCTACGGCGAAAAGATCGTCAAGGTGCAGGAACTGGCGCTCAAGACCGGCCGGCCGCTGATTGGGATCAACGACGGCGCCGGGGCGCGCATCCAGGAGGGTGTGGTCTCGCTCGGCTTGTACAGCACGATCTTCCACAACAACATCCAAGCTTCCGGTGTCATCCCGCAGATCTCGCTGATCATGGGCGCGGCGGCCGGCGGCCACGTCTACTCGCCGGCACTGACCGACTTCGTGGTGATGGTCGACCAGACCAGCCAGATGTTCATCACCGGCCCGGACGTGATCAAGACCGTCACCGGCGAAGACGTGACGATGGAGGAGCTGGGCGGTGCGCACACGCACATGGCCAAGTCCGGCACCGCGCACTATGTCGCCTCCGGCGAGCAGGACGCCTTCGACTACGTCCGCGATCTGCTGAGTTACCTGCCGCCCAACAACTTCACCGACGCGCCGAAGTATGCGGTGCCGGTTCCTGAGGGCGCCATCGAGGACAACCTCACCGACGAGGACCTCGAGCTGGACACGCTGATCCCCGACTCGGCCAACCAGCCCTACGACATGCACGAGGTGATCACCCGCATCCTCGACGACGACGAGTTCCTCGAGGTGCAATCCGGTTACGCGCAGAACATCGTGATCGGGTTCGGTCGCATCGACGGCCATCCGGTCGGCATCG
>NZ_JBAPMI010000321.1:0-25722 GCF_049278535.1 Mycobacterium sp. | reverse complement strand
CGCGCTGCTGCCGCCAGAATTCGTCGAAACGTCCACCTGCGGTGAGCAAGTCGTCGACTGTGCCGTCCTCGACGATCTTGCCGCCGTCCAGGAAAAGAACCCGCTCGGCGTGCCGGATGCTGGCCAGCCGATGCGCGACGATCACCCGGGTCCGCGGCTGCGGGTCCGCTGTGAGCGCGTCGACGACGGCAGTCTCGTTCTCGGTGTCCAAAGCGCTGGTGGCCTCGTCGACCAGCAGTATCGGCGCCGGCTTCAGCAATGCGCGAGCGATGCTCACCCGTTGCCGTTCGCCGCCGGACAACGCCGATCCAGCTTCGCCGACGACCGTCTCCGGACCCGCGGGCAGCCTGCCGGTGAGCTCATCTACTCGCGCCAGCGCCACTGCGCGGCTGAACTCTGCTTCACCGGCCGCAGGATCGCCGGCGGAGATGTTCTCGCGGATCGTTCCGTGGAATAGATAGGGATGCTGAAACACCACGCTGCTGGTGGCGCGCCGGGTTTCGGCGTCCAGGGTTGCGACGTCGACGCCGTCAACTAGGACGCGGCCGTGGGCGGGTTGGTACAGACCGGCGATCAGCGCCAGAATCGTGCTCTTGCCCGATCCGGACGGCCCGACGATCGCTGTGGTGGTTCCGGGCTGCAACGCGAAGCTCACGCCAGTCAGCACCGGCGTGCCAACGCCGTAGCTGAAATCGACGTCCTCGAACTCGATGAGCGGGGCGTCGTGGTGTCCGCGCCGCGTTTCGGGCCCGGCAGCCATGACCGGTGCGCTGAGCACCGACCGGATCCGGTCGAGGGTGGCGCGAGTGCTCTCCAAAGCCGGTCCCAGCTCGCTGATCGAGGTGAACGGCTCGAGATAGCGGGCGATGACGACGATCACGGCGATCGCCTCCGGAACACTCAGCGTGTGCGTGACGGTCAACGCCGTTGTGGCGCCGGCAAACAGGATCAATGCCAGCTGGCTCGCCAGACTGAACAGCAGCTGACCGGGAACCTGCATGGCCAGCACTCGCATTGTCGCGCCGTGCTGCGCGGCCAGTGCGTCGCCGACCAGGCTTCGGGCCGGCTCGACGCGGCGTGCCGCCCGCAACGCCTGCTGAGTTCGGGCGAACTCGATGATCCGCTCGGTGAGCGCGGTATTGGCTTGAGCCGCAGCGTGATCAGCGCGACGGGCCAGTCGTGCCGACGCCCACAGCGCACCCAGCAGTAATGGCACACCGCCCATCGCGGCCGCTGCGAGCTGCCAGGACACCGGCAGCAGCGCCACCGCGATGGCCGCCGGCAGCAGCACGGCGGTGACCAGTGGTGTCAGCAGATTGACAACGAGGCCAACCAGTTCGGGCCCGGTTGCGGCGATCGCCTGCCGTGCCGTCGCGGTGTTGTCGGCGCTGAACCATTCCAGCCGGACATCTGGCAGCTGGTCCGCGACATCGTGCTGAGTGTGGTCGAGCACCGCGAAGCCCAAATCGAAACCGATCCGCGCAGTCGCGGTATCGATCGCCCATCCCGCCACCGTCGCGGCGGTAAGCCAGCCAAGCCAGACCAGCGCCCGGTGCGGGGAGTCGCTGAACAACGCTCCCACCAACGGAACCAGCAGAACGGTACCGACGGCACGCACCACCACCGAAACCATGGCCAGCACGGCGTAGGCGATCATCTTGCCGCGCTGGTCAGACGGGACCAGCCCGATCCAAGTACGAATCACCGCGCGGCCTCCCGCCCCGTCGTGACGGTCACCGGGTCGCGGCGGCCGCTGTCCCATAGTCGCCGGTAGCGACCATCGGCGGCGAGCAGTTGGTCATGGGTACCGGTTTCGGCGATCTGTCCGTGATCCAGCACGACGATCTGGTCGGCTCCGGCGATGGTGTGCAGCCGATGCGCGATCACCAGGACCGTGCGGTCGTGAGTCAGCCGGTTAAGTGCCTGCTGCACAAGGTATTCAGACTCCGGATCGGCGAAAGCCGTGGCCTCGTCGAGGATGAGCACACTGGTGTCGGCGAGTATCGCGCGAGCGATCGTCAGCCGCTGCCGTTCGCCGCCGGAAAGACCGCTCGCGGCGCCCAGCATGGTGGCGTAGCCGTCCGGCAATCGCAGGATCCGGTCGTGGATCTGGGCCTCACGGGCCGCGGTCTCGATCTGGGCGGCGGTGGCATCGGGCACCGCCAACGCGATGTTCTCGGCAACGGTGCCGTGCACGAGCTGTGTCTCCTGCAAGACGAATCCGACGCGGGTATAGAGCTCATCGGCCGTCAACGACCGAATATCTTGTCCCTCAACGGTTATCGCGCCTTGCTGTACGTCGTAGAAGCGGGCCAGCAGCGCGGCCAGCGTCGACTTGCCGGATCCGGACGGTCCGACCAGGGCGGTCACCGTGCCGGGGCGCAGCGTCAGCGAGACGTCGTGAATCACCGGCACGCCTGGGCGATAGCCGAAGTCGACGTGGTCGAATACGACGGTGGCCGACCCGTCGCCGGACGCCTGCCGCGGTTCGTCAGGCGTTGAGAGCTCCGGCTCGTCAAGCGTGATCTGCAGGCGGCGGGCGGCCAGCAACCCGGCGCGGATGCCGCCGAGACCGTAGGCGACGTTGAGCAGCCGCGCGCCGAACGTGGTGCCCAACAACAGAAACGGCAGCAGGTCGACCGGGTTCATCCGGCCGGCTACCACTAGCAGCGTGCCGGTGCCGGCGATCAGCCAGAGGAATGTCGAGGGGCGGGTGACCAAATCCATCAGCGTCTTCTTGCCGGCAAGCGGACGCTGCCAGTCGATCAGGAAGCCGACGTATTCGTCCAGTCGGCGCCGGAAATTCGACGCGGCAGCCCCGCCGAAGACGCGAATCACCGGCTGGCCTTCCAGGTAGGCGCCGGCCTCGCCGCTCATCCGCTCGGCCCAGCGCTGCGACTGCGGGATACGCGGGCCGGACTGGATCGTCATCGACGAGGTCAACACCAGATAGACCAGGACGGGCGCGAACAACACCACCGCCACTCGCCAGTCGACGGCGAACAGGTAGACCAGCACCGCCAGCGGCGCGACGACCGCGGCGACGGCATCCGGGATGGCGTGGGTGACCAGATAATGCAGCGATAGCGTGTCGTCGGCGACAAGCTGTTTGATCGACCCGGACCCGCGGGCGGTAAACCAGCCCAACGGCAATCGTGACAACTTGCTCAGCAGCCGCGAACGTAGGTCGCTGGCGAACCGGGCGTCGACGACGTGCAGCCACAGCGTCAGCGCGGCACCGAGCAAGGTACCGAGACCCAGCAACGCCACCGCCGCCACACCGATCTCTTTCAATCGCGACGCATCCGCGCCGCCCGCCAGGAGCCTCGCCAACTCGACCAGCAGCACGAAGGGCGCCAGCTGCACCAGCGTGATCACCGCCTGAAGCACGCCGGAAGCGATCAGCGCCGAGCGCAGCGGCCCGAGCAGTCGGCCCGCGGCCTGCGCGCGCCAGCTCCCCCGCGCTGTCGGAACCGCAGTCGGCTGCTGTTGCACCACAGCGCTTTCCGACTGTACGGTCACTGGGTCGTGGTTGAGCGCAACGGTGTCGACGGCCGCCGGTTCGTCACCACGGCGGGTGCCCATCGCACGCCCGGCGCTCCAATAGGCCTGCGCGTGCACTTCCGATCTGGGAAAGCCGAAGTCATCCCGCAGCCGGGTCCGGACGTGCTTGAGCGTGGTGGCTTCCGGTGTCGCCCACGCATACCAGTTCGACCAGTCCCGGTTTTCAATCGACGCGGCCAGTGACTTCTCGTCGCGTCGATCGGTCCAGTGCACCCGCAGCCGCGGATGCTGCGCAAGCGGGATCAGCCTGTCGTTGTCGTCGTGCTGCTCGAGATACACCTCGATGGGCACGTCGTCGGGAACGACGCCGACGATTCCATTGATGCCCGGAATCGACGCGGAGTCACCGATCAACAGGTAGCCGGCAGGTTGCTCGTCGGGCGTGTCGAAACGCGACGAGCCCATCAGCGACATCACGGCGATCGTGGCGCCGGGTTCGACGGTGCGCGCCCACAGCGACGCCGGGCCGGCCGGGTCGTGTAGCACCACGTCGACCGCGAAACGGCCGCCCGGCACGTCGGCCTCGGAAATCGTGTATGCGCGCTGGAACTCGGTGCTCGATCCCTCCGGGTCGGGGAACCAGAACCGCAGCCAGGCCGCCGGTTCAGCTTGGGCGTCCCGAAACAGCGTCGGCGATTCCATCCGGATCCGCACGAAATGTGGTGCGATTGGAACGGTTTCGATGACGGTCGCGGTGTGGTCGCGGGCACCGAAGCCCCGCAACACCGCACCCTGGAACCCGCGGGCCATCAGCTGTCCATCGCCTCGCGGAGACTCCGTGGCCGCATATCGGTCCAGTTCTCCTCGACGTATGCCAGGCACTCCGCACGACCCGCCGCACCGAAGACCGTATGCCAGCCGGCCGGCACGTCGACGAATGTGGGCCACAAGCTGTGCTGGTCTTCGTCGTTCACCAGCACGACGAAGGTGCCGGTCTCGTCATCGAAGGGATTGGTGTTCATCATCTCTCCTAGCCGATGTAGTGGTGCTGGAGCCCAGATCGGCGCCAAGCACCCGATCGGACAGCAGCCCCAGACAACTGAGGTTGGGAAAGCCGGGACCTTGATTGAGTCCGGCGAGGTTGGGCAAGAACAGCTTCGGCGCCACATCGATCACGGCCAGATCGTGTCCGATCGCATCCTGCACACGATCCCCGGTCAACGGGCCGCCCAGACCCAGCTCCAGCAGATCGAGCGCATCCTGGCTGAACAGGGTGGTGAACCACAACGGGTCGGCACCCGACCCGTCGATTACCAAGTCGAAACCGTGCACCGTCTCGACGTTTTCGCTGCCACGGTTGGTGGACAGCGTCAGCCGGATCTGCTCATCGCGGCCTACTGCATGGGCGACTCGTCCGCGGAGGTGACGGATGCGGTCGTCGGCCAGCAGCGCATCCTGCACGTTGGACGAGAACACTCCGCGGTCGGTGCGGGCGATGGCGTCGCGGCGTTCGTCCACCGTCAGCGCCGTCCAGTCGGTGGGGTCGGAGAACAGCGCGTTCTCGAAGAAACTTTCACCCCGGGTGAACAACGTGACCTGTGGCGAGATCACGGTGATGGTCGAAACCCGATGCCGGAAAAGCTCATTCAGCATGGCCGCGGCCGTCTCGCCGCCGCCGATGACCGCCACCCGCTCCGCGTTGATCCGCTCCTGCTGGCCAGCGCGGTGCCAGAACTGCGCGATCGACAGCACCCGTGGATTACCCGGCAACAACGACCGCTCGGCCTGCCCGGGCCCGGTGATCATCAAACCGTCGGCGCGCACGGTGGTTTCGTCGGTGTGCAGCGCCCACTGTTCACCGTCCACGGCGAGACGGTCGACTTCGCCGTACACCACGTTCATTCCGATCTCGTCGGCCACCCAGCGCAGGTACTGGCTCCACCGCCGATGGGTCGGCGCCGGTCGGCCACGGTCGATCCACTGGGCGAACTGGGCGGTGGCGATCAGATATGACTGCCAGCTGTGCCGGGTCATGCGCTCGTCGAGTTCGGCGTTGCGGCGCGGCGCCAGCGACGAGCGATACGGGAAGCCGACGTCTTTTTCCGGGCTGGTTCCCAGCCGCTGTGCTCCGTCGGTCCAGCCGCCGCTGGCCTGCCAGTTGGCGCCGACCCCGATTCGCTCGATGGCCACCACGTTCGGTGCGTCGATGCCCATCTCTCTCAACACGTACGCCTTGGCGGCCACGGCCACCGCCTTCACCCCGGCGCCAAGCACGGCAAGTGTGGTCATGTCACGATCTCCTCGAGCGCTTGTGTCCACAGTGCTTGCAATGCGGCGATGTCCGATTCGCTGAGGATGCCGGGCAGCGCGCGCCACTGAGTCACCAGCACTTGGTGGGCACCGCTGCCAAGCACGGTGGCCAGCAGGCTCAGCTCGTAACGCACCGCGAGTTCAGGCTCGGGCAGCGGCGAAACACCGTTCAGGAGGGCACGATCCAGCCACAGTCCGCTGGTGCCGCCAACTTCGGCGCGGCCCAGATAATTCAGCAGTAGCTGCGGTCCGCTAAAGGTTGCGAGGCGGCTGGCGGTGTCGCCGCGCAGGTAACGTAGCAGGCCGTAGTCGATGCCGTCGCCGGGGATGGTCGTCAGTAGTTCGGTCACCTGACGCGGATCCTCGGTGTCTACCCGCAGCGGATAGATCGCGCTGAGAAGTCCGACGGTCTCGGTGGTGTCGATGATGCCGCCGCCGGCCGTGTCGTCGAACAAGGTGTCGGCGCGGCCGTGTGTTTCCAGCGCGAGCAGCGGCGGCGGTGTCGGCTGGCCGCGGTGTTGTCGCCACCGGGTCACCATCCGCGAGGTCGCCGCGATCAGAATCTCGAAGACCGGCAACCCGGATTTCAGCAACCGCGCAGTGGCAGCCGCGTCGAGCATCGCCGTCTGCACCAGCAGCCCGCCGGCTCGGTCGCTGTCGGGAATGAGCCGACGCCGGCCCAACTCTGGGTCGTCGCCGCCAAGCTGCGCGATCCAATATGGTTCGCTGTCAAGCGATTCGGCTCGCTCGGTAAGGGCCCGCACCCACCGCCGGTAACTGGTCTGCTCACGGATGGGGGCCGGCGTCCGTCCGGCGATGAGTGCATGCAGGGTCGCGTCCAACTCGCCGAGCACCACCTGCCACGACACCGGATCCATGGCAAGGACGTGGGCGGCCAGCAGTAGCACGCTCTGGCCGCTCGATGGCCGCAACCAGACTGCTGCCGTTAGCTTTCCGCGTTCTGGATCCAGGCTGTCGATGGCCTGCCCGGTGTGGCTTGCGACGGCTGCCTGCATGTCGCCCGGAACCGAGACCTCGGTGAGGAAGTCGGCGGATTGCCCGGCGTGCAGGGTCATGGTGGCGCGGTCCAGGCGAGTGCGCAGCACCTCGTGGCCATTGGCGATGATTGCCAGCGCCGCGCGTAGTTGCTCACCGGTCACCTCGGCGGGCAACCGAATGGCCTCAGCCTGTGCCAGTCTGCGCGGCTCACCGACTTCGTAGAGCCAATGTGCATTGGCCAGCAGCGGTATCGGCCCGCTTTCCGCTTCGTGGTCGGCCGTCGCACGGGCAGGTTCGGCCGCTTCGGCGTCGATGGCGCCGGCGAGTTCACGGACACTGCCACACTCCAGTACCAGCCTGGCGCGCAGCGGGATACCGCGCCGGCGGGCCGACTGTACGACCGAGAGGGCCACAATGCTGTCCAGGCCCAACTCCAGAAAATCAGCGTTTGGGTCGATCCTGGTGACCTGCAAGATTTCCGTGAGCAATTCGATCAAAGCCGACTCGGTGGCCGTCTCGGGCTCGGTTTCGCCCGACTCCGCCAAAGCCGCCGAGTCGATTGCCGCCAAGGCGGCTTCGTCCAGTTTTCCGTTGGACGTGAGCGGGATGTCGTCGACGACGACGATGCGCTGCGGGACCATATAGCGGGGCAGCCGGGTGATCAGCATGCGCCGCAGCTCGGCGACCGACCGCGATGTGCCCGCCGAATCCCTCAGCGCCACATACGCGGTCAGTCGCGGAACGCCCTGGCATTCGTGTACCACGACGCTGGCATGCCGCACTGCGGGGTGTGAATCGAGCGCCACCGCGATCTCGGCGGGCTCCACCCGATGACCGCGGATTTTCACCTGCGCATCGGCGCGCCCCACGTAGCTCAGCGATCCATCGGGTTGACGTCGGACCAAATCGCCGGTGCGATACATCCTTTCGCCGGCGACGAAAGGATCGGCAACAAAGCGCTGAACGGTCTCCGGTGCGCGGCCCAGGTAGCCGCGGGCCAATTGGGCGCCACCGAGGTACAACTCCCCCGCAACGCCGTAGGGCACCGGGCGCAATGCGGAGTCGAGCACGTAGCCGCGGGTGTCCTGGGTCGGCCGCCCGATCGACGGCTCATCGTGATCGTCGATCGCGGCCACCACCGCCTCGACAGTGGTCTCGGTGGGCCCATAGCAGTTGAAAGCCGTCATCGCCGTGCGGCGGCACTGCATTCGGATGAACGACCAGGCACCGCCACCGAGCGCTTCGCCGCCCAGCGCCAGAACCGCCAGCGGGACCCGGGTCAGCAACCCGGCCGCCCTCAATTGCGCGAACATCGATGGGGTGGTGTCGATCATGTCGACACCGTGCTCGGCGATGGCCGCGACCAACGCCTCGGCATCGGTTTGGGTGTGTTCGTCGACGACGTGCACCACGTGCCCACCGAGCAGCCCGGCCAACGGCTGCCAGGCCGCGTCGAACGCGAAGGACCACGCGTGCGCAATGCACAGCGGCCGATCCAGCCGAGCCGCCGCGGGCCTTAGCACATGGTCCAGATGGTCGTCGACATACGCGGCGACCGCGGCATGAGTTCCGATGACGCCCTTGGGTTCTCCGGTAGTCCCGGAGGTGAAAACCACGTAGGCCGCCTGCTGAGGGTTCACGTCGACGGGCTGGAAATCGTCGGGACCGTCGGCCCTGAACTCGTCGTCGATGACAATCGTCGCGCCGCTTTGACGAAGAATGGAGTCCACCCGCTCGGCGGGCATACCCGGCTCCAACGGAACATATGTGGCGCCCGCTTTGAGCGCCGCGAGAATCGCGACGATGTATTGCGGGCCACGGGAAAGCTTAATCGCAACCGGGGTTTCACTACCCGCGCCGCGGGCGGCAAGCACACCGGCCAGCCGGTTGGCCGCCGTGTCGAGCTCGCGGTAGCTCAGTGTCCCGCCCGCCCAAGTGACGGCCGGGTGGTCAGGTGTCTGCGCGGCGACCGCTGCGAACCGGGTGTGAATCCCCTGCGCCGTGGTCGATCCCGCCGACCTGGCACCCAGCGGCGCCGCCTCATCGGCGAGCAGGATGCTGACCTCGCGTAGCGGGCAATCCCATCGATCCAGCAGCTGCTCGGCGGTGGAAAGCAGCCGCTGGCCGAGCGCCGCCGCGGTGGTGTTGCCCAGAGCTCCGTCGATGACTTCGACCATCAGCACCAGACCGTCGTCCCCCATGTGCGCGGCGAGGACGACCGGGAAATGGGTGAGGCTTTCCACGGCGGCGGGCCGGAAGGTGACACCCGTACTGGTCAGAGCCTCACCCGCCGAGATGCCCCCGGTCGGGAAGTTCTCATAGACCAGCAGGCTGTCGAACATCTCGCCGACGCCGCCCAAAGCCCGCAGCTGGGCATGCCCGAGATAGCTGTGTTCGCGCAGTATCGCCGAATCTCGTTGCACGGCGCGACACTGGTCCCCGACCGTGGCGGCGTCGTTCAGCCGGACTCGTAACGGCACGGTGTTGATGAACAGACCGACCATGGTCTCGACGCCGGCCAGCTCGGCGGGCCGGCCCGATACCGTCACCCCGAACACGACGTCGGTGCGGTCGATCAGGCGTGACAAGATCACCGCCCAGGCCGTCTGCAGCAGTGTGTTCAGCGTGACCCCGCGGGAACGGGCACCCGTGACCAGCCGCTCGGTGGCATCCGCGCCCGGCTGCAACTCGGTCCGCCGCGGCAGGCGCGCCGCCGTCCGTGCGGCATCGTCCCCGCCGTAGGCCCCTGCCAGCACGGTCGGACCCGGAAGCGCAGCGAGATGCTCACGCCAAACCCGTTGGCTCTCTTCCTGATCGCGACCGGCGAGCCAGCCGATGTAGTCCCGGTAAGGACGTGGCGCGACTGGCAGCGCACCGGGGTCGCCGCCGGCGCGATACAGAAGCATCATCTCGGTGACGAACACCGGCAGCGACCAACCGTCAATCACGATATGGTGCGCGGTGATCACCAATCGCCAACGTGCATTGGGTAATTCGATCAGCAGAAAACGGATCGCCGGTAGTCGTTCGAGGTCAAACGGCCGTCGCCGTTCGTCGGCTTCCAGCACCTCGATGTCCTGCTCGGCGGCGGCCACATCTTGCCACGGCAGCTCGACTCGCGACGGCACGATCTGCACGGGACGCGCAATCCCCCGACTGAAGAAGCTGGCGCGAAGATTGGGGTGCCGTATCAACATCTTCGCCGCACAGTCGCGCAGCAGGTCGACGTCCAGGGACCCGAAAATGTCGGCCGCCATTCCGATCACATACGGATCGTCGGCGCGTTCCCCCGCGGTGAACTCGGCCAGCGCGGTCAGCGAATACAGCCCCTCCTGCAAAGGGCTGAGCGCCATCACGTCCTCGATGTCGGGCGCCACATCGATCTGGGCTTCGGCTTCCGCGGCTGTCATGACGTACCGTCGCGCGACTTCGACCACAGCTGCGTCACCGCAGCCAAGTCGGTAGCTGACAGACCGGAAGTGCTCATCGGCTCGAACCGGGTCTCATTCGCCTCGTCCACATGGTGCGGCGAATCGCCGTCGCCCGCTGCGTTGAGCGCGTCCACAGCGGCGGCCAACTGCTCCACGGTCGGGTTCTCGAAGATCATGCGCGGGTTGATCGGCAGGCCGACAGCCCTTGCCCGCGAGGCTAATTGGACCGAAAGGATGCTGTCGCCGCCGAGTGCGAAGAAGTCGTCAAATCGCCCGACGTCGGGGGTTGACAGCAAGTCGGCGAACACGGTGGCCAGCGCACGTTCGGTGTCGGTTCGCGACGGTTCGGCGTGGCCACTGGTGCTGACCGCCGGCCGTGGAAGGCCCGGCCGATTCAGCTTGCCCGACTCCGTCTTCGGCATCGAGTCGAGCACGGTCAGCGACGACGGCACCATGTAGCCGGGCAGGGTCGTGCTGAGCGCTGCGCGCACCGCGGCGGCAAACGCCGCCTTCTCGGTGTCATCGGTCATAGCCCGTTGCGGCACAACGTAACCGGCGAGGCTGGTGCCGTCGTGCACCTCCCAGGTGCGGGCCGCAGCTGCGGCGACGCCGTCTGCTGCGGCCAGTGCGGCTTCGACCTCGGCGAGCTCGACGCGGAAACCGCGAACCTGCACCTGATGGTCAGCGCGGCCGGCGAACTCCAGTCGGCCATCGTCGGTCCAGCGGGCGAGGTCGCCGCTGCGATACAACCGGCCGCCGGGCTCGGCGCCAAACGGATTGGCGACGAAGCGCGATGCGGTCAGGCTGGGGCGTTTCCAGTAGCCGCGCGCCAATTGATCGCCGGCGTAGTACAACTCGCCGACCACGCCGACGGGCACCGGGCGCAGCCCGTCGTCCAGCAGATAGGCTTGCGCGCCCGCGACCGGTGTGCCGACAAGCGGGCATGGCGGTGCCAGTGGCCCGCGGGACACGGCGCCCGAGGTCTCAGTGGAGCCGATGTTGTTCAGCAGCTCGGGACCTTGGCCGCCGCTGTCGGCGCACGCCGCGGCCAGTCGCTGCAGCAGCGAGACACTCACCGGCTCTCCGCCGCATACCAGCCGCGCCAGCGATCGCACCGAATCCGGCGCACTGTCCACCAGCGCGGACACCAAGCTGGGCACCGCGGTGATTTGTGCGACGGATTCGCGTTTCATCAGCGCCGCAAGGGCTTCCGCATCGCGATGTTCGGCGTCGTCGGCCAGGATCATGGTGGCACCCGCAGCCAGACCGGCCAGCAGTTCCATGCCGCCCTCGAGGAACGTCATCGATGCCTGCGACAAGCGGATGTCCTCGGACCGCGGCGGATAATGTCGCAACTGCCAATCCAGTCGGGCCGCCATCCCACGTTGAGTACCCACCGCCCCCTTGGGCTTTCCGGTCGAACCGGACGTGAACACCAGATACATCGGATCGTCGGGATGTGGAAGCCGCGGCTTCGACGTGGGCGGGTCCGATCCCTCCACTACGGTCCGCACCTCGGGATCGTCGAGCCTCACCAGGGTCGCGTCGGAATCTTCCGGCATGGTGTCGACCGCCTCGACCGTCGCCACCACAACCTGGGGCTGCACATCGTCGAGCATGAACTGCTTGCGGGCCAACGGATAGGCGGGATCGATCGGGAAGTACGCTGCGCCGGCCTTGACGATGGCCACCAGCGCCACCGCCATGTCGATGCCCCGCCGTGTCGACAGCCCGACAAAGGAGCCCGGCCGCACACCGCGATCTGCCAGTAGCGCCGCCAGATTGTCTGAACGACGATGAAGCCCGGCGTAGTCGAGATCCTCGCCCCCACACCGCACCGCGATTCGCCCGGCTCCGCACTGCCTGCTGGACTCCAGCATTTCCGGCACTGTGCGTGCCCGGTCGGCCGGTGGTTGATCGCCGTGGCTCCACTCGGTCAGAATTCGGCGCTGCTCGTCGGAGTCCGTCAACACCACGTCGCGCAGGCTCTGATCGATGTCGTCAGCGAACTCGGTCACCACTAAAGTCAGCCAGTCGGCCAACCGTTCGATGGTGTTCCGTTGGTACAGCTCGGTGCGGAAGATGAGGTGGCCGTTATAGCCCGTGTCGTCGGAGCCGTCGGTGCCGAAGAAGTTGACACTGAGGTCGGCGTGCGCCATGTCGAAAACCGGGTCCAATGAGGTACAGACGGTGTCCTGGCCGCCGTGGGACGCCGATTCGATGACCCGTGAGGCGGGCAGGTGATCGCGTACGTGCACGATGACCTGGAACAGCGGGTTACGCGACAACGACCGCATCGGGCTGACGCTGTCGACCACTCGGTCGAACGGCAGGTCCTGGTGCGCGTAGGCGGCAAGCGCGGTCTCACGCGCCCGGGTCAGCACGTCACGCAGCGTGGGATTTCCACGTAAGTCGTTGCGCAGCACCAGAATATTGACGAAGAAGCCGATCAGTTGGTCGAGTTCGGCCTCGGAGCGCCCGGCGACGGGCGTGCCCAAGGGGATGTCCACGCCGCTTCCGGCCTTGTGTAACACCACCGCGACGGCGGCTTGCAGCGCCATGAACTCGGTGACGCCCATCTCGCGGCATCGCTCGGCGAGCTTGGCGCGGGTGCTGGAATCGATGCGGAATGTCACCGATTCACCATCGCCGCTCGGTACCCGGGGTCGCGGGAAGTCGGGCCGAAGCCCGCTGTCCTCTGGCAAGCCGGCGAGCTGACTCGTCCAGTAGTCCCGCTGCTCGGCGGCGACCGTTGTCTCCTGGCCACCCGGGTCGCCCAGGAAAGTGCGTTGCCACGCAGCGTAATCCGCGTACTGCACGCGAAGCGGCGCCCACGGTGGTGCCTCACCGTTGCGGCGTGCGCGATAGGCGGTGATGACGTCGGCGAACAGCACGCCGGCGGACCAGTGGTCGGAGGCGATGTGATGGACCACCAACGACAGCACGTGTTCGCCGGCATCGCCGGTGTGCAGCACGGCGACCCGGATCGGCCACTCGCGGTCGAGTTCGAAGCGGTGCCTGCGCTCGGCCTCGAGTTGTTCCTGCAACCACGTGTCGCCGTCGCCCTGCGCACGGCGCACCGTCAGGTCGGCGGCCGGGTTGACCGCCTGGTAGGGAACGCCGTCTGCGTCGACGTAAGTGGTGCGCAGGATTTCGTGGCGGGCAACGACGTCACCCACCGCCGCGATCAGCGCGTCGATGTCCCACGGTCCGGTCAACTTGGCGGCGAACGGGATGTTGTTCACCGGGCTCGGCCCATCGACGCGGTAGGCGAACCAGCTGCGCACCTGCGACGCCGACAGCGGCAGTGGCTCGTCGTGGGAGGTCGCGACGAGCTTGGGCCGGGCCTGCGCCCGCCCACCGGACCGCAGCGCATCGACCCGCTGCGCCAACAGTCCCACGGTGCCGAGTTCGAAGATGTCCCGGATACCCAGCTCGACCCCGCATTCCGATCGGATCGCGGTGGCCAGCTTGGTGGCTACCAGCGAATGACCGCCGAGATCAAAGAACGAGTCGTCCACACCGACCCGCCCGTGACCAAGTAGGTCGGAAAACAGTGCGGCGACCCGGCGTTCGGTCGCGGTGGCGGGTTCGCGGTATTGCGCCTTGGCCATGATATCCGGCTCCGGCAACGCCGTGCGGTCGATCTTGCCGTGCGCCGTGATCGGTATCTCGTCGAGCACGACATAGGCTGCCGGCGTCATGTACTCCGGCAGTGCTGCCGCCACCCTTGCCCGGATCCGATCGAGATCGATGGAGTCGCAGCCGGCGCCGTCGGCCGGGGTCACATAGCCCACCAAGCTCTTGCCCAACTGTGGCAGGTCCGCCGCCACCACGACAGCTTGCCCAACGCTGGGGTCGACCGAGATGGCCGCACCGACCTCGCCCAGTTCGATGCGGAAGCCGCGGATCTTCACCTGTTCGTCCGCACGGCCGACGAATTCGATGTCGCCGTTGGCATTTCGGCGCGCCAGGTCGCCCGAGCGGTACAGCCGCGCGCCCGGCGTGAACGGGTCGGCGATGAAACGTTCACTGGTCAGGCCTGGTCTGTGGTGGTAACCGCGCGCCACATGTGTTCCGCCGATGTAGATTTCGCCGATCACCCCCACAGGTACCGGTTGCAGCGCGTCGTCGAGCAGATGCAGCTGGGTGTTGATCTTGGGCCGGCCGATCGGCACCACTCTGGTCCCCTGGGCGCCTTGCACCGGGTAGCTGGTGGCATTCACGACGGTTTCGGTGGGTCCGTAGAAGTTGTACAGCAGCGCATCGAACGTAGCGTGGAACTTGTCGGCGATCTCACCGGGCAACGGCTCGCCACCGATGGGCACCCGACGCAAGGTGCGCCACTGGTTGACGCCGGGCAGGGACAAGAACAACCCCAGCAGCGACGGAACGAAGTGCATCGAGGTGATGCCCTCGCGTCGCAACAGCTCGGTCAGATATCCGATGTCGCGTAGCCCGTCCGGACGCGGAATCACCAGTCGGGCGCCACAAATCAGGGTGCCGAAGATCTCGCCGATCGAGACGTCGAAGCTCGGCGAGGCTACTTGGAGCAGCCGATCGGTTTCGTCGACTCGATACTCGTCGCCGAACCACACAAAGTACTCGGCGATCGGCGCATGTGGCACCGGCACGCCCTTCGGCAGCCCGGTCGAACCCGAGGTGTAGATCAGGTAGGCGGTGTTGCTCGGACCGAGCGGCCGAAGCAGGTCATCGCTTCCCGGCGCGGTGACCGGATAGTCCGCCAGCTCCGAAACCGGCTCACGCAGAACCAATTTTGCAGCGGCGTCATCCAGGATGAACGCCACCCGGTCGTCCGGATAGGTCGGGTCGACGGGCAGGTAGACCCCGCCGGCTTTGAGAATGCCCAGCGCGGTGATGACCAGTTCCGGTGACTTGTCGAGCAACACCGCTACTCGGTCTTCAGTGCCGATACCGTGGCCGATCAGCCAGTGCGCCAATTGGTTTGATTCTTGGTCGATCTCGCAGTAGCTGTATCGACGGCCTTCGTAGACGACGGCGACGGCGTCCGGCGTCAGTGCTGCGCGCCGAGCGACCAGCCCAGGCAGCGTGCCGGCCGGCGTGGTGAAGTTTTCGCCGGAAGAGGCCTGGCGCAACCACTCGGCGTCGGCCGCACTCATCATTGCACAGGCCGATAGCGTGGTATCCGGTTCGGCCAGCGCATTATCCAACAGAACGGCGTAGTGCCGCAGCAGTTGATCCACCAGTGGGCGATCCAAAACCTCGACCAGATACTCGGCTTCGACAACCGCCTCGCGACCGGAACCCTCTGCGGCGCTGTTCAGCTCGACCATCAGGCTCAACGGCAACTGGCTGACGTGGCCACGTAACTCGGCGCGCTCGCATTGCACCCCAGGGGGGCAGAACCCGCCGCCGTCGGGCTCCCGCAATCCGAAGCTGACCCGCGTCATGCGCTCCGCCCCGTGCCTGCGGTCGGGGTTGGAGGCCCGCACCAGCCATTCCAGGTCGACGCGGGAGTGGGCGAGCGCGCCCACAGCGCTGTCCCGGGTTTGCACGAGGAGCTCACGGAATGTCTGCCGCGGCTCCGGGCGCATCCGCATTACCAGGGTGTTGCCGTAGTAACCGATCGCGTTCTCGGTACCCGCACTGCGGTTCAGCACCGGAGTGGCTACGAGGAAATCCGATGCGTGCGTGTACCGATAGACCAACGCGCCGAACGCTGCCATCAACACCATGTACGGCGTAGCTCCGGTTTCCCTGGCGAGGGCCGCGGCGCGGTCGATGGTCTGCGCCGACAGCCGCGCGGTGGCCCGCTGCGCGCGCCAGGTGCTTGGCACCACCGAACCGTTGACCCCGGGAAGCTCAAGTGGCTCAGGAAGATCCGTCATCAACGAGCGCCAGTAGGCGTGGTCGTCGTCGCTGCTGCGCATCGGGTCGGCCGTAACACTCACCGGTGTGGCGGTGGTGCCCTCAGCGTAGGCGCGGGTGAGATCGGTGAAGAACGGAGCCCACGAACCGTCGTCCCAGGCGATGTGATGCGCGGTCAGAAGCAGCACCAGTTCGTCGGCGGCCACGCGCGCGACCGCGATCCGCAGCGGTGAATCCTTGGTCAGCTCGAACGGCTGCGCAAACTGCCGCTGCGCCAACACTTCCAGCCTGAGCCGCCGAGCTTGCTCGGCAAGTCCGGACAGGTCGTGCTCGGCCCAGTCCGGCCGAATATCGTCGCGAGTAACCGGATACGGATCGCCGGCACTGTCGATCTGGTAGGTCGTGCGCAATATCGGGTGCCGCACCGCAACGGCTTCCACCGCATCTCGCAGCCGCGCGACATCGACATTGCCGGTGACGCGGTAGGAAACGCAGATGTTGAGCAGCGCGCTGGCGGGGTCGACCGACTGGACGAACCACATCCGGCGTTGACCATCGGACAGCTGCGGCCGCTGCTCGGCGTCGGTGGCGGCGTCAGCGTCCGGGGCGGCGGCCGGTCGGGCCAGTCCACGCTCGGCGATCTTGCGGCGCAGCAATTCCAGGCGCTGCGCTTCGATCGTGCCGAGGCCGGTCGTGTCAGTCACGCGTCGATCCCAACCTTCCTCATATCTTGGCCGTTGGCCGCGCCGGACCCCAAGACGTCGATGAGTTCGCTCACGGTGATTCCGCCGAGCATCCGCGCCACCGGAGCCGAGTGCCCCACGGCCCGGCGTAGTCGCCGACGCAGGTCGAGCGCCAACAGCGAATCCAGGCCGAGGTCGATCAGCGATGTGGTCGGGTCGATCGACACCGAGTCGCTCACATGCAATGTCGCGGCAAGCTCGGCGCGCACGACGTCGGCTAGAGGTTGGCCATGTAAGCCGTTGTGCCGCCCGAGATCCTCAGTACCCGTCGGGAGCGGCATTGCAATTCCCTGACTTTCGAAGAACACTCGGAGCCGGTCGAAGTCAGCATCGAAAATCAGCGGATCGCCGTCAAATCGACCCAGGCTGGCGTCGACCGCCACCTCGGGCCGCATTGCGACCAGGCCCGAGCGTTGGGTGCGGGCGATCTCATCCGCCGCCACGACGCCGGCGTCCTGCCAGAGTCCCCATCGAATCGCCGTGCAGTCCAGGCCCCGCGAACGCAGCTGGGCGGCCAGCGCGTCGAGAATCCGGTTCGACGCCGCATACGCGGCGTGACCGTGACCGCCCCAGACCCCGAACACCGACGAGCAGGCCAAGATCCGGCAGTCTGGCCGCAACGGCCACACATCGGCCATCGCCGCCAGCCCGGTCACCTTCGCGGCGCACACCGCCGCTACGCCCGCGCCGGTGAGGTCGGCGCGCAGGGTTGCCGTCGCGATCCCCGCGGTGTGAATCAGCATCGATGCGCCGCCACCCGCCGATTCGGCGGCGGCTGCCGATACTGCTGACCAGTCGGTGATATCGCACTGCGGGGCAAGCACTTCCACGCGATACTGTCCGGCCAGGCGGTTCAGTACTTCAGGTTCGACGCCGTTGCGGCTCAACAGGATCACCCTGCGGGCTCCGTGCTGGATGCAGTACTGCGCGTAACGCTGTCCGATGGCTCCGCTGCCGCCGGTTATCACCACGTTTTCCAGGGCAGTCATGTCGAGCGGTCGCGCGGTCACGGACTCGGCGTCCTGGCGGAGCGCCCGGACGAATCGCTGCGGCGTGCGCGTGGCCTCAACGGTGTTGGCGCGCAACGCCATCACGCCCGTATCACCGAGTAGGGCATCGATGACAGCGACTGCGCTCAGCTCATCGACGCCGCCCATGGGAAGATCAAGACTCCCGAACGTCTGGTCGCCGAATTCGAAGCCGACGCTGCGGTGCATCGCAGCCAGCGCAGACTGCGCGGGCCTGGGGCCCGCGTCATCGGCCAGGACCCGTTCCCCGCCGGCGGTGAGCAGCCAGACAGCTCGGCATCGCGGCCCGATGATCGCGTCGTAGTCCGGTAAGCCCGCATCTGCTCGGCCGGCGATCTGCGTGACAGCGTCGACCGCGTCAAGCTGGTCGAGTTCCGGCGCGATCACTGCGACGATTTCCGCTTCGCCCGGCGGCACCACCGCACATCCTTCATGCGTCGACGCGGCGCCGGCCAGTAGCCGCGTCAGCCTGCTGTCGCCCACGATCGCGATGCCGCAACGGGTGCCCCCGTCAGACGTCGGCAATCCCGCTGGCTGCCAATCCTCGACGGCGATCGTCAGTGCTGCGGTCTGCCCGGCGACCTTGCCGGTCCCGGGTTCCGGCGCGGCCCACAGATGCACGGCCCGCATCGGAGCATTCGGGAATCCGCGCAACGGTGGTCGGGCTCCCCCCGGCAGGGTGTCGGCCCACGGGTAACCGGGATCGGCGATCGCGACGGCGGCGATGTTCGCCGACAACATATCAGCGATTGGCGCGTCGCGGTGACCCGAACCGACGATCACCGCCGAGTCGTCGCCGACGAGTTCGACCAACGGGTACACCAGGGAAGGATGTGCGGACAATTCTACGAAGGTGTCGGCGCCGCATTTCTGCGCGGTGACCACCGCGCGGTCAAAGCGCACTGTACTGCAGAGACTTTCATACCAATAGCTCGCAAAATCGATGTCGCTGCCGACTTCGGCGCCCGTCGCCGAGCCGATGAAGGCCATCCGGCTGTCGCGGAAGTTCGACTTGGGTAGCCACTGATCCAGGTCGGCGTGCAGCGGCCGCAGCGCGCTGGTATGACCCGGATAGTCCACCGTGAGCTGATGGGCGAACACGCCGCGTCGCTTGGCCAACTCAGCGACGGCGACCACCCCGTCGTGACCCCCCGACACCACGGTGGCTGATGGCCCATTGACCGCGGATACCTCCAGCCAGTCCGGTATTTCGCCGATCAGCGCCTGCGCTTCGTCGAGGCCGGCACCGAGCACCGCCATCGCGTAGTGCCCGGTCAGCCGGTCAACGGCCGCCGCGCGCGCACCGACCAGTGCGACCGCGTCGGGTAAGGAGATCTTCTCGGCGAGGTAGGCCGCCGCCACCTCGCCGAGGCTGTGTCCAATGGTGATGCCGGGGACCACGCCGCAGAATCGCCACTGCGCCGCCAAGCTGATCGCGTGGACGAATTGCGCGCCCTGAATCTGGGTCCGCGACCAGTTCTGGTCGTCGTCACCCTGCAAATAAGCCAGCGGCGACGGCAGCCCCGCCGCGGCGAACGCCTCTGCGCAGCGATCGGCCTCCGCGCGGTAGGCGGGCAGTCCGCGGTAGGCGTCGGCACCCATCGCCTGCCATTGGTTGCCCTGACCGGGAAACACGAAAGCAGTCGATGGCACAACACTTTTCGACGACCGGGCAACCAAGGGATGCTCTTCGTCGTGGGCCAGCGCCGATAGCCCGGCCACCAGTTCGCTGCGATCCGCCGCGCGGACCACGGCCCGGTGGCGTCGCACCCGTCGTAAGCGGCTGAGGGTGCACGCGATGTCGAGCGTCGGATCGTGGTCCGTGCCGAGTCGGTCGAGGTAGCCGAGGATTTCCCACGCGCCCTGCGTGATGAGTGTTTCGTCATGCGCCGACAGCAGTACCGGTACGCGGGCATCGGGAAGCGGTTGCGCGAGCATCACGCGACCTCGGGCAGTGCGACGATGACATGGGCGTTGGTGCCGGCGATCCCGAATGCCGACGTGGCCGCGACGCGTTGCCCATCGACCGCGGGCCACGGCGTCAGGGCTGTCGCGAGACGCAAACCTTGTTTTTCCCAGTCGATCTCCGGGCTCGCTTCGGCTGCGTGCAAGGTGGCCGGTATTGCACCGTGCTCGGCGGCTACCAGAATCTTGGCCAGCCCCAGTGCGCCACTGGCGGCCAGCGCGTGACCCAGGTTCGATTTCACCGACCCCAGCAGGGCTCCGCGCCCGGGTTCGGTGTCGCCGTACGTGGCCGCCAGCGAGTGCAGTTCGGTGCGGTCACCGAGCCTGGTTCCGGTGCCGTGCCCTTCGACCATGCCGACCTCGTCTGGACGGATGCCCGCCTGGGCGATGGCGCGGCGGAACAGATTGATTTGTGCCGCGCAGTTTGGCGCGCTGAGGCCGGCGCTGCGGCCGTCGTGGTTGGTGGCGCTACCGAGCACTTCAGCAAGAATGTGCCGCCGGTCGCGTACAGCCGCCGACTTCCGTTGCAGCACAAAGACCGCCGCTCCCTCCGCCCACACGGTCCCGCTGGCCTGCGCGCTGTAGGCGCGGCAGTGGCCGTCGTCGGAAAGGGCGTGCTGTTTGGAGAACTCGACGAAGAATCCGGGCGAGCCCAGCACGTTCACGCCGCCGGCCAGCGCCACGTCGCAGTCGCCGTTCTGCAATCCACGGACGGCGGCGTGAAATGCAACCAGCGCCGACGCGCACGACGAGTCGATCGTCACGGCCGGACCCATCGATCCCAGGGTGTACGCGATCCGGCCGGATATCACGCTCAGGGCCGTGCCGGCAAGCAGATGGCCGCTGTATTCGGAGAACTCGGCCATGTTAGGTCCGTAGCCGGTGCCCGACGCACCGAGATAGCAGCCCATGTCGTGGCCCGCCATGTCGTCGGGATTGATGCCGCTGTTCTCCAGAGCCCGCCAGGACACCCGCAACGTAACGCGCTGCTGGGGATCCATCGCGACGGCCTCCCGCGGTGAAATACCGAAGAACTCCGGGTCGAATGTCGTCGCGCCGGTGAGGAATCCACCCCGGTCATGAATCTCCTTGAAACCGTTGCGCCGTGATCCGGCGAACAGGTCGCGGACCGACCAGCCACGGTCGGTGGGAAACGGGCTCAGCGCCTCGCGGCCATGGGACAACAATTCCCAATATCCGTCCGCGGTGTCGATACCGCCCGGCGCTTCCATCGCCATCCCGATGATGACGACCGGATCGGCGCCGGCCCCGAACGTGTCCTCAGCCACCGGCATTCACCTGCTCGGCGACGGCATCGATGTGATCGTCGAGATAGAAATGTCCGCCGTCGTACCAGGACAGCTCGAAGGCGCCCGCGGTGTGCCCCTCCCACTGCTGCAGTTCGGCGGCGTCGACGCGGCGGTCTTCGCGGGCGCCCAACACGTGGATGTCAGAGGCGATTTGGGTATCGGGGCTACAGGTGTAGCGATTGATTGCGGCATAATCGGCCCGCACCGCGGTGACCAGCAGCTCGGCAATTTCTGGGTCGGCAAGCAGCTCGGCGTCGGTCCCACCGAAATCGGTAATGTCGACGATGAGATCGTCGTGGTTGGTGGGCAAATCGGGCTTAGCCTCGACAGCCGATGGTGCCGGAGCTGCCGACGCCCACAACCGTTCTACTGCAGCCCCGCGGGACTCGGCGATCCTGGCGAACTCGAAGGCGACGACAGCGCCCATGCTGTGACCGAAGAGTCGCAGCGGCGCGAACTGACGCCAAGGGCCTGCCACGAACAGGCCACGGGCCAGGTCCTGGACGGTCTGGGCGGCAGGCTCGTGGAGTCGTTCGGCCCGCTGCGGGTATTGCACGATGTAGGTGTCGCCCGCGGCAGCCAATGCGGTCGCCAGCTTGCGATAGCCCACGGCCGCTCCGCCGGCATGCGGAAATATCACGGTGGCGCCCGCGCGCCCTCCCCCGCCGCGGCCGGGCACCCGCTTGATCCAGGGCGGAAACTCCTTCTTGCGCACAGCCGTCAGGTTATCGAAAATCATTGCACTGCTTCATTTCCAGCGACCGCCGCCGCGACATGGCCAGCGTCCATGTGAATGACTTCCAGGTACAGCTCGGCGACCTGACCGAGTCGATCGGAGTCGGACTCGCGGCGGGTGAGCATGTCGGCAAGCGCGGAAACGGTTCGGGTGGCGAAGATGTCGGCAACGATCACGTCGGGGGTGTCGAGCCAGGCCCGGATGCGAGCGACGGCCTGCGTCGCCAGCACCGAATCCCCGCCCAAGGCAAAGAAGTCATCACCAACACCGACCGCGTCGGCGCGAAGGACGTCACCAACGATCGCCGCGAGAGCGGACTCCAGCGGTGTCGCTGGTGCACGGCGATCAGGAGGGGCCGCATCAGCGACCGCGGCGGCGAGCTGGGCCGCGACCGCGCGTCGGTCGACCTTGCCCCCGAGCGTGAACGGTATGTGCTCGACCAGTGACATGTGCTGGGGGATCATGTGCGCGGGAACACGTTCGGCCATGGCCTCGCGCACTGCATTGACCGTGAGAGATGGATCGTCGGCGCGGATGGCGGCAGCCAACACATCGGCACCGCCCGAGGCAGTCACCAATGCTGCGACCGCTATTGCCACGCCCGGGATCTGGCGCAGCGCTACCTCGACCTCACCGATTTCGACTCGGTAGCCGCTGATCTTGACTCGGTTATCGCCGCGCCCGACGAACTCCAGGACGCCGTCCGGCCAGTATCTGGCCAAATCGCCGGTGCGATACCAGGTTCGGCCGTCGTGTTCGACGAATCGTTCGGCGGTGAGATCCGGACGTCCGCGGTAGCCCCGCGCGATGCCGCGACCGGAGATCCACAGTTCACCGGCGACCCAGTCGGGGCAATCGCCGCCCATGTCGTTGACTACCCGGCAGACATTGTTGGAAAGCGGTGTGCCGAACGGCAGAGCGGTCAACTCCGCGGGAAGCTGGTCCACATCGCCGATCTCGAAAATTGTGTTGTGAATTGCGGTTTCGGTCGCTCCGCCCAACCCGGCGAAACGCAGCCCGGGCGACTCGGCCCGCAGGCGACGTACCACCTCGGGCCGCACCCAGTCGCCGCCGGTCGGGATTACCCGCACCGACGAAAGGCGCCCCGCTCCAACCTCACTCAGCATCTCCAGCCAGCCCGGCATGAAGTGCAACACCGTGACCTGATGGGTATCGATGAGGCGAGCCCAGGCATCGGGATCGCGCCGCTGCGCTTCGTCAACCACCACGATCGATCCACCGGTCCGCATGGTGACGAAGACATCCATCACCGAGATGTCGCCTTCCAGTGTCGACAGCGCCAGGCACTTATCCGCGGGTCCGATCTCGAAATGCCGGGCGATGAACTCCACGGTGTTCATCGCGGCATCATGAGTGACTTCGACGCCCTTGGGTTCTCCGGTTGAGCCCGAGGTGAACAGCACATAGGCGATCGCGGCGGGATCGGTTGTTGCGACGTCGATCTCAGCGTCGACAGGCGCGTCGGTCAGTACGTCCGCGATCGTCAACGCGGGCACCGGCAACGAGACTTGCTCGCCGCCACAAATCAGGGCCAGCTTCACCTGCCCGGACCGCAAGATGCGTTCGGCACGGTCACGAGGCTGATCGACACTGATCGGCAGGTAGATCCCACCGGCTGCCAGGATCCCCAACAGGGCGGGCACCTGTTCGGCGGTTTTCGGACCCATCACCGCAACCGTGTCACCGTCGCGAATCCCGTTCGCGCGCAGGGCAGAAGCCAGCGTCAACGCCTGCTCGCGCAACTGCGCGTAGGTCAGGCCACCGGAACTTGCGAAGACCGCCGGCGCATCGGGCTGCAGCTCAGCACGGCGAAAGAAACCCTCGTGCAGCGTCTCTCCGCTGGGGGCGACGGTTCGGCGGTTGACGCTGTCGCGTACCGCACGCTGGTCCGCGGGTAGCGCCGGCGGGTCGGCAACGTCCCACTGGTCAACTGCGGAGGCCAACCGGTGCAACTCGTCGATGTGGTGGGCGAACATCGCGTCGATGACACCGGCCGGGAAGACGTCTTCGCGCACATCCCAATTCACCAGCACGCCGCCGTCGAATTCAGTGACCTGCGCGTCCAGCGACACTTGCGGCCCTTGCGAGATGATCCAGCTCGGTGTGCCGAAAGCATCGGTGACGTCGGAGCAGAACAGCTCACCGAGCCCGAGCGCGCTGGTGAACACCACCGGGGCGAGCACGGGGGCGCCGCGGTACCGGCCAAGGTCGCGCAACACCGACAGGCCGGGATAACTGGAATGCTGCGCCGCGGTCCGCACGGCGTCTTGCACGGCGTGGGCCCGAGCCGCCGCATCGGTCGCGGCGGTCAGATCGATGTCCAGCAGCAGCGACGAGGTGAAGTCGCCGACCAGGCCGTCCACGTCGGGATGCAGGGCCTCGCGGCCGAACAGCGGCACGTTCAGCAGGAATCGCGATGTGCTCGACCAGCATGCCAACGTGTGCGAGAAGACCGCGGCAAACATCATCGCGGGGGTGACACCGCGCGCGCGGGCATGCGCAAACAGAGCGTCGCGGGTCTCCGGATCCAACCACTGCCAGCGTCGAGTGCTGTTGCGGGAAACGTCTTTTCGACTCAATGCGGGCAGCTTGGGCGGGTCGGGCAGCTCGGGGATGCGCTGCGCCCACCAGTCGCGGTCGGTGTCATGAGCGTGCCGCGGTCCGGCCTCCCGTCGCGCAATCTCGTGACGGTATTCGCGGTAGCTGTATTGCAATTCGGGCAGATGCTGTCCCGTGTACAGCTTCGCCAGGTCGGTCATCAGCGTGCGGTAGCTCATCGCGTCGGCTGCTTGCATATCCAAATCGACATGCAAGCGTGAGCTTTCACCGGGCAGCAGCGAGAGGGTCAGCTCGAACACCTGACCGTCCAACTGCTGATGCGATTTGGCTTCCCGAATGGCGGCCAGCCGCTGATTGACGACATCCCCGGCGAGATCGCGAAGGTCGTGGACCATGACCGGGAAGCTCGCCCGTCCCGGAGCCTGATCGATCCGCTGGGTCCCATCCGAAAGAAACCTGACCCGCAGCATCGGGTGACGCATCGCCAACATCGTGGCCGCACCGCGCAGACGTTCGGGATCGATTACCCCGCCGTCGAATTCGACATACAGGTGTCCGGCCACCCCCCCGAGTGGCTGACTGTCGTGGCGTCCGACCCACATCGCGTGCTGCATCGGAGCGAGCGGAAACGCATCCTCGGGCGCGCCGGCGGGCGCCGCCGCGATATCCGCATCCGCGGCGTCATGACTTGAAGCGACAAGCACCGACCATGCCTCAACCGTGGGGTCGGCGGACAGCGCGGCGAAGTCGACGTCGATGCCGCGACGGCGCCACCGGCCGGCGAGCGACATCATTCGGATCGAGTCGAGGCCCTGGCTGATGAGGTTGCCGCCGGGGTCGACGGTATCGGCGCTGACGCCGAGCAACTCGGCGACCTCAGCGCGCACGTCGCTCGGGCTGCCGGCAACGGAAGCCCTGACCCCACCAGTCAACAAACCCAACCCTCCTACTAGTTAGTGGAGGCTAGCCTAAATTGCTGGCTACTTTAGTAGTCGGGGTACCCGGGACGCTAGCGCGTTCAGGTGGCGCTAAGAATCTCCTCAGCGCAGCACGCCCCATGGGGGCCGCGGTGGGCATGCCGGTCGCCTCGATGTCGCGGCCGATGGCCTTTGAACAGCGGTTATCTACCTCCGACGTGTGACAAGTAAACCTAACCTTAGTAAGGTAAGGGTTACCTATTGTGTCTTAGCTAAATCTCAGGTACCGTCCCGTCCGGCCTGGATTGGCCCGATATCCCTATGACGGTTACCTGAGGAGATGCCGTGC
>NZ_JBAPMI010000320.1:0-17585 GCF_049278535.1 Mycobacterium sp. | reverse complement strand
TGCGGGTGGTGGGCCAGCACATAAGCCCAAGCTCCATCCGGGCTCAGCGTGATGTCGCGCACCGGCGCCCCCACCGGGATGGTCGCCACAGTCCGCCGCCGGGCACTGTCGACGACAACGAGTTCGCCGTCGCGGTGGCTGCACATGCTCGCGTACAGATACCCGTCGGCACCGGTGCGTATCACGTCGATGCTCGACGTGCCGCTCGCGGTGATCGGTATCGACGTGATTTCGGCCGTCGCGAGATCGACAGCCGCAACTTCGCTGCCCAACCGCCCCGTCCTGGCCGCGAACGCCCGTGCGCCATCCGGGCTGACGGCGATCCCGGTGACGGTGAACGCCAACGGATGCACCGATAAGACGGTCTTGCTGTCGATATCGAGCACCGATATGGCGTCGTAGCTCGCCGAGGTGGTCGCGACAACCGCGCGACCACCTGCCGCTGCGACGGCCACCGGATCACCGTCCACCCGGATGGCGACGGCCGCTGCCGGATCCTCCGCGTCGAGTATCGATATGGTGCAGTCGCACGGATGCGTCGCGATCAGGGTGCCGCTCGTGGGGTCGACGGCAAGATCGCCGATCGGGTTGCAGAAACAGGTCGACACGCTCATGTCGACGCGTCGCCGGCCATGTCCACATACATCGACTGAAGACCAACCCGACCGGGCCCGGTGAAGCGATTGAAGACGAGATTGCCACCGCCACCGAACATTCCGGTGCGCAATCCATATACCTGCGGATTCATCCGGACACTTTCGTCACGGTAGATCCAACTTCCCGGCTCCACATCGATCTGCTCGCCGGGCGCGAGGACCTTTTCGAAAACGTTGCCATAGCCGTGCAGCCACAGCACGCCCTCTGACTGTGTTGCGGCGAACCGGTCCACGAAGAACCCGGTCGAGCCGAACAGCATGTTCGAGATTCCTTTTTGGCGGGTGAATCCATATTCCAAATTGCCTGTGGCCGCTAGGTATTGGTGCTCGCGGACCTCGACAGCAGCGCCCGGCTGCAGGTGCAACGGAAACACGTGCCCGGTGCCGTCGCGGGAAAACGCGACTTGGCCCGGTCCACGCGCCTCCGTCATGAGCAGTTGCATGCCCGCGATCATCCGCTTGAGCGCACCCTTACCCCTGAGCCCGATGTCGAGCGCAGGGTCCTTCCACAGAATGACGTGATGCTCGAAGAACACCGGCACGCTGCCGTCCAGCCAGATGTGCAGCACCGGCACCAACTCGCCGTCGATGCGGTAGTACACACCAGGGGCACGGCCGTCGGCGACGGTGGTGGGCAGCAACTGTGGGGGCTCGGGCCGATGGGGTGAATTGATCATCTTCCCGGCTCAGGGGCGCTTGGCGTAGCGAGTGAGAAATCCGGTCGCCGCAATCGCCGCGACGACGCCGATCACGCCCCACAGCACGATGGAGAACACGAGTGACCCGAACAGAAAGTCATACGTCAACGAGAGATAGATCGACCACAGCACCCGATAGACGCACCAGAAGGCAAGCAGTCCTGCGCTGATCCCGATGATCAGGCTGCGGTTGCGATCGACCTGGTCGATCTGTTCCTCGATGCTGGTGGGCAGAAGCTTCATGTGCGTTGTCCTTTCGTGAGGTTGCGGTGCTGCGGTGCAGCATCTGCGCTCACTCACGGTGCGACACAGCGCTTACTGGATCCTTAATGCAACGTCCGCCCGACCGCCGGCTACGTCGACGAGGAGTCGACTCCGGTTTCGAGGGTGAATTCCTCGTCGCCGATCCGGATGCGGTCGCCCTCGTGCAGTTCGGCGCTGGGGTCGATACGTTTCCGGCGCACCCGGACGCCGTTCGCCGATCCCAGATCCGTGATCAGGATCGTCCGGCCGTCATCGGCGATCACGGCGTGGTGGCGGCTGACCTTGGCGTCGGACAGCACAATATCGTTGTCGGGGCTGCGACCTATCCGGGTGGCTGTTCCGGTTAACGCATAGCGTCGCCCATCAGCGCCAACTAATGCCGCCGTCGCCGGCCGTCGTGCTCCGATTGCGTTGTCCGACTGGGCGACAATGGTGTCCTCGGCGTGTGACTGGGCTGCCTTGCGGGCGTCCAACGGTTCTTGGCGCAGGATCCGCTCGTACAGCTCGCGGATCGTCCATCCCGGGTCGATGCCCAAGTCTTCCGCCAGCAGAGCTTTCAGCCGAAGGTACGCGTCCAGGGCATCCGATTGACGGTCCGACAAGTAGTAGGCGGTAATCAGCTGCGCCCACAACGGTTCTCGATAGCCATGTCGGGTGCACAGCGCCTCCAGCTCCGCGATCACATTATGCGGTCGACCGCATGCGATTTCGGCTTCCGCACGCGCGATGTAGACCAGCACCCTCTCCTCGTCGAGCGCCGCGGCCAGGGTCTCGACGAAGTGAAAGTCGGTCAGGTCCTCCAGAACCGGGCCGCGCCACTCGCCGAGCGCGGCCAACAGGTGCTGGCTGGCCTGCTCGAACTGCGCGGCGGCTGCGGCCTGCACTCCGGCGTTCTTCGCGGCGATGAAGCGGCCAAAGTCGTACTGATCGTCGCCGATGGACAGTTGATAGCCCGGCGGTCTGCTGGCGAGCACCGCACGGTCAATGCCCGCACCGCTCATCAACCGGCGCAAATTGGAGATGTAGGCATGCAGCGTGGCCCGCGCTCCGTGCGGCGGCTGCTGGTCCCACGCGGCACCGATGAGCGAGTCGATGCTCACCGGTCGATTCGCGTTGACGATCAACATCGCCAGCACCGCACGCTGCTTCGGCGTGCCCAATGGCAACGATTCATCGCCAATGCGCACCTGCAACGGGCCCAATACGCCGAACTGGGCCGCCGCAAAGGACCGCCCCGCGCCCAATCCATCGGCCATCATGATGTTTCTACGCTCACCAGGTTCGCCAGCTAAACAACAGCAGCATAGCTTCCAGATAGGATTTGCCCATGCAGGTGTCGGTAGGTGAAGTGTTCGCGGGGTTCACAATCCTGCGCGTGCTGGGCGCCGGCGGCATGGGCACCGTGTACTTGGCGGAGCATCCACGGTTGCCACGGCAGGACGCGTTGAAGGTTCTGGCGGAGCAATGGACCGCGGATCCGCAGTATCGTGCACGGTTTCTACGCGAGGCCGATCTGACCGCCAGCTTGTCGCATCCCAACATCTTGGGTGTTCATGACCGCGGTGAATACGACGGGCAGTTGTGGATCTCGATGGACTACGTCGGGGGCACGGACGCGTCCAAGCTGGTTCGCGAGCACCACCCCGACGGGCTGCCTGCCGATCAGGCGGTGGAAATCATCACCGCAGTGGCCGCGGCGTTGGATTATGCGCATCAGCGGGGGCTGTTGCACCGCGATGTGAAACCGGCCAACATCTTGCTCGATCCGCGGGAGCAACGAATCTTTCTGGCCGACTTCGGTATCGCACGCCTTATCGATGACCCAGCGGGGCTGACCACGACAAACATGGCGGTCGGCACGGTGGCCTACGCGGCTCCCGAGCAGCTGAGGGGCGAGCCGGTCGACGGGCGCACCGATCAATACGCACTGGCGTGCACAGCTTTTGATCTATTGACCGGCGCGCCGCCGTATGTCGATTCCAATCCTGCCGTAGTGATCACCAAACATGTTGCGGCGCCGATACCTTCGCTGGGAGAACGGCGACCGGAGTTGGCTGTGCTCAATCCTGTGCTGGCCAGGGCGATGGCCAAGGCACCTGCCGACCGGTATCCCAACTGCCGGGACTTCGCCAGAGAACTGAGCAATCTCCTCAGTCCGCCGTCCGGCAACCTCCAGCCGCCGCCACCACCTCCGACAGCCCCAAGCCCACTCGCCCCCACCCTGATGACGGTCACAAGGCGGCTGCCTAGACCGAAACTGATTGTGTCGCTGGCAGTTACCACGCTGCTGCTCGTCGCTGCGGCGGTGGTTGCAGGTGTGACGCTGACCCACCGCCACGATCGGGCCGGCAGCACGCCAGCGGCCACCACCACGCATCCGTTCAGCGGTATCTACCGAGCGGACTACGGCCCAGGCACCGATCTCGAGGGTAAAACGGTCGCGGGCGCCCCGCCGATGACGGGCTCTTGGGATGTGCGCTCGGCGTGCGGCTCCGGCGGCTGTATAGCGACGGCGTCCTACGTCGGCAGCAGTGGAATCGTGCTCGTCTCGAACTTGGTGTTCGATCAGATCGGCAGTAGTTGGGTCGCCGTGGGCCTGGGGTCAACGACTTGCAATGACGCACCAGCCGAAGTCTGGGTAGTGTTCACGCTGCAACCGCAGCCGGATGGCACGTTGACGGGCGAAACCACCAGGTCCACCGTCAACAGCTGCAGTACCGCGAAGAGGACCGTAACCTTCACCCGCACCGGCGATCCCGACCTCGCCAAAGTTCCCGACCCGGCTGCCTTGCCGCCGCGAGCGGCATCCCCGTCGACCGCACTTCGTGGCCGCTACCACGAAACCATCACCTATTCGAACGGCGGCTCTGCGCCGGGGCAGGACGATCTGACCGTCCGCACGGTCTGTCTACGTACCGGCGATCGGTGCATGAGTCTGTTCCACGCGATCGACGGGGTCGTGCCTCTGGTGTTCAGCGGCGGCAAATGGACCCGTGACGACGAGGGCACCGTGCCATGCAATCTCGGCGGCACCGTGCATATCAAACTCAGCGCGGAGTATCCGCTGCCCGACCCGTTGCAAGATCCAATTCCGCTACTCACCGGGCATGGCCACAATGTGACAACGGGAAGCGCTTGCGCCGGTGGAGATTTCGAAGACAAATTTGAGCGGACCGGCGACTAGCCGACTGCTGGCCGCTATTTAGGATCTATTCAGCGCCGCCGTCTACCGTGTTCGCCATGAACATCGCACGCAATCGGAAGCGGATCCTCAGCGCCGCACTACTGTCGGGCGGCATCGCGGTTGCCGCGCTGGCCACCGGTACTGCCCATGCCGATACCGGTCTCGCGCCGCAAACCCACACCCCTTATGCCACAGACAACTTCTCAGTGCCCCACCAATGGTGTCCGGGGCAGCCGTTGCCGATGGACGACGTCCACTGGGACAACAACATCTGCCACACCTGGTTCTGGGTGCCCGTCGGCGGAATGGGCAATGCCGGCCAGTTCGTCTGGGACGGAGCGACTCCCCCGCCGCACGGTCCGCCGCCTTGCTACGGGGCCCCGATCTGCCTGCCGGGACTGTAGCCGCAATTCATTTCTTCCCGAGCTCATGACGGGTCCGGTCGTCGCGGACCGGAATACCGTTGCGGCCAGAAAGATCCTGGGCATACAGACCGGTCGCATAGGCGACGCCCCCGCCGTTGATGCCAAGCTCGGCGCGGTCGATGTGCTCCAAGGTGTCGGTGCTCTTGTGGTAGTTGGGATCGAAGGGTTGATCCGCCTCACCACCCCAGAGCTTGGCCTCCGCCGCGGATTTCTTGTTCTCGGCGCCGGAGAACAACCCGCCCGACGGGATGCCCGCCTGGGTGAAGCCGTCGTAATCGGACCTGCCGTCAAAAGACGTGTCCTGTGGGGTCTTTCCGGCGGAGTTGAGGTAGGCCGCCAGCGAGCGCTCGATTCCGGCCGAGCCCTCGGGCACCACTGGACTGCCCCGTTTGTCACCCGGCAACGACTGGTCGCCGTCGTAGGTGAAGTAACCCGGGTTCGGCGAAGCAAGCATGTCGAAGTTCAAATACAGCGCAATGCTTTTGAGTGCGTCGATGTCCAGTGACTCCACGTACTTCCGCGACCCGATCAGTCCGAGTTCCTCAGCACCCCAGAAGCCGAATCGCACCGCATTGTGAATACCCGGCGAGCTACCCAATTGCAGTGCGGTCTCGAGCACCGCGGCCACGCCGGATCCGTTGTCGTTGATGCCGGGCCCCTCGGGAACGCTGTCGAGATGTGCCCCCGCCATCACCACATCGCTGGTCGAACCGGTCTTGGTTTGCGCGATCACGTTGCGGGCCTGAATGGTCTTGGTCTCTGCGGAGAGTTGTACTGTCGCAGGCCCCACGGTGGTGCGTAGCTGCACCCCGTCCGACTTGGTGACGCTGACGACCGGGATCTTGACGTCGGTGTTCTCGCCGAGGGTGCCGCCCATCTGCTCTTCGACGACGTTATCCGCCACCACGATCGCCACCGCGCCTCGTTGCGCAGCGGCCCCCTCCTTCTGGGCGAACGGACAGGTGCCGCGATCCACCAGCACCACCGCACCGTTGACCGGAAGGTTGTCGTAGTCGGCGGCATTGCAGCCGGGGCTTGCGTCCGTCGGCACTGAAACCAGCGGGCCGGTCACCCCGACCTGTGGGGTGGCGGGGCTGTACTCCAGTGCCTTCGCGTCGAACTTCTTTCCGGCAACGGTCACCGAGCCCGGCTCGGCGTGAAAGACATGCGCATCGAATTGCATGGTCTGCACGTCAAAGCCCTTGTCCCGCAACTTCCCCACCACGTAGTCGACGCTGGCGTCGTAGCCCGGAGTGCCGACCGCGCGAGTGTGGCCGTTCGCATTGGCGATGTCTTGCAGCTTGGTCAGGTGGGCCATCATCGCGTCGGCGCTGACCCGCCCGCGCAGGGCGGCGGCGAAGTCCGGGCCCGATCTCGGTTTCATCGAGTTGGCGGTGTCGGAGGACGCACACCCGCCGGTTGCCAACAGCAGAGCCGCGAAGGCGGCGAGGATCGGTGTTGATTTGTTAGCCATCGCGCCCCAGGTTAGACGCCCGCGTGCGAATTGCACCGTTAGCTGGCAACCTCGGAGGAATCTGCGTGCCGCAGATAAGCGTGGATCGTGGTGCCGTCGGACGTCGTATGCGTCCGCAACAAGTCAGCGATCGCGTTGACCACAAAGAGCCCAAACGGACCTGCGCTGCCGGCGGCGGGCGGGCGGCGCCCGGCGAGCGGGTCTGCCCAATAGCCCGTGTCGCGCGCCTCGCAGACCACGTACCCGGCTTCGTACCAAAACGCCATTCGGCACGCACCGCCGGCGTGGTCGAGGCTGTTGGTCGCCAACTCGGTAGCGACCAACAGCAGATCGGCGAGGCGGTCGGCGGCCATGCCCAGCAGTCGGCCATAGCGTTCACCGCACCTGCGGACGCCGGCCAGATCCGCAGCTTGATCCACGTTGTGCGTCACGGCGGCCGGGCTGGTGGCCAGCGGTTGGTTGCACTGGTCGAGTGCGGCCTCGACCGCGTACTCCGGACAGTGTCGCCGTGATCCGCCCAGCCAGATCTGCGGATGGGTGAGGCGGACATGCGCCAGGACGCTTTCATCCAGGCCCGACGCATCGTAGGGACACAGACCGGTGATGTCGGAGCCCGCAAACGCGATATTGGCAAGAGCCTCGTGCTGCATGCACGCGAGGTACTCCGATGCGCTCCGGCCCGCCCACGCCGGTTCGGCGATGACTCGCACATGCTGACCCGCGTGCCGTTCGACGAAAGCCAGTTGCCCGGCAAGGATGCGTCCAGGATTGCGGCCGAAGTCGGTGATGTCGGCCATCGTCACCTCAACGGCCGCATCTCCCAGCGCGCTGCTCACCGACGCAAGCCTGTCCCCCGGAACCGCGAGCAAGATGGGCTGCAGTTGGTTCAGCCCGTCCTCAATGAATTGCACCAGCCGGTCGACGTATTCGCGCTCTGAGTGATAGAAGAGCGCCGAATGGTCGTAGCCTTGACGGTGCACATGTGTGCTCGGTGTCATATGGACGGTTTAATCCCTCGGCAGCGTTTGCCTGCATGGTCGCGTCGTTAGATTTACCCAGGCGCCAAAAACCTAATCAGGCTTCGTCGGTCTGCTTCACGATCAGGTCGGCCACGACGCGCATACCTGCGGCGTTGGGATGAAACGGCGCCGGACGCCACGGCCATGGCACGCCAGCGGCCACCGCCCAGGGGTCCGTTGACCAGCCGTGATGGTCCCTGCTGGCCTGGCCGGCGCGGACCAGCTCGCAGCCGGTCGCGTGCGCGGCCGCCGCCGTCGCCTCCTCCAGACGTGCGCCGACATAACGACCCAAGTCCGCGTGTTGCGCGGACAAGGGTGTGGCGGGCGCACCATCGGCAGGCAGCAGGGTGAGGTAGTCGACGAAAATCACCCGGGCCCGCGGGGCACGCTGCCGCACTGCGGTCCCGACGGCCTGCAGCGAGTCGCCGATCCCGTCGAGCGCTTGCCGGCGGGCGCCGGGGTCGAGCAGCTCGCGCAGTCCGCCCGCGATCGGGGGCAACCGACGAACAACCGCAGGAATCGACGCGGCCATCAGCAACGGCACGTACCCGACGTCGTTCCCGCCGATCGTGATGGTCACCAATTCCTCGGAGCCATCCAGCGCCTCGATTTGGGGTGGCGCGCTTCGCTGACGCTCGGCGAGCACGTGCGCCGTGGTGGCACCCGAGAACGTGACGTCGATCAGGTCGAGGTTCAGCTGCTCAGCCACCAGATGGGCGTAGTTGCGCGATGAACGACCCGACCTGAACGGCGCGCCCGGGGCAGACGGCCGGATACCGGGGCCGGCCGCCATCGAGCTGCCGAGCGCCACGTAACGGCTCATATGCCGGGGCTCGAAGCCTGGGCCCAGAACCGCTTCGGGATGCGCCCCGCGCGTCGGGCCAGATATCCCGCGGTGACAGCGGCAGCCATTGCCGCGGCCATCGTGGGCGGGTCAGCGGCGCGGGTCACCGCGGTGGCCAACAGCACGGCGTCGCAACCCAATTCCATCGCGAGCGCGGCATCGCTCGCCGTGCCGATCCCGGCATCGAGTACAACGGGGACACTGGCTTGGTCGACGATCATTTCGATGTTGTGCGGGTTGGCGATTCCCAACCCAGTGCCGATCGGTGACCCGAGCGGCATCACCGCCGCGCAGCCGGTGTCTTCCAGTCGTTTGGCAAGCACCGGGTCGTCGTTGGTGTACGGCAGCACCACGAACCCGTCGTCAACCAATTGCTCTGCGGCACGGACTAACTCGACGGCATCCGGCAAGAGTGTGCGCTCGTCGGCGATCACTTCCAGCTTGACCCACTCGGTGCCCAGTGCTTCGCGCGCGAGTTGCGCGGTGAGCACCGCCTCGGCTGCGCCACGGCAACCTGCGGTGTTGGGCAATGGCGTAATGCCCAACCGGTTCAACAGATCGAGCATGCCCGTACCACCGACCGCATCGACGCGCCGCATCGCCACGGTGGTCAACTCGGTACCCGAAGCGATCAACGCCGCCTCGAGGACCGCAAGGTTCGCCGCCCCCCCGGTGCCCATGATCAACCGGGAGGTGAAGCTGCGCCCGGCGATGGTCAGTTTCGAGTCAGCCACCCTGCACCGCCGTCACCACCTCGATATTGGCACCATCGGAAAGTGTTGTCGCCCAGCTAGATCGCGGCAAAACAGCCTGGTCGATCGCGACCGCTATGCCACGGTCCGGATACCCCAGGGACTGCAGCAGGGCTGCAACCGTGGTGTGGTCGTCGACCTCGAGGTCGTCGGCATTCACCCGCACTATCATCTGTGCCGCTCCTCCTCATCGCTTCGTCCCCCTCGCCGCTTCGCGGCTGGAGGAGCCCCCACTGCATCGTCGCCGGCCGTCATGTGTGGGCTCCAACCGGAATGAGTTCGGACACAATCTGTTCAGCGGTCCAAGGCGCCAGAAGAAAACCGGACCGCCCGTGGCCGGCGGCAATCAGCGTCCGCGCATCCAGGCGTCCCACCAACGGCAGGTTGTCCGGCGTCATCGGACGCAGACCGGCGACGCACTCCGCCAGCTCGTACTCGCCGAGCGCCGGCAGGACCGTGCATGCGTCGTCGAGCAGGTCTCGCACGCCGGACACCGTGGGCGCGGTGTCGCGGCCATGCTCGTATTGGGTCGCGCCCACCACCACGCCGTCGACACGTGGAACCACATATACCTGGCGGCCGTGCACCCGAGCCCGAATTACGCGCTGCGGCAATGGCATACACCCACTCCGCCAGCGCAGGCGCAACACTTCACCTTTCACCGGCCGAATCGGCAGACCGGGCCACAGCGTGGGGGCGTCGATACCGTTGGCGATCACGACCGCATCGGCCTGCACAGAATCCAGCCCGGCAACCGGGCCGTCCCAGGCGACGCCGAGGCCTTCGCACGCTGCCGACAATCCGTCGAGTAGCGCGCGGTTGTCCACCGCCAGCTCGGTGGGCGCCCGAAAACCATGCCGAATACCTTGCGCCAGCATGGGTTCGGTGTCACGAACCGACGACTCCCAGATCACCGGATGTCCCTGCGCGGACAGCCAGTCGGCGACGGTGTGCAAGTCGGCCACATCGGCACGGTCGACGGCGACGGCCAATGACTCCCGCGCCGTGATCACCTGACCGGGCAGACCGTCAGCGAATCCGCCCTGCCACAGCCGCAATGACTCCAGGCCCAATTGCAGCAATCGCTCCTCGCCCGGCCAGCCTTCGCTGTGCGGTGCCAGCATTCCGGCGGCTACCCATGACGCACCGGGTTGCCCGGAGCGATGTACCCGCACCGACCAACCGGCCTGAGCCGCGCGGCGAGCCACCGACAGACCGATGACGCCGCCGCCGATGACGGCCAGCGTTCCCGAGTCCGGTGGCATCTTCGCTCCCTTCGCCGGCATGATCCGGATCAGGTGTGACGGTAAGGGCCGCGCGCCCACTCTCAGCCCCCGTGCGTGGGACTCCCGTGTCGACTCACCACGGTAGTCGTTAGCGTCGCGGTGTGCACCAACCTCATGGCCCCACTCCTCGCATCGCCGCCGGGGCGCCTAAAGACCGGCTCGTGAACGCGCGACTGTATCTATGCACCGACGCGCGTCGCGACCGTGGCGACCTGGCCGAGTTCGCCGACGCCGCTCTGGCCGGAGGGGTAGACATCATTCAGCTGCGCGACAAGGGTTCGGCGGCTGAGCAGCGGCGGGGCCCACTGGAAGCCCGCGACGAACTGGCTGCGCTGGAGGTGCTCGCCGACGCCGCCCACCGGCACGGCGCCCTGCTGGCCGTCAACGACCGCGCCGACATCGCCCGCGCGGCGGGTGCCGCCGTGCTGCACCTGGGCCAAGATGATCTGCCGTTGAGGGTGGCACGCGACATCGTCGGCCCCCACACGCTGATCGGCCGCTCGACTCACGATCGTCAGCAGGTCAGCGCGGCGATCGCCGAGGCGGTCGACTATTTCTGCGTCGGGCCGTGCTGGCCGACGCCCACCAAGCCCGGACGTCCGACGCCCGGGCTGCCACTGATCCAGGCCACCGCCGAGCTGGCCTGCGACAAACCCTGGTTCGCCATCGGCGGCATCGACGCGGTCCGACTGCCCGAGGTGCTGGACGCGGGCGCGCGCCGAATCGTGGTTGTTCGGGCGATCACCGGCGCGGAGGATCCACGGGCCGCCGCCCAGCAGCTCAGTTCGGCACTTGCAGCAGCGAGCTGATCCGAGAGCTGAGCTCCGACGGCGCGTGATCCGGTTGGCCCGCGGTGCACCACACGAAAACTCCCTGCTCGATCTCGATCGTGCGCGGCAGGTTGCGTCGCAAATCGTCGTCGTGGCTTAACGGGAGGACCTCTGGCACAGTCCGCAGCCGCTGCCAGCTGGCCGCGAATCCGGGATGCAGCGGCAGTTCGGCCACCTCGTCCTCGCCGACCCAGCGCATCTCGGCGCTCTCGAAGTTGGCCACTGTCTGCAGTTGCTCAACTGCGTCGGCGATGACGGTGGTGTAGGTCCAGTGCGTGCCGCCCGCCGTCGCGGTAATCACGGTCGCTCGGACCGCCACCAGCTCACTGGGCAGGCCGGCTTCCTCGTGCGCCTCACGGACGGCGGCCTCTTCGGCACTCTCGTGGCTGTCCCGAGCCCCGCCCGGCAGACCCCACGTCCCGCCCTGATGGCTCCACGGCGCTCTGTGCTGCAGCAACACCGACGGTGTGCCGTCCGGCCGCGGCGCCCTGAGCAGCAGACCCGCCGCGCCGTACCGACCCCAGTAGGGGCTGCCGGTGTCGGACACCACCCATCCGTCACCGTCGCCGCGCACGCGTTCAGGATAAGCAGCACCCCACGACGATGCGTGCCTGTGTCGCGGGCCGGTAACAAGTCGGGAAATCTGAGTGGCCAGGTCCCCGCATCTCCTGAAAACACTCTTAGACTTCGCTTATAGAATTCGTGACACAAACGCCCGAAAGATGAGGTCCGAACCGACGTGACCGTTGAGTTGGCGCATCCGTCGACTGAGCCGCTTGGCTCGCGGTCGCCGACTGAGCCGGCCCACCCCCGCTGGTGGTTCATCGCCACGACACCGGGGCGCATCCTTTCCATCGGTCTGGTCTTGGCGATCCTCGGCGGGCTCAGCGCGTTCGCCACCTCGACCACCATCAACCAGCGACAGCACGCGCTGACCACCGTGTTGAGCCACACCGAGCCGCTGGCGTTCGCGGCCGGGCGGCTCTACACCACGCTGTCGGTGGCCGACGCGGCCGCCGCGACCGCCTTCATCGCCCAGGCCGAACCGCGTACTGTCCGGCAGCGCTACGAGCAGGCGATCACCGACGCAGCGGTGGCAGTGACCAGGGCCTCGAGCGGCTTGACCGACGAGCCGCTGGTGCAGTTGCTCGGGCGGGTCAACGCGGAATTGGCTGTATACACCGGGCTCATCGAGATCGCACGGACCAACAACCGTGCCGGTAACCCGGTCGGCTCGTCATACCTGTCCGAGGCCTCCACGCTGATGCAGTCCAAGATCCTGCCCGACGCGGCGCGGCTGTACAGCGAGACCTCGGTTCGGGTCGACACCGAAACCACTGCGTCCACCCAGATTCCGGCCCCGGTGATCCTGGTCGTCCTGGCGACGGCAGTCATGGGCTCGTTCTCGCACCGGTGGCTGGCGCGTCACACCAATCGGCGAATCAACCCCGGTCTTGTCGCCGGTGCGCTGGCGATTCTCGTTATGGTGGTTTGGGTGGGTACTGCTCTCGCGATCTCCACCGCCAGCAGTCGCAGCGCGAAAAACACTGCGGCAGAGTCGCTGAAGACCATCACCAACTTGTCCATCAGTGCGCAGCAGGCACGTGCCGATGAGACTCTGTCTCTGATCCGGCGCGGCGACGAAGAGGTCCGAAAGCAGTCCTTCTACGAACGCATCGACGCCATGCACAAGCAGCTCGACGGATATCTCGCTCGTGGCGACGCCGTCGACAAGGGCGACTTGCAAGGTGCGGCTCAACTACTGGCTCAGTGGCGGCGCGCCGACGATCGGATCAACGCCTACATCTCGGTCGGTAATTACCGATCCGCCACCCAGGTGGCACTGGGCAGCGGCGAGGACGACTCCACCCCCGCGTTCGACAAGCTCGACCGTGCGCTGGTGAAGGCGATGGAGCAGAGTCGGCACGAACTACGCGACGACATTCTCAACGCGCGCCGCGGACTGGCCGGCGCCACGCTGGGTGCCATCGTGCTGAGTTTGGGCGCGGCAGTCGCCGTGGCTCTCGGGTTGTGGCCACGGCTAAGCGAGTACCGATGATGACGCGGCCACTCCGGATTCTGTGCGCCGCCGCGGCAGCAGCGGCCGTGCTGGCCGGATGCAGTGAGTCGGGTTCCACGGTGGTGGCGCCCGCGCCGACGCTGCCGCCGCCGACCCCGGCCGGAATGCAGGAGATGCCGCCGCAGCCGCCGCTGCCGCCGGACACCAGCGCCGACAGCTGCAATCCCACCGCAAGCCTGCGCCCGTTTGACAATCCGGTCGACTCCGACGCCGCGGTGGCAAATATCCGCGCCCGCGGCAGGCTGATCGTCGGCTTGGACATCGGCAGCAACCTGTTCAGCTTCCGCGATCCGATCACCGGCGAAATCGTCGGCTTCGACGTCGACATCGCCGGCGAGGTGGCACGCGACATCTTCGGCAATCCCTCGCAAGTCGAGTATCGAATCCTGTCGTCCGACGAACGCATCACCGCGCTGGAGAAATCGGAAGTCGACATCGTCGTGAAGACGATGACCATCACCTGCGATCGGCGCAAGCAAGTCAACTTCTCCACTGTCTATCTCGATGCCGCACAGCGCATCCTGGCCTCGCGAGACTCCCCGGTCACCAAGCCGGCCGACCTGTCCGGCAAGCGGGTTTGCGTGGCCAAGGGCACGACGTCCCTGCACCGGATCCGCGAGATCTCGCCGCCGCCGATCTTGGTGGAAGTGGTGAACTGGGCCGACTGCCTGGTGACCTTGCAGCAGCGTCAGGTCGACGCGGTCAGCACCGACGACTCCATCCTGGCCGGGTTGGTGTCTCAGGACCCCTATCTGCACATCGTCGGGCCCAACATGGGCACCCAGCCGTACGGCATCGGTATCAAGCTGGACAACACCGGTTTGGTTCGTTACGTCAACGGCACCCTGGAGCGCATCCGACGCGACGGCACATGGAATACCTTGTACCGCAAATGGTTAACGGTACTCGGCCTGGCTCCGGCGCCGCCTAACCCGAGGTACGTGGACTGATGCCCGCGCGGCCGGTGGACCCGGAAAACCAGGACCCGGACGACTTCGGTCCGGGTACCCAGCCCGCCGATGCAATGGTGGACTCGTCCTCACCAGACCGCCCGGTAGCCACCCAGGCGATCTTCCGGCCCGACTTCGACGATGATGACGACGGCGCGATGCACGCCGTCGACACCACGCCGCGGGAGCGAATGAAGCCGGCCACGCGGGCCCCGGTGCGGCGACTGGGCGGTGGTCTCGTCGAGATTCCGCGGGTGCCCGACATCGATCCACTCGAAGCGTTGATGCCCAATCCGGTTGTGCCGGAATCCAAACGGTTCTGCTGGAACTGTGGACGGCCGGTCGGGCGATCCAGCAAGGACGGCAAGGCGCAGTCGGAGGGCTGGTGCCCGTACTGTGGGAGCCCGTATTCATTCCTGCCGCAACTGAATCCGGGTGACATCGTCGCCGGCCAGTACGTCATCAAAGGCTGCATCGCGCACGGCGGTCTGGGCTGGGTCTACCTGGCGCTCGACCGCAACGTCAACGATCGCCCGGTGGTGCTCAAAGGCCTGGTGCATTCCGGTGACGCCGAAGCCCAAGCCATCGCAATGGCCGAGCGGCGGTTCCTCGCCGAGGTGGTGCACCCCTCGATCGTGCAGATCTTCAACTTCGTCGAGCACACCGATCAGCACGGCGAACCCGTCGGTTACATCGTCATGGAGTACGTCGGTGGCCAGTCGCTCAAACGTCGCAAGGGCGACAGACTGCCCGTCGCCGAAGCCATCGCCTACGTGCTGGAAATCCTTCCGGCGCTGAGCTATTTGCACTCCATCGGTTTGGTCTACAACGACCTCAAACCGGAAAACATTATGCTCACCGAAGAGCAGCTCAAGTTGATCGACCTTGGAGCCGTGTCGCGGATCAACTCGTTCGGCTACCTGTATGGCACACCGGGTTACCAAGCGCCTGAGATCGTGCGAACCGGTCCGACAGTGGCCAGCGACATCTACACGGTCGGTCGCTCGCTGGCGGCGCTGACGCTGAAACTGCGTGCCCGCGGCGGCCGCTACGTCGACGGGCTTCCTGAAGACGACCCGGTGCTGGCCAAATACGACTCGTTCGGCCGGTTGCTACGCCGCGCCATCGATCCGGATCCGCGACGGCGATTCGCCAGCGCGGAAGAGATGTCCGGACAGTTGTCGGGTGTGCTGCGTGAGGTAGTCGCGCAGGACACCGGCGTACGGCGACCCGGTTTGTCGACGATCTTCTCCCGCAGTCGTTCGACGTTCGGCGAATCCCTGTTGGTCGCCCACACCGACGTGTACCTGGACGGCCATGTGCATTCAGAGAAGCTGACCGCCAAAGAGATCGTCACGGCGCTGCAGGTGCCGCTGGTCGATCCGGCCGACGTTGCCGCGCCGCTACTCCAAGCGACCGTGCTGTCCCAGCCGGTGCAGACACTGGATTCGCTGCGCGCATTCCGCCATGGCGCAATGGATTCCGACGATATCGACTTGTCGGATTCCGTCGAGCTGCCGTTGATGGAGGTGAGGGCGTTACTCGACCTTGGCGACGTGGCCAAGGCGACTCGCAAACTCGACGACCTCGCCGAGCGGGTCGGCTGGCGTTGGCGGCTGGTCTGGTATCGCGCGGTGTCCGAGCTGCTGACCGCCGACTACGAATCGGCGAGCAAGCATTTCAGCGAGGTCCTCGACACCTTTCCGGGCGAATTGGCGCCCAAAATGGCGCTGGCCGCGACGGCCGAATTGGCTGGCAGCTCAGACGAACACAAGTACTACGAGGAGGTGTGGAAGACCGACGACGGAGTGATCTCGGCAGCCTTCGGGCTTGCCAGGGCGCAGTCGGTCGAGGGAGACCGCGGCGGTGCGGTCCGCACTCTCGACGAAGTTCCAGCCACCTCAAGGTATTTCACCACCGCGCGGCTAACCAGCGCGGTGACGCTGTTGTCGGGCCGGTCGGCCAGTGAAATCACCGAAGACCAGATCCGCGACGCCGCGCGGCGGGTGGAGGCATTACCGCCAACCGAGCCGAGAGTGCTGCAGATTCGCGCGCTGGTGCTCGGTAGTGCTTTGGACTGGCTGGCAGACCATGAGGCCAGTACCAACCACATTCTGGGCTTCCCATTCACCGAACACGGCTTGCGGCTTGGTGTCGAGGCGTCACTGCGCGGGCTGGCCCGGGCGGCGCCTAGCCAGGCGCACCGCTACAAATTGATCGACCTGGCCAACCGGGTCCGTCCGACCAGCACGTTCTAGCTGGGTCGCAAGGGGATCACAAGCAGACTGCGGCAGAGTCCGGCCCATGGCCGGCCAGTCGGATGGGTGGACCACCACTGCGCGCCTGCTGCGCCGCGCCGGGTTCGGTGTGACGGGCTCACAGGTCGACACCGTCGCCAAGCAAAATTGGTCGGACTACATCGACGCTGCCCTGCGCGCCGACCCCGAGGCCGACCCGGGCGCGGTAGCGACACCGGTACCGACGCTGACCGAAAAGCACCGCCCCGGAAGAGACGCGCCGGCATAGGTTCGCAGAGACTACAACCGCGAAGTGTTCGGCATGATGTCTGGGCTTTCGGAATGGTGGCTACGCCGCATGATCGCGGTGCAACAGCCTGTTCACGAGAAGCTGACACTGTTGTGGCACAACCACTTTGCCACCTTGGCTAAGAAGGCTGGCTTCCCCTCGGAGATGGCGGCGCAAAACCAGACGCTGAGAAAGCTGTCCCTCGGCGATTTCGGCACGCTTGCCTACGCAATGCTGACCGATGCCGCCATGCGGGGCCGGCCGGCGGAGCTTGGGATTTCTGGCCTAGGGCCCGCCGCCGGACACCGGACACCGGACTATCCCAGCTGGTCAGCACCATTGAGGGGATTTGGTTAGGGCAGGAAACGCCACAGCAGCCAGTCGCCATTGCCCGTGCTTGCACCTCTGTTGGAACCGAAAGCTCTTGTGGAAAGGTGCGGATAGGTCAGCCAGAGGCGCCGTGCGTGCCGGGCGTGCCGTCGTGGCCGAAGATGCCGCCTTGGCCACCGGCGCCGCCGGCGCCGCCGGTGCCACCGAAGCCGCCGTTGCCGCCGTTGCCGCCGTCACCAAACAGTGTCGCGCCGTTGCCACCGCCGC
>NZ_JBAPMI010000319.1:0-4007 GCF_049278535.1 Mycobacterium sp. | reverse complement strand
CGAGACGGTCCTGGGCGGCAGATAGAACTTGTCTGGGTCCAGCGGCGCATCCCAGTCGATGTCGACAACCGGCGCGTAGGACTTCTTGACCGATCCCTTGAGCAGCCGGTCGGAGAAATCCTCGCGATCGCGCCCGGTCGGTTTCACCGCAGTGGTCATCGTTGACGTCCCCTTCGTCGGTGTTATGTCCAGACGGTAGGGAGCGCGGACGAAGATGTCAATACCATCGGTACCGGGTACTTGCGGTTCTAGCTGCTGAGTGGGACGACCGAAAGCGAGGGAATCGCCGGACTGAGCGGTACGCGTTTCCAACGCATCCTGCGCGCTGTTTGCTGAACTCATATCAGATTCAAATGATGCTGGAAATACGCAAGGCCCTGTGAATCCAATGTAGGTTAACTGCCAGGTCGGGGATGGCCTACAGGGGGATTGCCAGTGCGGCAAGCGGAGCCGCGCGCGGTGCGCGAATTTCTGGACCGCGCTTTTGCCGGGCCAGCCGGGATGGTAGTCGAGGGCGAAGCCGGCATGGGCAAGACGACGTTCCTCTGGCACGTTGCCGAGGCCGCCGGGATCAAAGGCTTTCGAGTCCTGTCGACGTGTGGGTCGCCGACCGAGGCGCGGTACGCCTATGCAGCAGTGGCTGATTTGCTCAGCGCTGTCGATACCGCCGTCCTCGCGAATCTGCCAGCGGCCCAGCGGGCGGCGCTGGAGCGGGTGCTTCTGCTCGATGGTGAAGGCCCCCCAACTAACGAGCGGATGGTTGCCGCCGCTTTCTTGTCAGTAATTCAGCATCCCGGTGTCGATGCGCCGGTGCTGATGGCGATCGATGACGCGCAGTGGCTGGATGTGTCCAGCCAGGCGGTATTTGGATATGCCGCGCGCCGACTCAGCGGCCGGGTTGGGATCCTTGCAACGGTCCGAACGGGCGAGCCCGGCCTCGGCGATCCGCCGTCCTGGCTTAGATTCGCGCGCCCGGACTCAACCGTCCGCATCAGGATGAGTCCGCTGAGTTTAGGCGGCGTACACGCCCTGATTTCCAAGCGGCTTGGGCATACCCTCCCTCGCCCGGTGATCACGCGCATTCACGAAATTTCCGGTGGAAACCCGTTTTTCGCGCTTGAGTTGGCTCGCTCGGTTGCCGACGAGCCGTCCCGCGGAGTGGTTGACTTACCTGATTCCCTTGCCGTCCTGGTGCGTAAGCGGATCGGCCAACCCGATGACGAGCTCAGCGCGGTGCTGCTGGCCGCCTCATGCACGGTATTTCCGACCGTGGAGCGATTAAGCCGCGCCATCGACCTCAACATCGACCGGGTCGTCGAAGTCATCGAGTCTGCTGAAGCGTCAGGGGTTGTGGCATTGGAGGGCAACGAGATTCGGTTCTGCCATCCGTTGTTCGCCAGCGGGGTCTACACCGGTGCCAGCCCGCCGCAGCGCCGCGCCATGCATCGCAAGCTCGCCGACACCGTCGAGGAACCCGAGCTCAAAGCCCGACATTTGGCGCTAGCTGCTACCACCGGCGACCCGGCAATGCTGGACGCGCTCGACGAGGCGGCCGAAGTGACCCTGGCCCAGGGTGCCCCCGCAGTGGCTGCCGAATTGCTCGAATTGGCTATCAAACTCGGCGGCGATACACCCGTGCGGCGAATTCGGGCTGCCGAGAAGCACTTTCGCTCCGGTGCGCTCTGGCGGGCACGAAGCCTTCTGCAATCGACCATCGATGGGTTGCCGCCCACGGGCCCGTTGCGTTGCGTCGCGTTGATGTTGCTGGCAGCCGTGACCGGCTACGACGAGGACATGGTGAGCGCTGTCGCTGCGCTGACTCAGGCTGTCGAGGTCGCAGAGGACCCAGCGCTGCAACTGCAAAGCCGACTGCTGCTGACGCCGGCGGTAGGCCTGACCGGACGGATGAAGGAATCTGTCGACCACGCCCGTACTGCGGTCGCCGAGGCGGAGCAACTAGGCAATGCCGGACTTCGTAGTCAGGCGTTGACGATGTGGGTGCTGGTGAGCTTCATGTATGGGCTCGGCTTTGACCGGCAAGCCATGCAGACGGCGTTGGACCTTGAGGAATCGAACAGTGAGGCGGCCGCCACCTATCAGGCCAGCGCGGTTGCGGCTGTCATGGCGGCCTGGACCGGCGATCTGGTTAGCGCCCGCACTCAGATGCAGAGTGCGCAGCGGCGTTTTCTGCAGGGCGGTACCGAGATCGACATTCTTTGGGCGGCCAACCACCTGACGATGATCGACCTTTGGCTAGGTCGTTACGACGAGGCTGCCGCGACAGCCGCCGATGCTGTGCAACGAGCCGAGCAAATGGGCGGCAAGCACATGCTGATCAGCTCGTGGGCAAGCCAGGCCGCGGTTGCAGCTCACGTCGGTCGTGAGGATGAGGCCCGCACGGCTGCCCGCTCGGCCATCGATACGGCCCGGGCCACCGGAGCCACTTTTCTCGTTAATTCGGCGATCACGGCACACGCATTCCTTGAGGTGTCGATTGGGAACCATGCGGCCGCACTAGCCGCGCTGGAACCGCTGCTGGCCTCGTTCGACTCGACGCACGACACCGAGATCATGGTGGGCGCGTATGTTCCTGACGCAATCGAATCGCTGACCGCGCTGGGGCGCGCCGACGAGGCTGAGCCGCTCGTTGCCGCGCTCGAACACAAGGGCGCGCAACACGATCGGCCGTGGATGCTCGCGGTGGCCGCGCGCGGGCGGGGCCATGTGCTGGCCGCGCGCGGCGAACTCGAGGCCGCCGAGCGGATTGCGCAGGAAGCGATCGGCCATCACCAGCGTCTGCCGATGCCGTTCGAGATGGCACGCACCCAATTGCTGTTGGGTCAACTACAACGCCGACGGCGCCGCAAGCAGGCGGCCGAGGCGACCCTGCGCGAGGCGCTCGAGAGCTTTGATCGCTTGGCTGCGCCGCTGTGGGCCAGGCGCGTTCGCGCCGAATTGGCGCGCCTCACCGGTCCAGCCAGCGCTGCGGTAGGGCTGACCGTCGCTGAACAGCGCGTCGCCGAACGCGCCGCCGCCGGCCTGTCCAACAAGCAGATCGCCGCCGAGCTGTTCATCGCGCCAAAGACTGTCGAGATGAATCTCAGCAGTGTTTACCGGAAGCTGGGTATTCGTTCGCGCGCCGCGCTGTCGGCCGCACTGCAGGCGGGCGATGTCCAGGGAAAACCCTGATTCCAAATAGCCGGCGGGGCGTTACCGTCAGGCGCATGTGTGACATCGGCGTCGCGGCGGAGTGCTTCATGGTCGAGTGGTATCAGCCGGATCTTGCTGCGATATCTCTGGATGCAGCCATCGAGCGGCTGGGCCGGGCTGCGGCCGCCTCGCAGGTGCGGGTGCTGATGACGCTGAGCTCGCCCAGCGACGAGACCGTCTTCGTGGTGCTGGCCGCCGACTGCGCTGAGGACGTCGTGAACGTCTGCCAGCAGGCGGGGTGGCATACCGACCGCATTACTGCCGGCGTGCAGGCACGCATCGGCGCCGCACCTAGCTGAACGACCAACCCTGGGGTACCTCGGCCGCCGATTGCAAGGGATTTCCCTGTATCGGGGCGTTGTGCATTTGCTTAGCGTCAAGCTGACAGCTTCCTGTGATTTCCACAGAAACAGCGAAGAGACGCTTATCTGCTGTGTTTTGGAGGGTTTGGCGATGGCTGGTCGACGTGGCTGCAAGTGGAGTCGTGGTTCGCGTCAGGCAGCAGCGCGCCGGCGGGGTGTAGGTCTGGGTGCGAGTGCCTGCGCATTTCTGGCGTTCGGCCTGGCTCCGCTGGCCAGCACACCTCCGGCTCATGCCGACGTTCTGGATGTAGTCGTCGATCCGATTCTCAATCCGTTGCAGCAGGCCTTGGCCGGGGTGGGCGATGCGGTGTCGTTGATCGATCCGACCGCGGGTCTGGATGCGGTGGCGGGTTTAGATCCGGCCGCTATGTTGTCGGGTCTGGATTTCGGGGTTGTGGTGGATCCCGCTGCGGTGTTGTCGGGTGTGGATGTGGC
>NZ_JBAPMI010000318.1:0-1636 GCF_049278535.1 Mycobacterium sp. | reverse complement strand
GTTCTTGCCGCAGAACCCGCCGCTGGTCGCCGATCCGGTGATCGTGGTGTTGTCGTCTTCAATCTTGATGTCGGCAGCCGACGTTCCACCCAACGACCCGCCGGGCCGCACCAGAAACCGTGCCGCGCCATCATGCGGGTAGTGGAAGCGGCCCACGCCGGTGCGGTTGGTGGCGGTGAGTTCCGCCGCCACACCGGTCTTGGGGAACCGCACGGCGTAGTAACCGGGCACCCCCTTTTCGCTGCGGTCGTGGGCGATGTCCTCCGAGGCATCCCAGGGTTCCGAGCCGACCGGATTAGTGGTCGGCAGCATCGAGATGTCACCGAACGCCGGGCAACCCACCGACGCGTGCGTCATGCTGAACCCGGTCGCGTGGTCGTTGGCATGCGCGTAGCCCGCGTAGTTGTCGACGGTGTCCGGCGAGTACTGCACCATGCCGAACGGCACCGAGGGCCCCGGGAAGTTGTTGATCTCCCCCACCGTCTTGCCGCCGTTGCCGGTGCCGATCAAAGTGTCGACGTGCTCGACCGGGTTGGCGACCAGCGGCGGTGGCTCATACGACGTGGGCGTAGCGCTGACCAGCATCGCGCTGACCAGCACCGCCGCCGCAATCAGCGCAACGGCACCCCGCCGTGACCGCATAGCCGAAATTCTGCTCCTCAGGCAGCACTTCGTGTGGGAGGCAGATCGGTGCGCCGACTATGGCCGCGCGCCGCGCTGAATGGCGTGGAAGTATCCCGTTATGCGCTCAACCATCAGACGCGCCGTCGTCACGCTGGCCGCCCTGCTGATGATCACGTCGTGCGGCGGCAACGACCATCCGGCCGCACCGGTGAAAACCTCTGGCACGCCGGGCTTGTCGCAGTCCGAAGCAACCGACATCGCCACCGAGGCTTATGCCTACGCGTATCCGCTCGTCACGATGGAGTACACCCGGCGCGGATTGACGAATGTGCCCGCCGCACAAGACACCAAAGCGCCGATGGGGCAGATCGCCCGCATGCGTACCTACCCGAACGCGTCGTTCAACACGGTGACCGCCCCGAACGCCGACACCCTCTACACCCAGGCCTGGTTCGACGTGGCGAAAGAGCCGTGGATCGTCAGCGTCCCGGACATGGGCGACCGCTACTACCTGCTGCCCATGCTGGACGCGTGGACCAACGTCTTCGCCTCGCCGGGCACCCGCAACGGCGGTGGCAAGCCGCGCACGTTCGCCATCACCGGTCCCGGGTGGCACGGCGCGTTGCCGCCCGACGTGCTGGAGTACAAGTCGCCAACCGCCTTGGTGTGGCTGCTGGGCCGCATCTACTCCTCGGGCACCCCGGAGGATTACGACGCGGTGCACAAGCTGCAGGACCAGATCACCGCGGTGCCGATGTCCTCGTTCGGCAAGCCTTACCTGCCGCCGCTCGGTCCGGTCAGCGCATCCATCGACATGACGACGTCGGTGCGCCAGCAGGTGAATTCCCTTGGCGCACCGGAGTATTTCAAGCTGTTCGCCCGTCTGCTCAAAGCAAATCCGCCGGCCGCCGTCGATGCGCCGATGGTGGCCAAGCTCGCCAGGATCGGCATCGTTCCCGGGCAGGACTTCGACCCTGGGAAGTTATCGGACGCGGCGAACGCCGGCCTGGCC
>NZ_JBAPMI010000317.1:0-15920 GCF_049278535.1 Mycobacterium sp. | reverse complement strand
CTCAGCGACAACCGCACCCGCGAAGTGGCGGTCAAGTTGCGCGGCGCCGCCTATGGCGACACCGCTGCGCTGCACACACAGATCGCGGCCCTGCGCGCGGAGCGCGCAGAACTGCTGGACACCTACCGCGGATTCGAGAAGAAACAGTTCCCCGATCCGACAGCGTTGCGCGGCAACGCATTACATCAATATTTGGTGCTGCGCGGTGGAATCCGCGCCGAAGAAGGCACCATCGACTGGCTCGACGAAGTGGCTGGCGCCCTGCAGAAGCAGATACAGGAGCAGCGATGAACTATCCGAACCTGTTGTCCCCGTTGGATCTCGGCTTCACCACATTGCGCAACCGGGTGATCATGGGCTCGATGCACACCGGACTGGAAGACCGAACCCGCCACATCGACCGGCTCGCCGAGTATTTCGCCGAACGCGCACACGGCGGCGTCGGCCTGATCATCACCGGCGGCTACGCCCCCAATCGAACCGGTTGGTTGCTGCCGTTCGCGGCCGACCTGACCTCGACCGGGCAGGCACGCCGGCACCGCCGCGTCACCAGCGCGGTGCACGACGCGGGCGGCAAGATCCTGCTACAGATCCTGCACGCCGGACGGTATGCGTACCATCCGCTTTCGGTCAGCGCATCGTCGATCAAGGCGCAGATCAACCCGTTTCGTCCGCGCCGACTCTCGTCGAGCGGCGTGCAGAGCACGATCGACGACTTCGCCCGCTGCGCGCAACTAGCCCGCGAAGCGGGTTACGACGGCGTCGAAATCATGGGCAGCGAAGGGTATTTGATCAACCAGTTCCTGACCGAGCGCACCAACAAGCGCAACGACGGATGGGGCGGCACCGCGGACAAGCGTCGCCGGTTCCCGGTCGAGATCGTGCGGCGGGCCCGCGCTGCGACCGGAAACGATTTCATCATCTGCTACCGGATGTCGATGGCCGACTACGTCGAGGGCGGTCAGAGCTGGGACGACATCCTGACGCTGGCCACCGAAGTCGAAGCGGCCGGCGCAACCATGATCAACTCCGGCTTCGGCTGGCACGAAGCGCGAGTGCCCACCATCGTCACCTCGGTGCCCAGCAACGCCTTCGTCAACATCAGCCATGCCGTCGCCGGGCACGTCGACATCCCGGTGGTGGCGTCCAATCGGATCAACATGCCGCAGGCGGCCGAGCAGATCCTGACCGACACCCACGTGCAGCTGATCTCGATGGCCCGTCCGTTGCTGGCCGACCCGGAGTGGGTGCTCAAGGCGCAGGCCGCGCGCGACGATGAGATCAACACCTGCATCGCCTGCAATCAGGCCTGCCTGGATCACGCGTTTGTGAAGAAGACGGTGTCGTGCCTGCTCAACCCGCGAGCCGGGCACGAGACACAGCTGGTGCTGTCGCCGACCCGGCGCACCCGCACGATCGCGGTGGTCGGCGCCGGCCCGGCCGGGCTGGCCGCCGCGGTCAACGCCGCTGCCCGTGGTCACCAGGTGACGCTGTTCGAGGCCAACGACTTCATCGGCGGCCAGTTCGACATGGCCCGCCGAATACCGGGCAAAGAGGAATTCAACGAAACCATCCGGTATTTCAGGACGATGCTGCAGACGCACGGTGTGGTGGTGCGGCTGGGCACCCGAGTGTCGGCCGGCGAACTGACCGGCTATGACCATGTGGTGCTGGCGACCGGCGTGGTGCCGCGGATTCCGAATATCCCCGGAATCGATCATCCGATGGTGCTGACCTACGCCGAGGCCATCACCGGTGCCAAGCCAGTCGGCAACAGTGTCGCGGTGATCGGAGCCGGCGGAATCGGTTTCGACGTCAGCGAATTCCTGGTCACCGACAACTCGCCAACGCTGAACCTCAAGGAATGGAAGGCCGAGTGGGGCGCGGGCGACCCCTGGGAAGCACCGGGCGCGTTGATCACGCCGATTCCCGCGCCGCCGGCCCGCGAGGTCTATCTTCTGCAGCGCAAGAACGGCGCCCAGGGAAAGAACCTCGGCAAAACCAGTGGATGGGTACACCGGGCTTCTTTGAAAGCTAAAGGCGTCCAACAGCTTTCGGGCGTCAACTACGAGCGGATCACCGACGATGGGCTGCACATCAGCTTCGGCCCGAAGCGAGAACGAGCGCAACTGCTCGCGGTGGACAACGTCGTGGTCTGCGCCGGTCAGGAACCAGTGCGTGACCTCGAAGACGAGTTGCGCACCGGCGGCATCAACCCACACGTGATCGGCGGCGCCGCGATCGCGGCCGAGCTGGACGCCAAGCGTGCCATCAAGCAGGGCACCGAGCTGGCGGCCCGGCTGTAGCGGCTCAGTAGCCGGACAGCTCAGTAGCCGGACAGCAGGGCCCGCACCCTGCCCAGGGCTTGCGGACCGACCCGGCTGCAGATCCGGGATGGGTCGGCGGGCCGGCGGCCCCATAGCAGTAAAACCCTTGCGGCGGAGTCGGTTTCCAGGGCAGCCGGACCGTCGGGGTCAGCAAGCTCGATCGCGGCGCTCTCGGAGTCGGCGCGCACGGCAACGTCGTCGGCGCCGTCGACCCGCAGCCGGGCGTCGATGCGTTCGCCGGGCCGCAGTTGCTTGGCGCCCTTGACCAGCAGCGGCTTGCCTACCGCGTGCACACTGTGCGTGGTCATCCACGGCTGTGCCAGCCGAGCCTGCGCGGCCGCGTCGTCGCCGGTGATGTCCCACCCGTGCAGCACCAACTCTTCCCGCATGTGCTCGGCGAACCACGGCACCTTCATGGTGCGGCCGGTCCACGCCACGTCGGTGTCGGCAGGCACGTCGTCGGCAGCCTCGGCGACCTCGTTGAGGTGGGCCATGTTTCGGTGCAGCGCCGCCCACAGGTCGGCGTCGGTGAACGCCCGCAGCGGCGTCTCGCGTTCCTCGAAACGCCGCGTCTCCACCGGCTCACCCGCCAGATGACCACCCAGCACCCGGGCCAACTCCTCGGCGTTGCCGGCCTGGTGGATAACGATGTCGCGGACCGTCCAGGCCTCACACCAGGTGCCGGCGTCGGGCCGACGCTGCTGCACTGAGTCGACGAACGGCTGCCACTCGGGGAACCGGTCGTGGTCGATCTTTTGGCTCATTCAGCTGCTCCATTCACCTTCGTACTGATGCCGAGCGCCAGGAAGAACACGATGAACAGCGCGCCGCCCAGAAGCATGTTCATCGGCCCGCCCGGAGAAATGAACGAGCCAGGGCCACCGATGATCGTCACCGTCTCGACGAATTGCTCGACGGCGAAGACCGCCGCGAGGCCACCTAGCCAGCGCGGGAAGCGGCCGGCCTTGGCGGCGAGCACTATTGGCACCGCCACCATCACGTCGGCAACGGTCAGGATCGGGCCAAACATCGAGGCGATGTCCGCCACGGTACGCACGAGGGCGGGATCAAGGGTATCGGCGTGCAGGGCCAGGCCGCTGGTGAACCACAGCTCGACGCTGAACTCCGCAATGATCAGGGCCGAGCCGATCGTGAAGGCGTGTCCGGCCGGCCCCTCCAGCCGGGTGCGGGCGAAGCAGAGGACGATCACCAGCGCCAGAAAGCCCAGTGTCAACAGAAGCGCTTGCAGCCGTATGACACCGGCATGGTCACGAAGGTGGGAAGCGACGGCACTGCCCTGCTGGTCAATGCCCGGCAACGGGGGGACCATCAGCAGGCCGAGTGTGAAGAGCACAGCGAACACGATGGCGGCGACAAGCGGAATACGACGACTCATCGACCCAGTCTGCGCTCCGAGCATGACTCCAACGTCGCGTACGGCGAAGAACGCTAAGCCGCAAGCGGGTTGTAGTCGGTGGTGCGCTGACGGGCCGGCCGCCCGATGCCCTCGGCGATCGCGATCAGCTCGGAGACGGTCTTGGCAGACCCGAATTCCGAGCCGGCCATCCTTGAGATGGTCTCCTCCATCAAAGTGCCACCGAGGTCGTTGGCGCCCCCGTTGAGCATCACCTGAGTACGCTCGATACCGAGCTTGACCCAGCTGGTCTGAATATGAGAGATGCGGCCGTGCAACATGATCCGCGCCAACGCATGCACGGCACGGTTGTCGCGATGGCTTGGGCCCGGCCGTGCCGCCCCGGCGAGGTACAGCGGCGAGTTCTGATGGACGAAAGGCAGCGGAACGAACTCGGTGAAACCGCCGGTGCGGTCCTGGATGCCACGCAATACGTTGAGGTGACCGACCCAGTGCCGCGGGTCGTCGACATGCCCGTACATCATCGTCGACGACGACCTCAGACCCACCTCGTGTGCGGTCGTCACCACCTCGATCCACATCGAGGTGGGCAACTTGCCCTTGGTCAGCACCCAACGGATTTCGTCGTCGAGAATCTCGGCGGCGGTGCCGGGGATGGAGTCCAGGCCCGCCTCGCGCAGGCTGGTCAGCCACTCGCGAATACTCAAGCCGCTCTTGGTCACCCCGTTGGCGATCTCCATCGGCGAGAACGCGTGCACGTGCATCGAGGGCACCCGCGCCTTGACCGCGCGGACCAGGTCGGCGTACCCGGTGACCGGCAACTCGGGGTCGATGCCGCCCTGCATGCAGACTTCGGTGGCGCCGGCGACGTGCGCCTCCCAGGCGCGCTGGGCAACCTCGTCCGCCGACAGCGAGTAGGCGTCGGCGTCGTCCTTGCGCTGCGCGAAGGCGCAGAAGCGGCAACCGGTGTAGCAGATGTTGGTGAAGTTGATGTTGCGGTTCACCACGAACGTGACGTCATCGCCGACCACATCGCGGCGCAGCGAATCTGCCAGCGCGGCAACGGCTTCCAGTGCGGGCCCGTCGGCGGTGGCCAACGCGAGATACTCGGCGTCGGTGCAGCCGGCCGGGTCACGTTCGGCGGAGCGCATCGCCGCGAGCACATCGGTGTCGATGCGCTCCGGTGAGCGAGCCGCCAGGTCGTGCACCTTCGCGCGGATCGACTCCCAGTCGCCGAACGCACTGTCCAGGTCGCTGCGGGTCTCGGTCCGGCGGCCTTCGGTATCGATCGCGGCGTTCAGATCGACCCGGCCCGACGAGGCCACGTCGTCCGGCTCCTGCCACCGCATGCCCAGCGGCTGCACGTCGCGGGCAAGTCCGCTGGCCGGATCGGCCAGCGCCGCAACGTGCCCGCGCACCCGCGGGTCGATCCACGCGGCTCCCGCCTGCACGTATTTCGGCTGCGCAGTCAACCGCTCCACCAAGTCATATCCCGCCTCGGCGGTGACGGCGGCGAGATCGTCGAGTGCGGGCCAGGGCCGCTCGGGGTTGACGTGATCGGGTGTCAGCGGCGAGACGCCGCCCCAGTCATCGACGCCGGCCGCGATCAGCGCCAGACATTCCTGCGACGACACCAGGTTCGGCGGCGCCTGGATGCGCATGGCCGGGCCGAGAACCAACCGGGCGACCGCGACGGTGGCCCGGAATTCGTCGATGCCGGCGTCGGGCGCCGAGGCCATCGCGGTGTGCTGCTTGGCCCGGAAGTTCTGCACAATGACTTCCTGGACGTGACCGAACTCCTTGTGCGACTTGCGAATCGCATGCAACGTCTCGGCCCGCTCGGTGAGCGTCTCGCCGATGCCGACCAGCAAGCCGGTGGTGAACGGGATGGACAGCCGGCCCGCATCGGTCAGCGTGCGCAGCCGGACCTCAGGGTCTTTGTCCGGGCTACCGTAGTGCGCAAGGCCTTTGGTCTCGAAGAGCCGCCGCGACGTCGTCTCCAGCATCATGCCCATCGACGGCGCCACCGGCTTCAACCGCGACAGCTCCGACCAGCTCATCACGCCTGGGTTCAGGTGCGGCAGCAGCCCGGTCTCCTCCAGCACCCGGATCGCCATCGCCCGCAGGTAGGACAACGTGGAGTCGTAGCCTCGTTCGTCCAGCCATTCCCGCGCCTCGGGCCACCGATCTTCGGGCCGATCGCCGAGGGTGAATAACGCTTCCTTGCAACCAAGTTCAGCGCCGCGCCGGGCGATGTCGAGAATATCGTCGGGCTCCATGTACATTCCGGCGCCCTGGGCACGGAGCTTGCCGGGAACGGTGACGAATGTGCAGTAGTTGCATGAGTCCCGGCACAGATGGGTGACCGGGATGAAGACCTTGCGCGAGTAGCTGACCGGCAGGCGTCCGGCCGGGCCGCGCCGTCCGGCCGATTCAAGACCGGCGTCGCGCACCCGGGCGGCGCTGCGACACAGCTCGGCGAGATCGTCGCCGCGCGCAGTCATCGCGACCGCAGCCTCGTCGACGTTCAGCGCCACCCCGTCGCGGGCACGCCGCAGCACCCGCCGCATCGCGGACCCGCCGATAGGAGGGGGCACCGATGGGCTGGGTAGCAGAGTCGGCTGTTCGCCCGGAGTCAACGGCACGTCTGTGTAACTTCCGGCCATCCGAATTTCATCCGCACGTCCCAACTATCCGCGACCCGACGCGTGCCATGAGCGACAACAGTAGCCTCCGGTGCGGCGCTAGGGAGTCCCCGCCCTCAGTGGGCGGGCCGACCCCGGTACAGCATGAAGAACGGCGGCACGACGCCCGCCAAGAGCAGCAGCAACGGGCTGTAGGCCATTGCTCCTCGACCGCCGAGGATGATGTCGCCGCCCGGACCACCCAGGCCCATCAGCAGAACCGTCAGCAACCAGGTCCACAGCGGCAGCGCGGCCACTCGGATCGATGTCGTCCACCGTCCGGCGGCCCAGACCAGCGCAGCGTTGAGCAGGCCACTGATCACTGCGCTCACGGGAAACGGGATCGAGCCTATATAAGTCGGCAAAAGCAGGGCGCCGCCGACTGCGGAAATGACTCCGTCGACCGCGAGCAAGGTCAAGACGGCGCTACGGATAGCGGGAGCCATCGCCGCGGCGTTGTCGATCTGGCCGACGCGCGACAGGGTGACGCTCAGGTGGGAACGCTGTCCAACTGCGAGACGATGGACATGACAGTCCACTGAAAGCTATCCAGCCGGTCCTGCCAGTGCTGCTGGTTGTAGTCCAGATCCGGGTCCATTCCGGCAGCCTACCGCGTGACCGGCCCGGCGAGGTCGACTCCGGCAAGCAGGTCGGTCTCCCAGCCGCGGTCGTCGCGATCTCCGGCGGCGCCGGCGGCCAAGATGTAGTGCTCCTGGCCGACGACCGGCAGGGCCAGGTTGTTGGACAACGCGATCGCCCGGCCGGTGGGGCCGACGGTCAGCTGGGTGGCGTGTGCGCGCAGCGCCGCCGTCTTCGCCGGCAGGGCCGCCGGGTCGTCGATGACGGCGTCGATCTCGTCGTCGCCGTAGCCGAGTTGGCCGAAGTCGCCGTCGGCCGGTGGAATCACCCAGTCGTCGCGCATGTCGCTGGGACCCAGTGCCGCCCAGCCCGCGGTGAACGCGCTGCGGGCAATGACCGTCCAATAAAGCTTGGGGACCGACCACGGCGCACCCGGGTAATCGTCGGTGCCGGCTGCGGCCACCGCCGCGCTGGTGACGACGTGGGTCTGAATGTGGTCGGGATGCCCGTATCCACCGTTGGGGTCGTAGGTCACCACGACGTGCGGACGCAGCTCGCGAATGATGGCGACCAGTGCGCCCACGGCCTCGCGCTTGTCAGCGTCGCTGAACCGTTGCCGGCCACGCGCCTGCGCGCCCACCATCCCGGAATCACGCCACCGGCCGGGGCCGCCCAGGTAGGTCGGCCCACTGACGCCGAGCGCGTGCAGCGCGGCGGTCAGCTCGCCGATCCGGTAGCCGCCCAGCTGATCGGCGTGGTCGACGGCCAGCTGCGCCCACTGGTCGCCGATGACCTCACCCTCCTCGCCGAGCGTGCAGGTGACGACCTGCACCTGCGCCCCGCGCCCGACATAGTGGGCGATGGTGACGCCGTTGGTGATGGTCTCGTCGTCGGGATGGGCATGCACGAACAGCAGCCGCGGAGTTTCCTGCATGGGACGCACCCTACCGTTGCGCTGCGCGGCAACGGATTTCGCGGCCTAAACCGCTGAGCCGCAGCAACAGTCGCTAACTCGGCAACGGCCAGCTCGGCTGAATATACGATCGTGACTACTATCGTCGCATGGCACAGCAGACGGCAACGGTCCGCACCCGCCGCCGGGGCAAGCAGCTCGAGGATGCCCTTTATGACGCGACGCTGGCCGAATTGGCTGCTGTCGGGTACGGCGGGCTGACCATGGAAGGGATCGCCGCGCAGGCCCGGACGGGCAAAGCGGCGTTGTATCGGCGGTGGTCCAGCAAGCACGACCTGGTTCAGGCGGCGCTGCTCTACGCACTGCCGCCGTTGCCCGAGCCCCGCGGGGACCGATCGGCACGGCAGAATCTGCTGGCCATCTTCAGCGCACACTGTGACCTTGTTGCGGGCAAGACCGCGTTCCCGGGGCTGTTCACCATTCAGCAGCTGCTGCATGAGCCGGAGTTGCGCGCGATCTTCGCCGACGCCGTCGTCGGGCCCCGATTGCGGATGACCGAATCGGTTCTGCAGGCCGGCGCGGACAGTGGCGAGATCGACGCGGCCATCTTGACGCCGTACACGGCGCGAGCCGGCACCGCCCTGATCAATCAGCAACTGCTACTCACCGGCGCCCCGCCCAACAAGCGCCAGCTCGCCCAGATCGTCGATACCGTGCTGCCACAGTCGACGTAAATGACTGCAGTGCAACTATTTTCAGAATAGACCCGCACCGAGTTTCAACCTCCAAAAGGGCCAAAGGCGGGCCGCCCACTTGTGTACAAGAAATATCGAATCGTTACCGGCCGGGTGCGCCGAGCACCCGTCATCGCCCGGCGCACTCATTGAGCGGTCTTCACCCACTGCCCCGCATCGCCGACGATGCCCACCGGCACCGCACCGGACAGGCTGACATTCTGCACACTCGGACCCGCCCCGACGATCGTGGTGTCCTGCAGAATCGGCAGCACGGTGGACATGTCCCACAGCCGCGGCTCGACGGCATTGACCACATCGTTGATGTCCTTGGTGCCGCCCAGCGCCGCGTCGATGTCGGCCTGGACGGCGTGGTCGCAGATGCCAGTCAGGTTCGACGGCGCCTGCACCAATGCGCCGGACTCCTGAGCGTGGGACGGCGGCGTCGAACTCGTTGCCGTCGGCGTGGTAGTCGGAGCCGGCTTGGCCGAAGCCGACGGATCCGATGAGGAGGTCGGCGCCGAGGCCGTCGATACCGCGGTGGCCTCCAGCGCCGGGCAGCTGTAACGGGAAGCCAACTGCGTCGCCAAGTTTCCCCCGGCCTCGCGCCAACCAACCAGCGCGTCCACCCGGTCGTTGACCAGCGCATCGCGGTACATCGCCACCGGGTCGAGCGCCAGCACGGTCGCGAGAATGCCGACGTTGCGCAACTGGTCGGCGGCCGTGTTGGCCACCGCCAGCGACGTCGGGTCGTTGGCAGCGACCCCGATCACCAGCGCGAGCTGCTTGCCGTCCTTGCTGACGTGGCCGCGGGTGTTCTCCGGGGTCGAGGTGTCGTTGTCGATCTGGTAGCCCGCCGCTTCCAGCAAGCCCAACGCCGCCGTGCGGGTCAGCGCCGGCGGCGCGGTCGGCACGTAGCCCGGATCGCTGGGCGAGCGGATCTGCGCCTGGTCCAGGCTGACGGTGTTGTCGCTGCCGGCGCCCACCGCCGCGAGCAGGTCGACGTCGAGCAGTCCGAAGATCGCCTTGCGCAGCTGTACATCGGCCAGCTTGGCCTCGTTGGCGCGCAGCGTCAGCTGCATCACTCGCGGCGTCATGATCCGGGCCGTCCGCACGTCCGGGATCGCCGACAGCTGCGCGAAAGCCGCTGAGCCACCGTGCACTTGGGCTACCTGGGTGTCGCCGTTGCGGACCGAGTCGGCCAGCGCGGCGGGCGCCCCGGCCCGGCGGAACAGGATCATGTCGGGTTTGGCCGGCGGTCCCCAGTACCGGTCGTTGCGGGCGAGCAGGATCTCGTCGCGCTGCGGGTCGATGGACTCCACCCGGAACTGGCCGCCGGTGACCGGCAGGGCGCGCGCCAGCCCGGCCGGGAAGCCGCCCGGCACGTCCTTGACGATGTGCGCCGGAAGGATGTCGCTGAACAATTCGCGCCACGCCGGGTAGGGCCGGGCGAAGGTGACGACGGCCTGCTTGCCGCCGTCGATCGACTGCACGCCGGTGATCAGGTCATAACCGGCCGGATCGACCACACCGGGCTGGCCGACCATCTGGCGCCACAGGTACCAGAAGTCGTCGGCGGCGATCGGCGCGTTATCGGTCCACTGGGCCTCCGGACGGATCTTGTAGGTCACCGTGAACGGGCTCTCGTTGGTCACCTCGGCCGAGTCCAGCAGGGTGGGGTCCATCTCCCACCGCGACCCGGTCGGCGTGCCGGGATCGGCGACCGGACGAAAAGCGCTGGGCAGCACCAGCGCACTGATCGCGGCGTTGACCGCGGACAGATCGGACAGCAGATGCGGGTTGAACCCCGCGCCGATCGAGTCGATGCCCATGATGATCTGCGTCTTGCGCTGCGGGGGCGGCGCGGTGCTCCGTTTAGTCTCGGTGCTCTGCGGCGCCGGGGGCGGGCTGACGGCGCAGCCGGCGAACGACATGAGTAAAACCAGCACGCCGCTTGTCGCGAAAACGCGGCGGGCTCGTCTCGGCACGCCCAACAGGGTATCGGGGCCGGTTCGCCCGTCGACGCTCAATGCGGCCCGTTAGCCGCGGGCCTTGGCCCGGGCCTTCGCCCGCGCGCGCAGGGTCGCGGCGAGCTCGACCTTGCGCACCCGGACCACCTCGGGCGTTACCTCCACGCATTCGTCCTCGGCGCAGAATTCCATTGCCTGCTCCAGACCAAGCACCAGCGGCCGGGCGAGCGTCTCCATCACGTCGGCCGTCGATGACCGCATGTTCGTCAGCTTCTTCTCGCGCGTCACGTTGACGTCGAGGTCCTCGGCGCGCGGATTGATCCCGACCACCTGGCCCTCGTAGGTGTCCTCACCGGGTTCGACGAAGAACTGGCCGCGGTCGCCCAGCTGGATCATCGCGAACGGGGTGATCGACCCGCTGCGGTCCGAAACCAGCGAACCGGTGTGCCGCGACTTGATCTCACCGGCCCACGGCCGGTAGCCGTCGAAGACGGCGTTGGCGATACCGGTGCCGCGGGTCAGGGTCAGGAAGTCGGTGCGGAAGCCGATCAGGCCGCGGCTCGGCACGATGAAGTCCATCCGCACCCAACCGGCGGCGTGGTTGGTCATCTCCTCCATGCGGCCCTTGCGGGCGGCCATCAGCTGGGTGATCGCGCCGACGAACTCCTCGGGGCAGTCGATGGTCATCGCCTCGAACGGCTCGTGCAGCTTGCCGTCGATGGTCTGCGTGACCACCTGGGGCTTGCCGACGGTCAGCTCGAAGCCCTCGCGGCGCATCTGCTCGACGAGCACAGCCAACGCCAGCTCACCGCGGCCCTGGACCTCCCAGGCGTCGGGACGGTCGATGTCGACGACCTTGATCGACACGTTGCCGACGAGTTCGGTGTCCAGTCGCGACTTGACCATCCGCGCGGTGAGCTTGTGTCCGGACACCTTGCCCGCCAGCGGCGAGGTGTTGGTGCCGATGGTCACCGAGATAGCGGGCTCGTCGACGGTGATGCGCGGCAGCGCGTGAGCATGCTCGGTATCGGCGAGCGTGTCGCCGATCATGATCTCCGGGATGCCCGCCACCGCGACGATGTCGCCGGCGACGGCCTCGTCGGTGGACGTGCGTTCCACGCCCTCGGTGACCAGGAGTTCGGTGATCTTCGCGTTCGTGATCACCGGATGGCCGTCCACCTCGCGCATCCAGGCCACCTGCTGGCCCTTGCGGATGCGGCCCTTGTAGATCCGGATCAGGGCCAGTCGACCGAGGAACGACGATGCGTCGAGGTTGGTCACCAGGGCCTGCAACGGCGCCTCGGGATCGCCCTGCGGCGGCGGGATGTGCTCGAACAGCACCTCGAACAGCGGGTCCAGGTTGTCACCGTCGGGGTTCTCGCCATTGGCCGGTTCGGTGGTGCTGGCGATGCCGGCACGTCCCGAGGCATAGAGCGTTGGCAGATCGAGCGCCTTTTCGGCGGCCGCCTGGGCCTCCTCGTCGAGGTCCGAGGCGACGTCGAGCAGCAGGTCGTGGCTCTCCTCGACGACCTCGGCGATCCGGGCGTCGGGCCGGTCGGTCTTGTTCACCACCAAGATGACGGGCAGGTGCGCGGCCAGGGCCTTGCGCAGCACGAAGCGGGTCTGCGGCAGCGGCCCCTCCGACGCGTCGACCAGCAGCAGCACGCCGTCGACCATGGACAGACCGCGCTCCACCTCGCCGCCGAAGTCGGCGTGGCCCGGCGTGTCGATGACGTTGATGACGGTCATCGACCCGTCCGCGTGCTGACGGTGCACGGCGGTGTTCTTCGCCAGGATCGTGATGCCCTTCTCCTTCTCCAGGTCACCCGAGTCCATGAGGCGTTCGATAGCGTCGTCGCCGCGGTGCGTCAGCGCCCCGGATTGCCGCAACATGGCATCAACCAGGGTCGTCTTGCCGTGATCCACGTGCGCGACGATGGCTACGTTCCGGAAATCCACGTCGGTGATTGTTTCAGTGCAGGTAGTCGATCGCGAAACTGAGCGACTGTGACGTTTAACGCGGGTCCGTCGTGGGCGCCAGCAGATGACGCAGCGCCGGCAGGAAACCGCGGTCGGCCGGCACCCAGTCGACGTCCTGCAACTGGGCCGCGGACACCCAGCGCAATGCCGTGTGGTCATGCGGCTGCGGCTCACCCCGGATCAGCGTGGCCGCGTATGCCCGCAACGTCATCGTCGCGTTGAGCGCGACATCGTCGCCCAGTCGTGGACCGACCGCGACGTCGACGCCGAGCTCTTCGGCGAGTTCGCGGGCCAGCGCCTCGGCTTCAGTCTCACCCGCGGCGACCTTGCCACCCGGCAATTCCCATCGGCCGGCCAGTTCCGGCGGCCGGCTGCGCTGTGCGATCAGCACCGTCGCCTCGGCGACGATTGCTCCGGCGACCACGATCTGGTTGACCATCGCGGCTGACGGTATACGTTTGGCGGTATACGTTTGAAACATGGCTGTGTTATCGGATGAGCAAGTAGACGCCGCGCTGCCTGATCTCAACGGGTGGGAGCGCGACCAGGGCGCCCTGCGCCGATCGGTGAAGTTTCCGGCGTTTCTCGCCGGCATCGAGGCCGTGCGCCGGGTGGCCGAACACGCCGAAGCTAAAGACCATCACCCCGACATCGATATCCGTTGGCGGACTGTGACTTTCGCTTTGGTGACGCATTCCGAAGGTGGCATCACCGACAAGGACGTGGCGATGGCGCGCGACATCGACGCCATCATTGGGAGTTAGTTAGTTTCGCGCCTTCCGCTGGCCGCGATCCACGCCAGCGTGGCCAACGACGCGACGATGTAGACCAGCCCGCCCCAGGCCTGATACCACGGCCTGCCGTTCTGCCAGATGGTCGGCTGGGCGAAGCTCAGCAGCCAGGGCACGCCGATGATGGTCAGCACCAACCAGGTCCAGCCGAGAATCCGGGCGCCACGACCGTCGGACAGCGGCCCGTGCAGCAGCCAAATCATCAACGGCACCAACCAAACCCAGTGGTGCGTCCAGGAGATCGGCGAGAGCAGCAACCCGAAGAGTTCGACGATCAACAACGGGCCAAGCTGGTCGGTCGCGCGGTTGCCGAGGGCGCGCCAGGCGAGTACGGAAAGTATTGCCGTGACGACGATTCCGATCAGTACCGCCGGGCTGTAGCCGGCGTCATGGCCGAAGACGCGGCAGATCCCACCACGCCAGGACTGGTTGAAGATCGTGCAGATCGGCCCGACCCGGTCGGTCTTGAAGATCAATTCGGTGAAGTAGTAACGAGTTTGATCGCCGACCACCAACGCTGACACTGCGACGGTGGCCAGGAAGACCACCGCCGAAAACGCCGCCGCCGCCCACCGGCGCGCGCCGACGAAATACAGTCCCCCGATCGCGGGCGTCAACTTCACCCCCGCCGCTGTTCCCAACAACAGGCCGGACAGCCACCAACGCGTGCTGAACACCGCCGCCAGCGTGAAAAGCGCCAGCACGACGTTGATCTGCCCATAGTCGAACGTGCTGCGTAGCGGCTCGAGCCATATCGCAATCCCCGTCCAGAGCATCGCCAACCGATGACCCTCGCCGGCCGCGACACCCAGCAATCGCTGGCTGATCCGCACGACCCCGTACAGCGCGGCCATCGTCCCGACCGTCCAGCAAAACGCGACCAGACCGAACGGCAGCAGGTGCAGCGGGTAGAAGATGACCGCGGCGAACGGCGGATAGGTGAAGGGCAGCGGGAAATCCGGCGTCTGGTCGGCGTACACGTAGCGGTACAGGCTGCCCGGGTGATCGATCATCGCCGCGCCGCCGATGTAGACGTGCAAGTCGACGAAGTTAGCCCCGTTGGGAGCCAGATAGGTCCAGGCCAGCCGCGCGGCGACGCTCACGACCAGTAGCACCGGCCCGAGCGTCTGCACAGAAATCGCGCGCCGGCGGTTGTTAGCTGCCGCCGGAGCGGCCGAGGTGGTGTCTATCTGCACGACTCTATCGCCGGGCCCGACGAGTGCGGATGGTCCCGGCGCGAGGCCGCTCGGTCACTGCTGTCGCTCAATTCCGTAACGGTCGCATAAATGCCACACGTGTCACTTGAGTCACTTTGACATCAGGCGAACTATCGGCGCGGAGGACCTGTCATCGAGTTTCAGGGAGAATCATGTCAACTGTTCGGACCTTCGTACGCGCCAGCGCTGTTGTGGCGGGCTCGTCGGCAGCGTTGCTCTTCGGCGGCTTGATGGGCACAGCCCATGCCGACCCGGCACCGGTGCCCACCCCCGACATCAGCCAGCAACTCATCGGCACCGCGGCTCAGGCGCCGCAGATGCTGCAGAACGTCGCCGGCGCGCTTGGCGGTCAGCCGGCTACACCGCCGCCGCTGGCCAGCGCATCGATCAAGATGCCGCAGCAAGCGGCCGCCCCGACCGCCGGTTCGTCGCTACTTCCGGCTCTGGCGTCCCCGACCCAGGCCACGTCGGCCGCTCCCAGCCTCGGCATTCCGGGGTTGAGCACGCCGACTCCGGCCGCCACGTCGACGGCCCCCGGCCTCAGCCTTCCGGGTCTGGCGGCACCGGCTGCGGCTCCAACGGCAACCGGCCCTGCGGCCATGCTGCCCCAGGCCCAGCTCAACCTGCCGCAGATACCGGGGCTGCCGTTCCCGTTGCCGCAGCAGGTGTCGCTGCCCGGTGACCTGACCTCGCTGATCGGCGGCGGATCTCCGCTCACCAGCGGGCTGGCCTCGGCGGCGGGCGTACCAGTCGCTGCCGCACCGGCCGCATCCCTGCCGGTTCTTGCCGCACCGGCGGCGGTGGCGCCGGTCGCAGCGCCGACCGCGTCGCTGTTCCCGGTGTCCGCCCTGCCCTGATGCACGGCCCTGGCCGGCTAGCGCCGCCGCGCGCTAGCCGGCCACCAACAACATCGACGACCGGGAGGACACCATGTTCATCGCAAGAAATCTGATCAGCACCTTCGCTGCAGCGGCCATCGCATCCAGCGCCGCAATGGCACTGTCCCCCAACGCGGCAGCCGACCCGGCGCCGCCCGCGCCGATCCCCGTTCAGCAGATCCCCGGAATGCCGGGACTGCCGGCGCTCACCGAATTGAGCCCGATCATCCAGCAGGCCGCCGGCAACCCCGAGCAGGCGACGCAGCTGTTGATGGCCGCGGCGCAGGCATTCAGCCACAGCCCGTCGGCTCCCGAGGAATCGAAAAACGTTGCCGCGTCGGTGAATCAATTTGTACAGACCCCAGAACTCGCGTCGACGGCGCACGTCGCCCCGCTAGGTGTGGAGCCCGGCGCACAGGCGCATCTGCCCACCGGTATCGACCCCGTGCACGCCGCCGGCCCCGCGCCCGAG
>NZ_JBAPMI010000316.1:0-6696 GCF_049278535.1 Mycobacterium sp. | reverse complement strand
AAGTTGAGACGAGAGGCGCCGCCCGGATAGCAGAGCATGTCGCTAGCCATCGAAAACGACGCTACTCCCGTCGGCGCATGAGCGCCGTGCAGGCGCGCCGACGTGGCTAGCTGATGACGAACTGCCGCAGCGCGGATTCGTCGGCGACTCCCCAGGCGGCGATGAGATCCGAAATCACCCGGCGCAGTTGCTCAGCGTCGAAAATGCCTGCGTCAGCGACGTTTCGCACCTTGTCACCGTAGGCGTCGATGTCGGCGCCGATGACATCGATTTCGGCCGCGCGGGCGGCAATGGCGGCGATCGTCTCGTCGCGGGCGAAGGTCAGGCAGTGCGCGACGAGGTTGGCGAAGAACTCCTCATGCCGCTTCTCGTCGCGGGCGATGTGGGTGATGAATCCGGCCAGCACCGGCTCCTCGATTTGCGCCGCCAAGTTGTTGGTGTACACGGCGTGGGCGCCCTCGAAAAAAGCCATGAACACCAGGGTCTCGACCTGAGAGAACTGGTCGGCGCGGTATCCCTTCTGAGATACGTGTTCGAAGCGGACGTCTTCGTTGGCGGTGGGGTCGATCTCGCGGGTCACCACGAAGTACTCGCGCAGCGCGATGGCGTGCAGATGTTCCTCGGCGGTCCACCGGCCGATCCAGTGGGCCCAATTGTCTTCGAGGATGAAGTGCTCGACCAGCTCGCGGTGGTAGCCGGCGATGTTGTCTTTGGTGATCAGCAGAATCTCGCACGCGTCGGTGATGGTTTTGGGCAGCGTCACCTGGGATGGGTCCCAGTCGCGCCCGCCGAGGAAAGCGAAGTTCTCGCCCTGTTCGAACGGCACGAAGTCATGGGCGAACCAGACTTGCTCGGTGGCAAGGTGGCGGTCGATGTTCTCGCCGACGACGGGCTCGAGTTCGAGAATGAACGCGTTAGCAACAGGTCTGACTGCCATAAAAGTAACTGTAACCCGCGTACACAGGCTTCGTGAAATCTGCCGCAGATCAGACCAGCGACCAGTCCTCCAGGCCGTCATACAGCGGGAATTCCCTGGCCAGACGGGTCACCCGGTCGCGCAGCGCGGCCACTGTCCCTTCTGAGGCAGCGGTGCCCGCAGCCAGCGCGGTGGCGATGATGTCGGCGACCTCGGTGAACTCGGCATCGGAGAAGCCGCGGGTGGCCAGCGCCGGGGTGCCCACCCGCAGACCCGACGTCACCATCGGCGGCCGGGGATCGTTGGGGACGGCGTTGCGGTTCACGGTGATGCCGACCTCGTGCAGCAGGTCCTCGGCGGCCTGTCCGTCCAGCGGCGAGTCGCGCAGGTCGACCAGCACCAGGTGGACGTCGGTGCCGCGGCTGACCACCGAGACACCGGCCTTGGCGACGTCCGCGGCCAGTAGACGTTCGGCGATGATCCGGGCGCCGGACAGTGTGCGCTGCTGACGCTCGACGAACTCCGGCGTGCCCGCGATTTTCAGCGCCACTGCCTTGGCCGCGATGACGTGCATCAGCGGCCAGCCCTGCTGACCGGGGAACACCGCGGAGTTGATCGATTTCGCGTACTCCTGCTTGCCAACGATCAGGCCGGACCGCGGGCCGCCCAGCGTCTTGTGCACGGTGGTCGAGACGACGTCGGCGTGCGGCACCGGCGACGGGTGCAGGCCGGCCGCGACCAGACCGGCGAAGTGCGCCATGTCCACCCACAGCTTGGCGTCGACCTCGTCTGCGATCGACTTGAACGCCGCGAAGTCGAGGATCCGTGGGTATGCCGACCAGCCGGCGACGATCACCTTCGGGCGGAACTCAAGCGCGTGAGCACGCACCGCGTCCATGTCGATCAGGTGCGACGTCGCGTCGACGCCGTAGAAGGCGTTCTCGTAGAGCTTGCCGGAGAAGTTCAGCTTCATCCCGTGCGTCAGGTGGCCGCCGTTGGCGAGGTCGAGACCCAGGAGCCGCTCGCCCGGCGACATCAGCGCGTGCAGCACCGCGGCATTGGCCTGCGCGCCGGAGTGCGGCTGCACATTGGCGAAGTCGGCGCCGAACAGCGCCTTGGCCCGGTCGCGGGCGATGTTCTCCACCACGTCGACGAATTCGCAGCCACCGTAGTAGCGGCGACCCGGCAGACCCTCCGCGTACTTGTTGGTCAGAACGCTGCCCTGGGCCTGCAGCACCGCCCGTGGCACGAAGTTCTCCGAGGCGATCATCTCCAACGTGTCGCGTTGGCGGCCAAGCTCTTTGCCGAGCAGCTCAGCGATGTCGGGGTCGACGTCGGCCAGCGGGGCGGACATCACCGAGGACTTGGTACGAGCATCGGGTGCGGCAGTCACGCCCGCCAGTCTAATCGGGCATCTTCGACGGGATGAACGGCTCGTCGAGCAGCCGGCCGAACCGCTCGATCACGCTCATCCCGGCGGGGCGACCGTCCAGCCAGCCGCGCAACAACCGATAGCCCTCGACATAGGTGCTGGTGTAGGCACGCCACAGCGGCGAGGACAAAAATCGCAGCATCTGCCGCGCGCGCATGTCGTTGACCAGCAGCCAGCGCCGTAGGAAATCGGCCACCTCGTCGGCGTCGCGGTGTTCGTCGTGCAACATCAGCGCCGCGTCCTGCCGCACCCCGGCCAGCGCCGCCGACGCCTCGGACACCGCCTCGGCGCGCTCCCCGTCGAACCGCAGCCCCAGGTCGGCGTAGATGTCGGCCGCCCATGGCCCCCAGCCCGGGCCGATCGCCGCATGCAGCGCCAGGTCGGCCAGACCCTCGGCCATCAGACACTGCGGGGTGTTCACCAGGAAGATGGTCTGCTCGGTCTGACCCTTCCGATTGACCAACCCGGCCTCTTTGCGGCAGTGCTCGGTGTGGTGTCCCGGATAGGACTCGTGCGCCACCAGCCGCGGCAGATTGGACATCAACTGCTTCAGGTCGGCGTTTACCGCGACCGTTGAGCGGTAGTCGCCCAGATAGTAGTTGAAGCCCGACCACGGCTTGTCGGTCACCACCTGGTACTCCACGGTTTCGACGTCCGGCAACGGATACTCGGCCCGGACCCGGTCGCGCAACGCGCTGGAGAACGCCTCGATGCATTCGGCCAGCCGCTGTGGCGGGATTTCCTCGCCCGTCCGATGCGCTTCCATCCGGTCGGCCAGCGGCCCGTCGCCGCCCAGCACCTCGTCGAGTCGGGCGTGCGCCTGCCGGTACGTGTCCGGATCGCCCTTGCTGATGCGCACATCGAAGTAGTCGTGCACCTCGTCGACGAAACCGATGTCGTCACCGGCGAACTTGCGTCCGGCGCATTCCAGCGCACGCAGGTGTGCGCCCACATAGTCGGCGCGCTGTTGGTCAAATCCGTTGTGGTGCTGCGCATCCGGAAGGGCGGCGATCAGCCTGCGGGCTTGGCGGACCAGATCGGCCGGGTCGGGAGCGGCTTCGGCCAGCACGGTGTGGCGCAGCGCTGGGTCGCCGGTGAAGGCGTCGACATAACCCGACTCGATGCGATCGAAACGCAAACCGAGGAGCAGGTAGTCGCGGACCAGCGCGTCGGGTTCCACGCCAGCTAACGCTATCTGCTCGCCCCAGCGGTCCGCAGCGTGGCCGAGGCTGCAAGACTGGCAACCATGCCGCGGCCAAGCGAGCCGAGCCCCTATGTGGAGTTCGATCGACGTCAATGGCGCGCGCTACGTATGTCGACACCGCAGCCGCTGACCGAAGAAGAGGTCGTCGGGCTGCGTGGTCTGGGCGAGCAGATCAACTTGCGCGAGGTCGAAGAGGTCTACCTGCCGCTGGCCCGGCTCCTGCACCTGCAGGTCGCCGCTCGCCAGGGACTGTTTGCCGCCACCTCCGAATTCCTCGGTGAGCCTCAGCAGAATCCCGATCGGCCGGTGCCGTTCATCATCGGGGTGGCCGGCAGTGTGGCGGTCGGTAAGTCAACGACGGCCCGTGTGCTGCAGGCACTGCTGGCCCGCTGGGATCACCACCCGCGGGTCGACCTGGTGACCACCGACGGCTTCCTCTACCCAAACGCCGAGCTGACCCGCCGAAACCTGATGCACCGCAAGGGTTTTCCGGAGAGCTACGATCGCCGGGCGCTGATGCGATTCGTCACTTCGGTCAAGTCGGGTTCGGACTACGTCTGCGCGCCGGTGTACTCGCACCTGCACTACGACCGGGTGCCGGACGCCAAGCAGGTGGTGCGCCACCCCGACATCCTGATTCTCGAGGGTCTCAACGTGCTGCAGACCGGGCCCACGCTGATGGTGTCGGACCTGTTCGACTTCTCGCTGTATGTGGACGCCCGGGTCGAGGACATCGAACAGTGGTACATCTCGCGGTTCCTCGCGATGCGCTCGACGGCGTTCGCCAACCCGGCTTCGCACTTCCACCACTATGCGGGGCTGACCGACCAGCAGGCCGACATCGCGGCACGCGAAATCTGGCGTTCGATCAACCGGCCCAACCTGATCGAGAACATTCTGCCCACCCGTCCGCGCGCCACCCTGGTGCTGCGCAAGGACGCCGATCATTCGATCAACCGGCTGCGACTGCGCAAGCTTTGAATCGGCAACAAGCCGATGCGGGGACGCGCACCGCAACCTCTGACGGCGGCGCCCCGCACCGGCGGGACGGGAATCACGCCGGCAGGCGGCGCACTCCGAGGTATTGCAGGTAACCCATCAGCGCGAAATAGCCGCCAGTGGCCAACGTCGCGGCGACGCCGGTTTCGGTCAGCGGCAACGCCCCTACGGCGAGCACGACGAGCGTGGCCCCCGTCAGGACGACATTGCCGACGATGAGGCCGATTCCGACGCGGCGCAGATCAGGTGCGGCGGCGAGGGCGTACACCGCCAGGCTGGCGAGCACCAGCAGCGCGCCCCCGCTGAATTCGGCGACAGAACTCAGGCCGGTCAGCGAGGAGAGCGGGTCCGCCAGCAGGGCGATGAAGAGACCGATCACACCGCCCAGCGTTGCGTCGAGTCGCATGGCGAACCGCAACAGGGAGTCGGTCGAGTCGTCGAAGGGCCGGGTGGTGGCCAGTGGAGTAACAGCGGTCATGGGAACTCCTTGCGATATCGGGTCGAACACTTCTGAGCGTGCCGTTCCGCGACTGCCAGATCGACGCGTGGCACTGCCAAGCACTGCCATGCGGAGGTCAACCGAGTGATCCAGGCCACGTATTCCTTGCCTAGCCGGTCTAAGTCTTCGAGAGCTACACCGCTTGCGCCTCGACAACGCTGAACGGTGAGGCGGTTTCGACGACGCGCGTCATGCGAAAACCGGCACGCTCGAGTAGCCGGCCGTATTCGGCGCCAGTCCGCTCTCGCGCCGCAGCGGCGATCAACATCTCGAGATCTGCCCACTTGCCGATGAACTCGCGGTCGTGCTCCGGGATCACGAACTCGACCAGCAGCACGTTCGTCCCCGCCGCGGCCGCCTTTCGCACGTTGCCGAGAATCCGCACCGCCTCGTGGTCGGGCCAGTCGTGAATCACGTTCTTGAGCACATAGGCGTCGCCGCCGTCGGGAACGTTGTCGAAGAATGAGCCTTCGACAACCTGAACTCGGTCCGCCACATGATGCCCGGAAAGCACGGCCGGGGCTCCCGCCACCACCTCGGGCAGGTCGAACAAGACGCCGTGCGCTCCTGCGGTGGCTTCCAAAATCGCGGCCAGCAGCCGGCCGTGCCCGCCGCCCACATCGACGATCGTTGCGTAGCGGCTGAAGTCGTATGTGGCGGTCACCGCGGCGATCGCAAATTCGGATCCACTCGTCATGGCGTCGTTGAAGATCGCCGCGAGCCTCGGCTCGCCCAGCAAGTACTCGAAGGCGGGTTTGCCGCGCAATTCGGGGATGACGGCGCGGCCGGTACGAACGGCATCCGTCAGGTGGCTCCAATGTTCGCGGTGCTCAGGGCAACCCACAAACCGGGCGAACCCGGCCACCGACACCTCCGCGTCAGAGCGCAGCGTGTCGGCCAACGGGGTCAGGTCGTAGCGGCCGTCGCGGCGCTGGCGGAAAATGCCCCGGCTGATCAAGGCCCGCAGCAGTCGACTCACGGTATCGGGATTCGCATCGATCGCGGCCGCGAGCTCCTGCGCCGTCAGCGGCCCGTTGGCCAGCGCATCCGCAATTCCCAGATCGGCTGCCGCGGTAATCGCCTGGGCGGCCCAGGCGTTGGTGATCATTTCCATCATCACTGCTGGAGCCGGAAGCATCCGGCGGTGCAGCTGACCGACGCGATACCGGGCAGTTTCGATGGCCCGCACGAGTTTGGCGAGCGGAAGCTTCGATGAGGCCATGGCCGGCAAGCTTAACCGCTGGAGACGGCCACTCTTCCGCGCAGATCGGCGGCGATCAGCTTGGCCGCGGCGTTCTGCCAGTTGTGCAGCGAACGTTGCGGCACATCGGTGACGAACCATTGCCACGCCTGCCGCGCGGTCGGGTCCAGGCCGGCGGCGGTGGCGTTCTGGGCGTAGGCCCGCACGCCGACGACGTACGGGAAGTACAGCGAGTTGTAGTGCCGCCACTGCTCGCTGGTGCCGAAGTCGCCGCCGTCGCGCGGTTTGAGCGCGGCGATCCGGTCGGCCAGCAGTGCCTTGAGCTCGATGGCCCGCTCCAGCGGCTGATCCGGGGCTCCGCGGGCGGCCAGTCGCTCGTCGATGGCGGGCAGCGCGGTCAGTGGGTTGGCAACCAGCTTGGACAGGTCACCATAGTGACCGAGCG
>NZ_JBAPMI010000315.1:0-31976 GCF_049278535.1 Mycobacterium sp. | reverse complement strand
GCGGCGACACCGCGCCCGGCCGCAAGGTCTGGGCAAGACTGGCCGACTTGGGCGTCACCGCCCTGGCGGTGCCGGAGCGGTTCGACGGCATCGACGCGCATCCGGTCGACCTGGTCGTCGCGCTCGAACGCCTGGGCCGCTGGGGCGTACCCGGCCCCGTGACCGAATCCATCGCCGTGGCACCGGTTTTGCTGGCCGACGACGAGCGTTGCTCTCAATTGGCCACTGGTGAGCTGGTCGTCACCGTCGCGCTTCCCCCGCAGGTGCCGCGCGCCACCGACGCCGACACCGCCGGGCTGACATTGCTGGCCGATCCGGACGGACACGTCAGCGAGGCCCGTCCCGGCGAGCAGCATGAGTCCGTCGACCCCAGCCGCAAGTTGTTCGACGTCGTCGCCGGCGCAACGACGTGGCAGGCGGATGTGGCACGCGGGTACGAGTTCGGCGCGCTGGCCACCGCGGCCCAATTGATCGGGGCGGGCCAGGCCCTGCTGGACGCCGCCGTCGACTACGCCAAACAACGCACCCAGTTCGGCCGGGCCATCGGTTCCCACCAGGCGATCAAGCACAAGCTGGCCGACGTGCATATCGCTTTGGAGTTGGCCCGCCCACTGGTGTACGGCGCCGCGCTGTCGCTGGCCGATCGGTCGCCGGACACCGCCCGCGATGTGAGCGCCGCCAAAGCGTCGGCTTCCGATGCCGCATTGCTTGCCGCACGATCGGCGCTGCAAACCCACGGCGCCATCGGTTTCACCGCCGAGCACGACTTGTCGCTGTGGCTGCTACGGGTCCAGGCGCTGCGACCGGCCTGGGGTGACCCGGCCACCCATCGGCGACGGGTTTTGGAGGCCATCCAGTGAGTGACGAACGGGAACTGCTGCGCGAGACCGTAGCGGCGCTGGTGGCCAAGCACGCCTCCCCCGCCGCGGTGCGCAAGGCGATGGAATCCGACCGCGGCTACGACGAATCGTTATGGCGGCTGCTGTGCGAGCAGGTCGGCGCCGCAGCTCTGGTGGTGGCCGAGGAATTCGGCGGTGCCGGTGGCAGTCTCGGTGACGCGGCCGTCGTTGTCGAAGAACTCGGCAAGGGTCTGGTGCCCAGCCCGCTGCTCGGCACGACGCTCGCCGAACTGGCGCTGCTGGCCGCGGATGAGCCCGACGCCGATGCGTTGGGTTCGTTAGCCGAGGGCGCGGCGATCGGTGCGGTGGTCTTCGACCGCGACTACGTGGTCAACGGCGACGTTGCCGACATCGTCATCGCGGCCGACGACGGCAAGCTCGACCGGTGGACGAAATTCAGCGCCGAGGCGCTCCCGTCCATGGATCCCACTCGCCGGCTGGCCCGGCTGACACCGGAGGACACGGCGCCGGTGGGTAAGGATCCCGGTGTGGCCGATTCCGCGGCGATACTGCTGGCCGCCGAGCAGGTCGGTGCCGCCGCTCGTTGCCTGGAACTGACCGTCGACTACACCAAGGAACGTCAGCAGTTCGGTCGACCGATCGGCAGCTTCCAGGCCCTCAAGCATCGGATGGCCGATCTGTATGTCGCGGTGCAGTCCGCACGCGCCGTCGTGAACGAGGCCGCGGATGCACCGTCGGCGACCTCGGCGGCGCTGGCACGCATCGCAGCCACCGAGGCGTTCAGCACGGTGGCCGCTGAAGGCATCCAACTTCACGGCGGTATCGCTATCACTTGGGAACACGACATGCAGCTGTATTTCAAACGTGCACATGGCAGTTCGCATCTTCTCGGCTCGGCGGCCGACTACTTGCGCCGGCTCGAGTCCGAAGTGTTCTAACGTTGACCGCATGACCGATGGGGTCGCGCTACGCGCCGGGGTTCCGCCGTTCTACGTGATGGACGTCTGGCTGGCGGCCGCCGAACGTCAACGCAGTCACGGTGATCTGGTCAACCTGTCGGCGGGCCAGCCCAGTGCCGGCGCTCCGGAACCGGTGCGCGCCGCCGCGGTAGCTGCGCTGAGTCGCAATCAGCTGGGCTACACCGTAGCGCTGGGCATTCCTGAGCTGCGGGCCGAAATCGCGGCGTCGTACCTCGACCGGTACGGCGTACAGGTCGAGATGGACGACGTGGTGGTGACAACAGGATCCTCCGGTGGTTTTCTGCTGGCCTTCCTGTCCTGCTTCGACGTCGGCGATCGGGTAGCGGTCAGCAGCCCCGGCTACCCCTGCTACCGCAATATTTTGACCGCGCTGGGGTGCGAGGTCGTGGTGATCGAATGTGGCCCCGAGACCCGTTTCCAGCCCACCGCGCAGATGCTGGCCGAGCTCGACCCGCCGGTGAAAGGCGTTGTGGTGGCCAGCCCGGCCAACCCGACCGGTACGGTCATCCCGCCCGAGGAACTCGCAGCGATCGCGTCATGGTGCGACGAATCGAGAGTTCGACTGATCAGCGACGAGGTCTACCACGGGTTGGTCTACGACGGCGCCCCGCAAACCAGCTGCGCGTGGAGCACGTCGCGGAATGCCTTTGTGGTCAACAGCTTTTCCAAGTATTTCGCGATGACCGGATGGCGGCTGGGCTGGCTGCTGGTGCCGGCCGAGCTGCGCCGCGCGGTGGACCGTCTGACCGGAAACTTCACCATCTGCCCACCGGTTCTCTCGCAGCACGCCGCGGTCGAGGCGTTCACACCGCAATCGGTTCAGGAAGCCGAGGCGCATCTGCATCAGTACGCCGCTAATCGTGCGACGCTGCTCGACGGTCTGCGACACATCGGCATCGACCGGCTGGCGCCCACCGACGGTGCGTTCTATGTCTACGCCGACGTCTCCGATTTCACCGATGACTCGATGGTCTTCTGTTCAAAGTTGTTGGCCGACACTGGAGTAGCGATCGCACCCGGTATCGACTTCGATCCGGTGCGCGGCGGCTCCTACGTCCGGCTCTCCTTCGCGGGGCCGGCCGGCGATATCGAGGAAGCGTTACGCCGGATCGGATCCTGGCTTCCGCATCTCGGTTAGGACGCCAGCCGGTCGATGCGCGCTTCGAGCGCCGGGCGTTCGCCGGTGTCGGCCAGGTTGATACCGAAACGGTCGCCCAATACGTCGACCACCGTCGCGGCATCAGGCAATTCGAGCTTCTGCGTCCCGCCGCCGCCGTGCACAGACAGATGGCGACCCGATAGGTTGCATCGCCCGTCTGCGGTCACCAACGAAGCCATCAATGTTGTGACGAAATGCGACGACGGGTGGGTCGAGACGTACCAGCTGCCGATGACGAGATCGATCGGCGGCGCTGTCTTGGTGGCGAATTCGTACAGGGATTGCCATTCGCCGCGAATTTCAGCCTGCAGCACCAGCGTGTCCGCGCGGCCCTGCAGCCGGTACGGCTCGTGGGTTGTCTGCTGGACGCTGCCGGTTTCCAGACGAAGAGGCGATGTCGGCGTCTGGCCGCCGAAACCCACGTCGACCAGGAACAGCTGCGGCGCACCGGGCGGGGCTACGCCCAACAGGGTGTGGGTCAGCGACGGCACCGCCGCTCCGGGGGCCGCTCCCCAGACCACCCGGGCCGCGAACCGGCGCACCCCGAAGCCCAGTTCTTCCAGCACATAGCCCATCAGGCCGTTGTGCTCGTAGCAGTAGCCGCCGCGGCGCCGATGAACCAGCTTGTCGGCCAACGCCTCTGGACTCAGGTCGTCGACCGGCACGCCCAGCAGCGGATCAAGATTCTCGAACGGAATGGTCTGGGTGTGCGCCGTCACCAATTCCTGCAGGACATCGAGGGTCGGGTCCGCCGCGCCGCGGTAGCCGATCCGCGCGAAATACCCGGTCAGATCCAGCGTCATGTGGGCCATTGTGTACCAGTGACGGCCGGTTCACGCTACGCGGGCCTCCACGAGGCTCAGCGGCGATGCGGTCGGCACCAAGCGGGTCATCTGAAACCCGGCCTGACTGAGCAGGTTTCGGTACTCGGCGGCGGTACGCTCCCGGGCTGCCAAGTTCAGCAGCATCTCCAGGTCGGCCCATTTCCCGGGGAAGTCCCGATCGTGTTCGGGGATCACTAATTCCACCAGCAGGATGGTCGAATCTTGTTGGGCGGCGGCGCGAACATTGCGCAGAATCTGCACCGCTTTCTGGTCGGGCCAGTCGTGGATGATGTTCTTCAACACGTACGCGTCGCCACCCGCGGGAATGCCGTCGAAGAACGATCCCTCCTCGATACGTACCCGATCGGCCACACCGCGCTCGAACAGAAGCTTCGGCGCCGCCGAGACCACCGCCGGCAAGTCGTACAGCACGCCTTGTGAGCCCGGCGTCGCGGCCAGGATGGTAGCCAGCAGCGGTCCGTGGCCGCCACCGACGTCGACGATCGTGGGATAGGCACCGAAATCGTAACCGGCCGCCACCGAAGCATCGGTCAGCTGCGAAATACTCGCCATCGTTCGGTTGAAGAGATCCGCGTGCTGGGGATCCACGGCGAAATAGTCGAAGCTTTCCTTGCCGTGTAATACCGGCACTATTGATTTTCCGGTTCGAATCGAACTCCCCAGCAGTGTCCACCGCGCGCGTTGCTCAGCCGATCCGTAGAACTTGGCCGCCCACATCATCGATATTTCTGCGTCTGAACACAAGGTGCGGGCAAGAGGATTCAGCTCGTAGCGGCCGTCGCGACGATGACGGAAGACGCCTCGCCCGATCAATGCGCGCAGCAGCCGACCCAAGGCGTCCGAGTCCGCACCGACCTTCGCCGCCAACTCATCGATCGTCAACGGCCCATCGGCCAGTGCGTCGGCGACCCCCAACTCGGCGGCGACGGTGATCGCCTGCGACGCCCAGGTTGCGATGATCATTTCCATCATCGCCGCGGGCGCCGGCATCAAGCGCTGGTTGAGCCGGTACAGGTGATGGCGTACCCACTCGACGACACGGGCCGCCGCGGCAGGCGGCACCTTCGCCGTCGTCGACATCACCTGACCTCGGCAAGAGCCGTGCCACTGATCTCAGCCGAGATGTCGCGGTGACTAGACCAGCCGAGGAATCTCGTCAGCGCCCACGTCACCAAGCGGTCGGAGATGAGCGCCGCGGGCCGCAGCACCGCCTCGCTGCGCGACACCTGCTGGGTGGTCACCCAGGACACCGCCTTGACCTTGCGGTGGCGGGTGCGCTCGTAGCGTCGCAGAGCCTTGCTGACATCACCGCCGCCCCGGAGATCCGAGAGCGACTTTCGCAACACCATCGTGTCCAGCAGTGCCTGATTGGTGCCCTGCGCGAGGGTGGGTGGCATCGCGTGTGCGGCGTCGCCGAGCAGCGTCACCGCGCCCGTGCCGGCGCTGGGAATCGGGTGCCGAAAATGCGGGAACGGCGACGGGGCCAAATCGTCGTCGGTCAGCGTCGCAAGTACTTCGTCGACCATGGGGGACCACCCCGCGAAGTGGGAGCGGATCATCTCGATCGGTTGCTGCGGCCTGAGAAAGCCGGGCGCCCAAGGTAAGTCGAACCACCACTGCAGAGAAGAGCCACCGGCCGGCCACAGCCCGAGGTTTCCGTGTTCGCCGATCATCATCCTGGCGATGCGCGGTTCGGCGATGCCAGGCACCGTGACAAGGCCTTGCCAGCTGCACCATCCGGTCGGCTTAGCGGGTGGCGCTCCGACCACATCGCGGACAACCGAGTGCAGACCGTCCGCGCCGATCAGCACATCCCCATCGGCTGAGCTGCCGTCTTCGAAGTCGATCCGTACGCCGTCGCGGGTATGGACCACCCGCTCCACCCGGGAGTTGCAGCGGACGCGGTCGAGCGGAAATCCGGTGAGCAGCCGCTCGAGCAGAATCCGGCGCGGGACCATCCGAATCGATGCGCCGAGCCGGGTGATCATCGCGTCGAGGTCGACGGTGGCCAGCGGGCGACCCGACGATGTCGTGATCCGCACTGAGGACAGCGGCTGACCGGCGCCACTCATGTCGACACCCAGCTGGTCGAGGACGGTGGCGCCGTTGGACCAGATCGTCACCGCTCCGCCGCCCGCTGTCACGTTGGGTCGCTGATCGAAGACGCTGACGTCGTAGCCGTCGCGCATCAACCCGCGGGCGACTGAAATGCCGCTCACGCCGGCGCCGACGACCAGTATCCGTGGTTTCAATCGATACCCGCCCTAGTCCTCGGCGTGCCGTTCGTAGTCCCACCGCTCCAGGCGCGCCTGCAGGCTCACCAGACCGTACCCGGCGACCGGCGCACCGATCGAAAAGTAGACCATCAGCAGGGGACTCATCTCGGAAACCTTTCTCGTACCTACTGCTACCACGCGATACTCCGACTAAAAGTTCACTGCGGCGCCTAGCATCCCGGCATGACCGGCTTCGCGGACCTGCCGCCCGAGGACCAGCAGGCCATCGGCAAGACGCTGCTGACCTTGCTGATCGGCTTCCGGGACCGCGATGCGGAGGCCCTGCAGGCGGTGTACTCCGATAACGCCGATTGGGTCAACGCCTGCCCGAGGGACCACCCGAAAGGAAATTTCGCGTGCTGACACCCCCAGGTCGTTCTGGTGCTGGTCGGCGGCGCGCTCGACCGGGACAATTTCTTGCTTCGCGCATTGCAGCGTCAGGCCGACCGGTCGTGGCTGATTGTCTCGGAGATGTTCCAGGATGCCAACGCCGCGACGACCTACGCGCAATGACAGAGTGGGCACGGTGAGCCTGGCTATCTCCGACCACGAGCGGGCCGCGCTCGCCGAGCTGGCCCGCTTCCCGCTGTTCGCCGCACTGACCGGGCGACGGTCGCGCCGATTCCCGGTCGGCGGCCGGATTCCGGCCGGCGCGTTGGCATACACCAGCCGACGACCGGTGCAGTCGTTGTCGGAAGTCGAACGGGCCCTGATTATTTCGGTCACCGGCGGAGTGACGGGATGGAATTTCGGGATAACCCACCATCCCGGTTATGCGCCGGCATTTCCCAACTACGCGGGCAGTGCGACGGGCCGCACCTTCCCGTCGGCCGCAGGTTTTCACACCAGCCAGCTGTTCTTCACTGACGACACCGGCACCTATCTGCTGCCCAGCCGCGACGAGCAGCCACGCGCGTTCGACAGCATCGAAGCCTGGATCAGTCACACCGCGACGTCCTATACGCGGATCTCGGATGCTCGCCTCGAACTGCCCCGCGAAGAACCGTATATGGAAGGGCACAACACGTGGATCGGTAATCATCCGGGCAGCCTGCTGGCGTTCCCGGTAGCTGATCTCGCCGAGCATCTGATGGAGAACCTGTGGTTCTTCGCAGCCAACGGCTATCCGATCACCGACGACATCAACGGCCGTAATATCCCTAATCTTGACCGGTTTTCGTTATCCCGCGCCGATGACCCGCTTCCGCTGTCTTTCGTCGAGCAGTACACGATCACCGAGGCCAGCGCGGAACTCGCGATTGCCGCCAACAATGGGGTGCTGGCCTTGCAGGCAATGGGTCTCGGCGGCTGGACCTACGACGGGCTCGACCGGTTGTCCGTGCTCGGCGGCTCCGGTGATCCGCGAGCACCCGGGCTGGGCTTCGTCGCCGACAACGACGAGTGTTGGCCATTCCCCAATGCCACCGGGCTGCCCGGATATTTTGAGACGCTCAGCCCGCCGCATGTGCCGTCGGTGGCCGCAGGCGTGCAGAAACTGGTGGAACGAAAGTACCGACCCGGCGGCCCATTTCACGTCGATACGCCGGGACCATGGTCGGACAACCGGAAGGTGCGTGGCTCGGCGTTGCCGCCGGATGGCATCCAGGACGTCGTGACCGCCGAAGCGTCCTACATCTACGACACCTTCGGCAAGCTGCCGGGCACGGTGCCGACGGTGTACGTCCTGATGTATCTACAGGCGCAACATCTCGACACGGACTTTTACGACGAATTGTTCGGGCCCGGTGCGTATCTGGCCACGCACGCCGAGCATCAAGCGCGCTGGCATCCAAGCTAATCCGGCCGGCCGGCGTTCGGCCTGACGCCGGCGGGCGCATAGTGCCCGCCTCCCGCGAAAGGATGTTCTCGGCGAGCGTGCCGCTAGCAAAAATCAAAGCCGGAGGTCGCAGCACCTCAGTAGTCGACGCGAAAGCCGCCGATCAACGTGATCGTGTTTCCGTCCGGATCGGTGAGCGCCGACAGGCGCACGCCCTTATCGGCGTCGACGACCTCGCCGGGCTCCAGACCACGTTGTTTGAGGTCATCGATGTGGCCATCCAGATCCTGCACCGCGATGTTGACGAACGTGTAGCCGGCGCGCTCGTCGTTGTCGAACACTTGCACCCATCCGCCCGGAACGACTTGCCACTCCACCAGCGTGGACATCGGGTTGTTGTCGGGCGCCCGTCCGAACAGCGTCTCGTACCAGCGGCGACTTTTGTCCAGGTCGCTCACCGGGACGGCCGCCAACACATGCTCGATTGCCATGTTCTCCCCTTCGATAGCTTCCGAAGGGACAGACCCGCGACGCGGGCCAGAGTCATCGCCCTACAGCCAGGTGTCCTGGGTGGTCGTGGTGAGGAAAGCCTCCAGGTCGTCACGCCATTGCGCGGGCGTGGTCTTGTCCGGCTCGATGCCGGTGTAGTCACCGCGATAGAACAGCAACGGCCGTGGCTTGATCTTCGGGACCTCGGAAAGGGAGTTGACGGCGCCGAACACCACGAAGTGGTCGCCGCCGTCGTGCACCGAGGCCACCGAGCAGTCGATGTAGGCCAGCGATCCGTCGATGACCGGCGCGCCGAGTTCCGAAGGATGCCAATCGATGCCGGCGAATTTGTCGGTCTCCTTCGAGCCGAAGCGGGCCGAGACGTGCTGCTGGCTCTCGGTCAGCACGTTGACACAGAATTTCCCGCTGGCCTCGATCGCCTTCCAGGACCGCGAAACCTTGGTCGGACAGAACAGCACCAGCGGCGGATCCAGCGACAGCGCCGCGAAGGATTGACAGGCGAAGCCGACCGGGGCGTCGTCGTGCACGGTCGTGATGATCGTGATCCCGGTGCAGAACTGACCCAGCACGCTGCGGAATGCGCGGGCGTCGATCTGCTCGGACATTACTTGAAGCCGACGCTGAAGTCGTGACCCCAGAGGCTGATCGCGGTGCTCTCCCGGGCAATCCAGTCGGAATCTTCGACTTGCCTTCCCTCGCAACCGAATTCGACATCGAATCCGCTCGGAGTCTTCATGTAGAAGGAGAGCATCAGGTCGTTGACATGGCGGCCCAGCGTGGCCGACATCGGCACCTTGCGCCGCAGCGCCCGGTCCAGACACAATCCGACGTCGTCGGCTTCGCCGACCTCGAGCATCAGGTGCACGATGCCGCTGGGGGTCTGCCCAGGCATGAAGGCCAGGCTGTGGTGACGAGGGTTGCAGCCCAGGAATCGCAGCCAGGCCGGGGGCCCGTCAGCGGGCCGGCCCACCACCTGCGGCGGCAGCCGCATCGAGTCACGCAGCTTGAAATCCAGCACGTCCCGATAGAAGTGCAAGGTCTCGACGTCGTCACGCGTGGTCAGCACGACGTGACCCAGGCCTTGATCTCCGGTGACGAACGTGTGCCCGTACGGGCTGACCACCCGGCGGTGTTCGAGCGCAGCGCCGTGAAAGACCTCCAGGCCATTGCCGGACGGGTCGGAGAACTTGATCATCTCGTCGACTCGCCGGTCCGCCAACTCGGCGGCGGTGGCCTCTTTGTAGGGCGTGCCCTCGACGTCGAGCCGGTTCCGGATCTCTTGCAGCCCTGCGGCATTGGCGCATTCCCAGCCGGCTTCCGAGAGCCGGTCGTGCTCGCCGGGCACGATCACCAGGCGGGCCGGGAAATCGTCCATCCGCAGGTACAGTGCTCCTTCAGTCGCGCCTTTGCCCTCGACCATGCCGAGGACTTTCAAGCCGTAGTCGCGCCACGCCTGCATATCGGTGGCTTCGATGCGCAGGTAACCCAGTGAGCGGATGCTCATCACGCACCTCCCAGGAAGTCGAGGGTCAGCTTGTTGAATTCGTCGAACTTCTCCACCTGCGCCCAGTGTCCACACTGGCCGAAAACGTGCAGCTGTGCACGGGGAATGGTCTTGAGTGCAACCAGCGCGCCATCGATCGGGTTGACCCGGTCTTCGCGTCCCCAGATCAGCAACACCGGTTGACGCAGCTTGTAGACCTCGCGCCACATCATGCCGAGCTCGAAGTCGGCCCCGGAGAACGACATTCCCATTGCGCGAGTCGCGGTCAGCGATTCGGGCGTGGAGGCCAACTCGAAGCGCTGGTCGATCAGTTCTGAGGTGATCAGTTTCTGGTCGTGGACCATCACGCGCAGGAACGCCTCGAGGTTTTCCCGGGTCGGCTGAGAAGAGAACTTGCCCAGCCGCTTGACGCCTTCAGTGGGGTCGGGCGCGAACAGGTTGACGCTGAGCCCGCCGGGGCCCATCAGCACCAGTTTGCCGGCCATGTCGGGGTAGTCCAGCGCGAACCGGACCGCGGTGCCGCCGCCGAGCGAATTGCCCACCAGCGGAACGCGTCCCAGACCAAGGTGATCGAACAGACCCTTCAGCGCCCGGGCGGCATAGTGATTGAACTGCCCGTGCTCCGCGCGTTTGTCGGAATGACCGTATCCGGGTTGGTCGACGGCCAGCACGTGAAAACGCTCTGCCAGCACCGGAATGTTGCGGGCGAAGTTCGTCCAGCTCGCCGCCCCGGGTCCACCGCCGTGCAGCAGCACCACCGTCTGGTCGTTACCGACGCCGGCTTCGTGGTAGTGCAGCTTGAGCGGTCCGTCGACGTCAACCTCGACGAACCGCGACGTGGACTCGAAGGTGAGCTCTTCTGTCGCCGTCACTTAGCGCCGCTCCTCCTCATCGCTTCGTTCTGCATCGTCGCCGGCGCGGTCATCAGACCATTGTGTCGCCGGGCGGCAGCCCGAACTCGTTATTACCGAAGATCTGGTAAGCCCGCTCCGGGTCGTTGGCCGCGTGTACCCGGCCGGCGTGCGCGTCGCGCCAGAAGCGTTGCACCGGAGCATCATTGGCAAGGGCGGTGGCGCCGGAGGCCTCGAACAACCGATCGACGGAAGCGATCGAGCGGCCGGTGGCGCGCACCTGGTCGCGGCGGGCGCGGGCGCGCAGGTCGAACGGGATCTCCCGGCCGGCCGAGAGCAGCGCGTACTCGTCGCTGACGTTGCCGATCAACTGTCGCCATGCGGCGTCGATGTCGCTGGCCGCCTCGGCGATGCGGACCTTGGCGAACGGGTCGTCCTTGGCCTTCTCGCCGGCGAACGCCGCACGCACCCGCTTGCCCTGGTGCTCCACGTGCGCGTCGTACGCGCCGTAGGCCATGCCGACGATCGGCGCCGAGATGGTCGTGGGATGCATTGTGCCCCAAGGCATCTTGTAGACGGGGGCGGTGTTGTTCTCATAACCACCCGCGGTGCCGTCGTTCATCTGCTTGTAGGACAGGAACCGGTGTCGCGGCACGAAGACATCCTTGACGACGACGGTGTTACTGCCGGTCCCCTTGAGGCCCACCACGTGCCACACGTCGTCGATGCGATACTCGGTGCGCGGGATCAGGAAGCTGCCGAAGTCGACCGGACGCCCGTCCTTGATGACCGGGCCACCGAGAAAGGCCCAGGTGGCGTGGTCACAACCCGACGACCAGTTCCACGACCCGCTGACCAGATAGCCACCGTCGACGACCGTGCCCGCGCCCATCGGGGCGTAGGACGACGAAACACGCACGTTGGAGTCGTCGCCCCAGACTTCGTCCTGGGCCTGCTGGTCGAAGAGCGCCAGGTGCCAGTTGTGCACGCCGATGATCGAGCTCACCCAACCGGTGGAACCGCACGCGCTGGCCAGTCGGCGGACCGCCTCGTAGAACACCGCCGGGTCGCACTGCAGGCCGCCCCACTGCTCGGGCTGCAGCAACCGGAAGAAGCCGATCTCCTGAAGCTCGCTTACCGTGGCGTCCGGCAGGCGGCGCAGGTCCTCGGTTTCCTGGGCCCGCTGACGCAGCTTGGGCAGTAGTTCGTCGACGCCGTCTAGGACCGACTGGGCGTCACGTTGTTGAATGGACGTCACTGGTTCCTCCAAAGGTGGCTTACTTAGACAAAGACTAGAACACGTTACGATTTGTGTCGAGCAGCGTGTTCCTGCGGCTGGTAGCGATACCGATGCACCTTTCTGTAACCTGTTCTAGTTATGACTGAAGGAAGGGCGGGGTTGTGACAGACACAATTCCCGACGAGCCGCTCGGCAGCCACGTTCTGGAACTGGAGATCGCCGACGTCGTCACCGAGACCGACGACGCACGGTCGCTGGTGTTCACGGTGCCCGAGGGAGCCCAGATACCGGCGGAACGGCTGCGCTATGCCCCCGGCCAATTCCTCACGCTGCGCGTTCCCAGCGATCGGACGGGCTCGGTGGCCCGCTGCTATTCGCTGTGCAGCTCGCCGTTCACCGACGAGGCGATGACCGTCACCGTCAAACGGGACAAAGACGGCTACGCGTCGAACTGGCTCTGCGACCACGCCCACGCCGGCATGCGGATCCACGTGCTCGCGCCGTCGGGCACGTTCGTGCCCAAAACCCTTGACGACAACTTCCTGCTGCTCGGCGCCGGCAGTGGAATCACGCCGATCATGTCGATCTGCAAATCCGCCCTATCCGAAGGCAGCGGCCAGGTGGTGCTGATCTACGCCAACCGCGACGAGCGGTCGGTGATCTTCGGCGACGCTCTGCGCGAGCTCGCCGCCAAGTACCCGGACCGGCTGACCGTGGTGCATTGGCTGGAGTCGCTGCAGGGGTTGCCGTCGGCCAACGCGCTGGCGCAACTGGCCGCCCCGTTCACCGACCGGCAGGCTTTCATCTGCGGGCCGGGGCCGTTCATGGCGGCCGCCCGTGAGGCGCTCGAAAGTCTGAAAGTGCCGGCGCCACAAGTGCATTTGGAGATATTCAAGTCGCTGGAGAGCGATCCGTTCGCCGCGGTCAAGATCGAAGACGAGGGCGATACGCCGCCGGCTACCGCGGTTGTCGAACTCGACGGGCAGACCCATACCGTGTCGTGGCCGCGCAAGGCCAAGCTGCTCGACGTGCTGCTGGACGCCGGGCTGGACGCACCGTTCTCCTGCCGCGAGGGCCACTGCGGAGCCTGCGCAACCACCCTGCGCAACGGCAAGGTCAGCATGGAGGTCAACGACGTGCTGGAGCAGCAGGACCTCGACGACGGGCTGATCCTGGCCTGCCAGTCGCACCCGGACACCGATTCGGTCGAAGTCACCTACGACGAGTAGCTGCAGCGTAAGTTCTGCTCAGGCTTAAGCGAGAGGACACCGGAGATGAAGCGGCTGGTCAGAGCACTGGCAGGCGTTGGTCTGGTGCTGGCGCTGACGCCGCCCGCGGTGTCTTCGGCAGCGAGCAACACTGCCACCTCACTGATACCGCTCAACGATGGCAGCCAGCTGGAAACCCGCGCCACGCTCGACTGCCACAGCGCGAACGGCAGTTGCGACTTCACCGTCGCCGCCGACCGCCGCACGGGCGATGCCGTCGACGGTTTCCCGCACGACCTTTGGTCGCGGCAAAGCACGGACATCCGCTCGATGGACCGCACGCTGTACCTCGACGTGCACGCCACCGCGCAATACGACCGGGTGTTCAAAGAGGGCGGGAACGACAACGTCACCACGATCTACATGGGCGAGGGCCCGCTGGAGAAGTATCAGACCACCGGCCGGATCGATGCGACCGATTGGCATACCGGCCAATCGCGTACCAATGTGCCGGTCATCATGTGCACCCACATCCAGGTGGTCTACGGCGGAAACAACATCACGTCACCGAGCACCTGCGCGCAGGCCAACTTCTCCTAGCTGTCGCTGACCGCGAAATCGTAGCCAGGGTTGTTATTCCCGAGATTGCACAACCCTGGCTGCTGTCTCGCGAAATCCTAGAGCCGTCAGAGCCTCTGCGACAACGCGTTTGCGAACGTGTGGGTGTCGCCCGGCCAGCGCGCCGACACATAGGCGCCGTCCTCGACGACGAACGCCGGCCGTGAATCGGTTGCCGTGTCGCGCGCCATGCCCGAGATCTTGGTCCGCCAGTTCGGCGATCCGCGCTGGACGTCGCAGAAGTCGCTCGGGTCCTTCAGGGCGCGGGTGACCTCCGATTGCACGGACATGTATCCGGACGGCTGGCCGGGCTGCTCGCTGTAGGTGCGGTAGTAATCGCGGTCCCAAAACCGGGTGAGTTTTGTGAGACGCCAGGCGGTGCGCTCCAGCGCCCACGTGAGCGCCGTGGTGCGACGTCCGTAGAGCACCGAATGGCCGGTCTCGGGATCGACGCTGCGCGCGGCCAGCAGCACACCATGGCAGATCGCGGCAATCTTCAGCCCGCGAGCGAAGGCGTCGACGACGAGCCGGTGCAGGGTTTCGCTGTCGATGTAGGAACGCATGCCGCGGGCCCGATGACCGCCCGGGAGCAGCAGGCCGTCGATACCGTCCAGCGTCGCCTGGGCCCAACTGGACGGGTTCTGGTATTCGGGTGAGCCCAGCATCTCGCGGTAGGCGTCACGCGCATCTCTGTTGGCGCGCAGTGCTCGCCCGACCACGGTAAGAGCGCCCAGCACTGGCACTTTCGACCAGACATCGAGTCCGCGGCCGGTGACCATGATGTCGTCCGCGATTCCGGGTGTGCCGCTTTCGGTGGCGAACACGACCGAGTGACCGTTGGCGCGCAGCACCTGCCAGCTGACGGCGACTTCGGTCGGATCGAAGTCGCGGTCGGGAATCGGAATCAGAACGGTACCCATCGGTAGTGCCTGAGCTTACGGCCTCAGTTAGCGCCCGACCACGATCGTTTCTTTGCGTATCACGCGTATTCGGCCAACGCTCTTGTCAGACTTGGCTAGGTCGCTACTAAGAGATACTTCGACCAGAAAGGGACATAATGTCTACCGAACACACAGTGGTCAGCGGCGACACCCTCTCGTCGCTGGCAGCAAGCTTCTACGGAGACAGCAGCCTGTTTAGTGTCATCGCAGCCATCAACAATGTCGCTGACCCTGATCACCTCGACGTCGGCCAACAATTGCTGATTCCATACGTCACCTTCCGCCATCAGGTGACAAATACGGACACGAAAAACGGCCTAGCGCAACAGTTCTACAATGACGTCGCCATGGTCGAGGTCATTGAGATCGCCAACCACGCCGCACAGCGGGACCTTGTCGTCGGTGAATGGCTGCTGATCCCGGACTTGGCCAATGCCGGCCATCACACCGTGGTTTCTGGCGAAACCTGGGAGGTACTCGCAGACCGCTGGTACGGCGAGTTCAATCTGTGGCCGATCATCACGATTGCCAACCACATGGAGAACCAGGATCCCCCACTTAATCAGGCCGTACTCCGCCCCGGCCTGAACTGGCGGCATACGGTCACTGACGGCGACACGCTGTGGGGACTGTCCACCTCTTACTACGGCGATTCGGGTGACGACCGGACAAAGACCATGGTGCGAATGGTCGCGGCGGCCAACCACATCGACGATCCTGACCAGTTGCCGGTCGGAGAAGTGATTTTTTTCCCGTCGTTCGACTAGACCGGCCCCTGTCAGCGCGGCAGCCCGAGAAGCCGTTCTGCGGCCAGCGTCAGCAGGATTTGCTCGGTGCCGCCGGCGATCGTCAGGCAGCGGGTGTTGAGGAAGTCCTTGACTCGCTTGTCGAAGGCGATGCCCTGGCCGTCCGCCAGATCCATCCGGAACTCCGCCAGCGCCTGCCGGTAGCGCACCCCGATGAGTTTGCGCACGCTGGATTGCGCACCGGGGTCCCGACCTCCCACCGCGAGCTGAGCGATGCGCTGGTCGAGCAGCGAGCCGACCTGAGCGGTGATGATCAACCGCGCCAACCGATCCTGTTCTGCGACATCGAGATCAGCCTTGGCCGCCTCGGCGAGCAGCTCTTCCATCGGGTTGCCGAGCGCGGTGCCCGCGGCCATCGCGATCCGCTCGTTCGCCAGCGTGGTGCGGGCCAGCCGCCAGCCGTCGTTCACCGTGCCGACGACCATCTCGTCGGGAACGAACACGTTGTCGAGGAAGACCTCGTTGAACAATGCGTCGCCGGTGATTTCGCGCAGCGGCCGGATCAGGATGCCGGGCGAGCTCATGTCGATCAGGAAGTAGGTGATCCCTTTGTGTTTCGGAGCGTCGGGATCCGTGCGGGCCAGGCAGACGCCCCACTGCGCTTTGTGCGCCGACGACGTCCACACTTTCTGTCCGGTCAGCTCCCATCCGCCGTCGACCCGCACCGCTTTGGTGCGCAGCGACGCCAGATCGGAGCCCGCTCCCGGCTCGGAAAACAGCTGGCACCAAAAGATTTCGCCGCTCAGAGTGCCAGGCACGAAACGCTCCACCTGCTCGGGTGTGCCGTGCTCGAGGATGGTCGGCGCCGCCCACCAGCCGATCACCAGGTCCGGCCGGATCACTCCCGCCGTCGACATCTCCTGATCGATCAGCAGTTGCTCGGCCGGTCCGGCGCCGCGGCCGTACGGCGCGGGCCAGTGCGGCGCCAACAGCCCCGCTTCGGCCAGGACCGCCTGACGCTTGTCGTCGGGCTGCGAGGCGACCCCGGCGACCGCCTCGGCGATCTCGGGGCGCAGGTCAGCGACCTCGCTCAGGTCGATGCTGAGATCGCGACGGACGCCGGCCGCGGTCAGCTCGGCGGTTCGGCGCAGCCAGCGCGCGGGCCCACCGAGAAACTGCCCGATCCCGTAGGCGCGGCGCAGATAGAGATGAGCGTCGTGTTCCCAGGTGATCCCGATTCCGCCGAGCACCTGAATGCAGTCCTTCGCGTTGGCCTTGGCGGCGTCGATCCCGATGCCCGCGGCGATAGACGCGGCGATGGACAGCTGGCGGTGATCCCCGTCGTTCGCGGCGCGGGCGGCGTCGGCGGCTGCCACCGCGACCTGCTCGGTACGGCACAGCATCTCGGCGCACAGGTGCTTGATCGCCTGGAAACTGCCGATTGGCTTGCCGAATTGCTCACGCACCTTGGCATAGGCGACCGCGGTGTCCAGCGCCCATCGGGTGATCCCCGCGGCTTCGGCGGAAAGCAGCGTCGCAGTCAGGTCAGCCACCCAGTCGGCAGGGGCGTCCAGCACCGTGGCCGGCGCCGCGGACAGCGCCACCCGCGCCAACGGCCGCGAGAAATCGGTGGCCTGCAGCGGCTCGACCACCACTCCCTCGGCAGTGGCGTCGACGAGCAGCCATCTGTCGCCGGCCGGCACCAACAGCAGGCCCTCGGTGACGCCGCCGAGCACGAACGGCGCGGTGCCGGAGGCCTTGGAAGCCGTCGGATCGAACTGCACGTCAGCGTGCAGCGCGATCCCGGCGGTACGTTCGCCCGACGCGAGCGCCTCGAGCAGCTGCGGGTCGGATACCACCAGAGTGGCCAGTGCGGTGGTCGCGACCGGGCCAGGTACCAGGGCCTTTGCGGCTTCCTCGACCATCGCGGACAGGTCCTCGATGCTGCCACCCGCCCCGCCGCGGTCCTCGGGAACCGCGACACCGAATAATCCCAAGTCGGCCAGGCCACCAAAGACCGGCTGCCAGGCATTCGGCTCACCCTGCTCGATATCCCGGACCGCTGCCGTTGCACCGGACCCGGCAGCCCAGTCGCGCACCAACTCCCGCGCCGCAAACTGCTCGTCGGTGATGGTCGTGGCCACCTGAACTCCTCGATCGACGGGAAATGGCGCTGCCGGACACGCAACGCTCAGCACTAGAACGTGTTCTAATAGTGCCAGTGTTCGATCGTCAAGTCGAATGCCATCGCAGCAGGACATCCCGGTGTCCCGGCGGCACGGAGGTGGGAGATTCGCGCTCGGCATGCGTATCGTTTCGAGCGAGGACGCGAGAAAAGGAGCTGTCCGTCAGATGACCCCATCAGGGCCAGTGCCAGCCCCTACCAACTCGGGGCAACCCTCGAGTTCGGCCCCTGCGCAACCTCGTGAGGTGATGAACGTGGCAGTACTTGCCGAGTCGGAACTCGGCTCCGAGGCACAACGGGAACGTCGTAAGCGGATTCTGGACGCGACGATGGCCATTGCCTCCAAGGGCGGTTACGAAGCTGTTCAAATGCGTGCGGTCGCCGACCGCGCCGACGTCGCGGTGGGCACGCTCTACCGGTACTTTCCGTCGAAGGTGCACCTGCTGGTGTCCGCGCTCGGCCGGGAGTTCGAGCGCATCGACGCCAAGACCGACCGCTCCACGCTGATCGGCGGAACACCGAATCAGCGACTGAACTTCATGATCAGCAAGCTCAATCGCGCGATGCAACGCAATCCGCTGCTCACCGAGGCCATGACCCGCGCCTACGTCTTCGCCGACGCGTCGGCGGCCGGTGAGGTGGATCAAGTGGAGAAGCTGATCGATTCGATGTTCGCCCGCGCGATGAGCGACGGCGAGCCGACCGAAGAGCAGTACCACATCGCCCGGGTGATCTCGGATGTGTGGACGAACAACCTGCTGGCCTGGCTGACCCGGCGAGCGTCGGCCACCGACGTCAGCAAGCGACTGGAGTTGGCAGTCCGGCTGCTGATCGGCAACGGGGACACCGCCACGGTGTGATTTCGGGGTCGAGCCGACCCCTTCAGGCCGGAGGGCCCGCGGTACGTCCGCGGATCAGCTCGGTGTGTAGCACCTCGATCGTTGGGTTGATATCGCCCATCTGCAACAGTTTGCCTGCCCGACGGCCCTTTTCCAGGCTCGGTTGTGCGACCGTGGTCAGGCCACGACTCGTCGCCTCGGGTACGCCGTCGAAACCGGTGACGGTCATCTGGCCGGGCACGTACTTGCCTTGTGCGCGTAGATAATCCATCGCCGACACGGCCAACACGTCGGCGGTGCACATCAGTGCGGTAATCCGTGGGTTGGCCCGCAACGCGATGCCGGCCGCGACGCCGCCGGACGCCGCCGTGTGTTCGTGACTTTCGACGACGGTCAGCGAATCCGGGTCGAGACCGGCCGCGGCCATCGCCTCGCGCACACCCCGGATGCGTTCGCCCTGCACGTGAAATGTCGATGCGCGCACGCGTTTGGTGTCGGCCAGCCCTTGGTGGCGATCCCGCATCAGTCGCATCGTCAGCAGCCCGATCTCGCGGTGCCCCAACCCGAGCACGTAGTCGGCCATCGCACGCATCGCGGCCCGGTCGTCGATACCCACCTGCGATGCGCCGGGCACGTCTTTGGGTTGGTCGACCACCACTAGGGGCAGCCGCCGTTGCAACACCACCTGCAGGTAGGGGTCGTCGCCGGCAGCCGAGTACACCACGAATCCGTCCACGCTCGCCGCAAGCACCGACGCCGTCCCGTCCGAGACGTTGCGGGTCGGGCCAACAGCCACCAGGAGCAGTCCCTGGCCAAGTTCTTCGCACGATTCCGCAAGTCCTGCAACGAAATCCAGCGCCGCGGGATCACTGAAGGAATAGGTCAGCGGTTCGGTGATCACCAGGCCCACCGCGCCTGCGCGACGGGTGCGCAGCGATCGCGCCACCGGATCGGGCCCGGGATAGCCCAAACGTTTGGCCGTGGCGAGCACCCGCTCACGCAGCGCATCCGAGAGTTGGTCGGGTCGGTTGTAGGCGTTCGAGATGGTGGTGCGGGAGACCTTGAGCTCAGCCGCGAGCGATGCCAGGGTCGCCCGGCGTCGCGGCAGGGGGCTCATGTTTTGTGACGTTACCGGGCGTTGCGCTGCTAAGCGTCTGGTCGCTGGGTTTTTTCGGGGCCTAAGCTGACGAGCGTGGCCCGCATCGACCTCAACGCCGACTTGGGTGAAGGCTTCGGCGTCTGGCATCTCGGTGATGACGACGCCATGCTCGGCATCGTCACCAGCGCCAACGTCGCGTGCGGTTTTCATGCGGGCGATCCGGCCGGGCTGCTGTCGGTGTGCCGGCTGGCCGCCGAGCGCGGCGTACGAATCGGCGCGCAGGTGAGCTATCGCGACCTGGCCGGCTTCGGCCGGCGCTTCATCGATGTCACGGCTGAGGATCTGCTTGCCGAAGTGGTGTATCAGGTCGGCGCCTTGAACGGACTGGCGCAGGCGGCCGGCTCCGCGGTGTGTTACGTCAAACCTCATGGCGCGCTGTACAACACGATCGTGACCAACCGTGAACAAGCTGCCGCTGTCGCGGAGGCGGTGCGAACGGTCGACACCGCGCTTCCGGTGTTGGGCCTGGCCGGATCGGTCTTCTTCGACGAGGCTCGTCAGCGTGGACTGCGTACGGTGCCCGAGGCGTTTGCCGATCGCGCATATCGGCCGGACGGACAGCTGGTGTCGCGGCGGGAACCCGTTGCGGTGCTGACTGATCCCGCCGCGGTCGCTGAGCGGGTGCTGACCATGGTGACCTCCGGAACCGTGACCGCGGTCGACGGATCGACAGTCGCGTTGGAGGTGGAATCGGTGTGCGTGCACGGTGATTCGCCCGGGGCGGTGCAGATCGCCTCGGCCGTCCGCGATCGGCTGAAGGCCAACGGGATTGAGCTGAAGGCGTTTTGCTGATGCGGCTGCGATACGGACGTCCGGATCTCACCCGGCACGCGCACCGATTCAGCGTGCCGATCGCCGAATCCGATGCGCCGTTGACGGTGACCTGGCTGGGCGTGTCGACGCTGCTGATCGACGACGGGTCGTCGGCGCTGATGACCGATGGGTTCTTTACCCGGCCCGGTCTGGCCCGCGTGGTGGCGGGCAAGGTGTCGCCGTCGGCGGCCCGGGTCGACGGCTGTCTGGCACGCGTCGGTGTTAGGCGGTTGGCGGCCGTCATCCCGGTGCATACGCATTTTGACCATGCGTTGGATTCCGCGCTGGTCGCCGACCGCACCGGAGCGCTACTGGTCGGCGGTGATTCTGCGGCCAATGTCGGCCGCGGCCACGGCCTTTCCGAGGATCGGCTGGTGATCGCGGAGTCGCGCGCACCGATTCGGTTGGGCGCCTTCGACATAACTCTGGTGGAATCCCGTCATAGCCCGCCCGACCGGATACCGGGCACGATCGATCAGCCGGTGGTGCCACCGGTGAAGGCAACGGCCTACCGATGCGGCGAGGCTTGGTCGGCGTTCGTCCATCACCGGCCGTCGGGCCGTCGACTGCTGATCCAGGGCAGCGCCGGATTCGTGAAGGGTTCGCTGACCGGCCAGCATGCCGACGTCGTCTATCTCGGTGTGGGGCTGCTCGGTGTGCAGCCGGAGTCGTATGTCGTCGACTACTGGACGGAGACGGTGCGTGCCGTGGGTGCACGCCGTGTGGTTTTGGTGCATTGGGATGATTTCCTCCGCCCGTTGTCAAAGCCGCTGCGGGCCTTGCCCTATGTGGCTGACGACTTGGACGTGTCGATGCGCATCCTGGCCCGGCTGGCCGAGCAGGACGGTGTCGCGCTGGACATGCCGACGGTGTGGCGACGCGAAGACCCGTGGGCTTGAGTTTGACCCTTCTGTTGGCTCTCCTGTCGCTGGCGGCGGTGCTCGCGTTCGCGGTTGCGCGCCCGCGGGGCTGGCCGGAGGCGTTCGCCGCGGTGCCCGCCGTCGTGCTGCTGATCGCCGTCGGCGCGATCTCGATGCACGACGCGGCCGCCGAAGCTGCGCGACTGCTACGCGTAGTCGCATTCCTGGGCGCAGTGCTGGTGCTGGCCAAGATGTGCGACGACGAAGGCCTGTTCGAGGCCGCAGGTGCGGCGATGGCACGCGGTCGCATTGGTTCGCAACGTCTGCTCCGGCAGGTGTTCGTCATCGCCGCCATCATCACGGCGGCGTTGAGCTTGGATGCCACGGTGGTGCTGCTCACCCCCGTGGTGTTGACCACGGTTCGGCGGCTGCGGGCGCCCGTTCGTCCGCACGCGTACGCCACTGCGCATTTGGCCAATGCCGCATCGCTGTTGCTTCCGGTGTCGAACTTGACCAACCTGCTCGCTTTTCGCGCCGCGAACGTGTCGTTCGTCAAGTTCACGGTGCTGATGACGCTGCCGTGGCTGGCCGCGGTTGGCACCGTCTACGTCGTCTTCCGCATCTTCTTCCGTCGCGACCTCAGCGTTGCGCCCCATCCCCAGCAGGACGAGCCGGTACCGCCGACGCCGGTATTCGCGCTGGTGGTGGTCGCGCTGACGCTGGTCGGTTTTGTGATCGCCGAGGCGGCGGGGGTGGCCCCGGCCTGGGCCGCGCTCGCCGGGGCCGCGGTGATGGCGGTTCGCAGCCTGGCCCGCCGGCACACCTCGGCAGCGGAGATCGTGCGCGCGGTGAATGTGCCGTTTCTGGTGTTTGTCCTCGCATTGGGCGTTGTCGTGCAAGCGGTAATGCGCAACGGCGTGTCGGAGCGGATGGGTGCATTGATGCCGTCCGGGTCCGGGCTCGTCGCGCTGCTCGGGTACGCGGCGGTGGCGGCAGTGCTGGCCAACATCGTCAACAACCTGCCCGCAACGCTGGTGCTGGTGCCGCTGGTGGCGCCGATCGGCCCCGCCGCAGTCCTGGCCGTATTGATCGGGGTCAACATCGGGCCCAACTTGACCTATGCCGGTTCGCTGTCGAACCTGTTGTGGCGCAGCGTCTTACGCCGCTACGATGTATCGGCCAGCGTTGGCGAGTACACCCGGCTCGGACTGTTCACGGTGCCCACCTCGCTCGTCGCGGCGGTGTTGGCGCTGTGGGCCGCTGCCCAGCTGGTCGGCGTCTGAACCTGGCGAGCCGACTAGTTTCGGTGATACGGCCGCGGCAGCGACATGCCGAGTTCGGCAAGAAGGGAGCGCAGCACAGCGGGGTAATTGGTGATGATGCCGTCGACGCCATTGGCGATCTGGACCCGCATGTCGTCGGCATCGTCGACCGTCCAGGGAAAGATCCTGAGCCCCAACGCGTGTGCACGGTCAACGAGAGTTCGGTCGACCAACGAATACTCCGGTGACAGGATCGTCGCGCCGACCATCATGGAGCCGATCACCGGGTCAAAGGCGGCCGCATTCACTCCGGCCAGCCAAGGCGAATCAGCTTTCCAGGTCTGCTCATCCCACAGCGTCACCAACGGAATCGATGGCTCGGCCCGGTGCACCAGTGGCAATGTGCGCCAATCGAAGCTTTCGATCTCGACCCGGCCGACCTCGCCCGCCGCTCGAACCACCCCGAGGATCACGTCGACGAAGGTTTCGGGACTGGCTGTTCGGGACGGTTGCTCGGCGTCGACCTTCGTCTCGATGTCGTAGCGCACGTCGGCGTCGTATTGCTTGGTCAGGGCGAAGACCTCGGGCAAGGTCGCGATCTTGTTGCCGCAGTTCAGCGTTCGGACCTGAGCCAGAGTGAGGTCGTGGACCAGCTTGCCCAGGTATGGATATTGCGGGTCACCGGCGAACACCGGCGACGTGTCGGCACATTTCTGTGGGTCGATGGCCTCGTCGTGCCACACCACCGGTTGCCGGTCTTTGGTGATGCCAATGTCGAGTTCCACAGTGCTGACTCCGGTTTCGAGTGCGTTGGCGAATGCCGGCAGGGACTCTCCGGTGCCGGTGTTGCCCGGACCCCCTTGATGCGCCACCAGATCGAGATCGCCCGATGCGCCGGCAGCGTTCGGCGCCACGACCAACGCGGCCAGGGTGGTTGCCACGAATATTGAGCCACCGCGTCTCGTCCGCATGCGAACGAGGCTATCCGCGTGATGCGGTCAGCTCGCGTAGGCCGTGCCCTGCGGTAGCAGATGCAGCCGAACGAGTTTGTGCCAACGCCGTTGCCGGTAGCGGTAGATGGCGACCGCGAGCGCGGTGACGACAGCGGTGAGGAGACCGGCATCGATCGCGACGGTATCCGAGTAGCGGCAGGTTTGCGCGTCGATCGGCTCGACCTTGAGCGTGTGATTCCACGCGCGCAGCACGCCACCGTGCTCGTGGGTTCGGATCGTCAGCGTTTGCTCGTCCACCTCGATGACTTCGATGGTGTGCCGGTAGGCAGGTAGCAGGTGGAATGCGAACAGCCACCCGGTGCCACGTTCGCCCGCCCACAGCGGCTCCGCTCGTCCTGACAGCGCAGGAAAACCGAGGAGGCCTCTGCACACATACAGAAACGTGACCGGCGATTGCATTGCCCGCCATACCCGGTCGGCGCTGGTGGGCAGCGTTGTCTCCACATGGATGGTCCGCATCAGTGACTCCTGGAAATGCTAGGGTGCGCTAATTCTGCTGGCTGATGCCTGGATTGACTACTCGCATTCACTCCGAGGAGGACACCATGGCCCCATCGGATCGATTTCGGCCCCGCAAGCAGCCGAAGCAGGATCGGGCCGCGCAGACCCGACAGCGGATTCTGGATTCGGCGGCTCACGTTTTCGCCCAGTACGGCTATGCCGCCGGGACGACCAACCGCATCGCCGAGCACGCCGAGGTGTCGATCGGTTCGCTGTACCAATACTTTCCGAACAAAGACGCGATCTTGCATGCGTTGATGGACGCGCATGTCAACGCCGGAGCCAAACTGCTGGGCGAGCGACTGTCAGGTGGGTTACCCGAACGCCTTGATGACGCGTTGCGGGTGTTCGTCCGGGCCACCATCGACAGCCACCGTGACAACCCCCGCCTGCATCAGGTCTTGTTTGCGGAAGCTCCCCGTGCGCCGGCGTTCCTGTCGCGAATGCACGATCTGGAAACCGTCATGGTCGATGCCGCTGCGCGCCTGCTCGACGAACACCCGGCCGTGGATGCCTGCGGTAGGCTCACCGCCCGGGTAGTCGTCGCGACCGTCGAATCGCTGGTTCACCGACTCATCGCTTCGCCGGACTCAGTCGATCCACAACGACTCGAAGACGAGATCGTCACACTACTCACTAGATACCTTGGGCAGCAACCAGTTTCATCGCAGATCCGCGAGCCCGCGTGACGGCGTTGCGGCTTCGGCCAAGACGTAACCAAGTGCGCCGGCCAGCGCGGCGAATTTGACCAGGGCGGCGGCCCGCGCGCGCCGCGCATGAGTATCGACATGCTTGCGGTCGAGCACCTTGATCAGCGAGACTCCTTCAATTGCATCCCCGGCGACGGCCACAATTGCTGCTGAGGTCAGCACACGCGGATGCCCCCGCCTCCGCCGTGCGCGGTCGATCAGCAGCGCCGCGAGGGCACCATAGGTCGTCATGTAGCCGAAGTCGAGCCACATGGACACGCGCGCTGCCCGCTCGCCGGCGCGCCCCCACTGAGCCATGATCTGTTCGGCGCGAAAAGCACTTCCGGCCAATTCAAATGGGATGATCCCCGGACCACCGGTGGCGCGCATCCGGCTTTCCAGGACGGCCATGATCGCCGTGTAGCCGGCGAACGCGCCGGTAGCGGCGATAATCTTGTGGTCGCGCATCCGATAGCTGACCACTGCGCTGTCAGCTCCTGCGCTGACGGGCGACCTCGGCCAGCACCACTCCGGCGGCCACCGAGGCGTTCAACGATTCGGCCGGGCCGGACATCGGAATCGACACCACGGCATCGCAACTTTGGCGGACCAGCCGGGACAATCCCTTGCCTTCGGATCCGACCACCACCACGGTTGGGCCGCCACCGTCCACCTCGTCGACGATCGTGTCGCCCTCGGCGTCGAGTCCGACCAATTGCAGGCCTCGGTCGGCCCAATCCTTAAGCGTCCGATTGAGATTCGTGGCGCGCGCGATGGGAATCCGGGCCGCCGCCCCGGCACTGGTCCGCCACGCGACTGCTGTCACCGAGGCGGATCGCCGCTCGGGGATCAACACTCCATGACCACCGAACGCCGCCACCGAACGGACGATAGCGCCCAGGTTTCGCGGGTCGGAGATGTTGTCCAGTGCCACCAGCAGTGCTGGCGGATTGTCCATGGCCAACTTGAGCAACTCGTCGGGATGCAGGTAGTTGTACGGCGGCACCTGTAGCGCGATCCCCTGGTGTAAGCCGTTGGTGGTTATCCGATCCAGATCGGTGCGGGGCACCTCGAGGATTGCGATACCGGAATCGGCTGCCAGAGTGACGGATTCGGTGAGCCGCTGGTCGGCCTGGGTGCCGAGTACAACATACAACGCGGTCGCCGGAACCCCGGCGCGCAGGCATTCCAGTACCGGGTTGCGCCCCAGAACGGTCTCGAAACCGTCGTCTTTGCGTTTGGCGGGCCGGCCCGCTTGTGCCTTGGCTCGTTTCGCGGCCGGGTGGTTCGGGCGCATGTGCGCGGGTGGAGTAGCCCCGCGGCCCTCCAGTCCGCGGCGTCGTTGGCCGCCGGAGCCGACGGTGGGGCCCTTTTTGGTGCCGGCTTTGCGAATCGCGCCGCGGCGTTGCGAGTTACCGGCCATCGGCGTTGGTCCCCAGCGACCACTGCGGGCCATCACCGGTGTCGGTGACCTCGATATGGGCGTCTTTGAGCCGATCGCGGATCTCGTCGGCGAGCTTCCAGTCGCGTTGCACACGGGCCTGCTCGCGGCGCTCCAGCTCGGCGCGCACCAGCACGTCGACTGCGCCCAACGCGGCCGACGTCTCGTCACGCGACTCCCAGCGGTCGTCGAGCGGGTCGCAGCCCAGAATGCCCATCATTGCCCGGATCTCGGCCGCGTGGGCCAATGCGGCGTCATGGTTGCCGGCGTCCAGCGCGCGGTTGCCCTCCGCGCGGGCGCGGTGCACCTCGGCCAGCGCTGTCGGCACCGCGAGGTCGTCGTTGAGCGCGGCGGCGAACCGCGGCGTCCACCGACTGGGTTCCACGGCGCCGACCCGCGTGCGCACCCGGTGGAGGAACTCCTCGATGCCGACGTAGGCGTTGACCGCGTCCTGCAGCGCCGTCTCGGAGAATTCCAGCATCGAGCGGTAGTGGGCGCTGCCCAGGTAGTACCGGAGCTCTGCCGCGCGCACCCGCTGAAGCATCGCCGGGATCGACAGCACGTTGCCCAGCGACTTGCTCATCTTCTCGCCACCCATGGTGACCCAGCCGTTGTGCAGCCAGTAGCGGGCGAACTTATCGCCGACCGCGTGGCTCTGCGCGATCTCGTTTTCGTGATGCGGAAAAATCAAATCCATTCCGCCGCAATGAATATCAAATTCTGCACCCAGATACTCGTGGGCCATCGCCACGCACTCGGTGTGCCAACCGGGCCGTCCCCGCCCCCAGGGCGTCGGCCACGACGGCTCACCGGGCTTGGCGCCCTTCCACAGCGTGAAGTCTCGTTGATCACGCTTGCCGGTCGCGACGCCCTCGCCCTGGTGCACGTCGTCGATCCGGTGCCCGGACAGTTGTCCGTATTCGGGGTAGCTCAACACGTCGAAGTAGACGTCGCCGCAGCCGGCATAGGCGTTCCCCGACTCGATCAGCCGGTCGATCAGTTCGACCATCTGGGTGATGTGGCCGGTGGCCCGCGGCTCAGCGGATGGCGGCAAGACGCCGAGCGCGTCGTAGGCGGCGGAGAACGCCCGCTCGTAGGTCGCCGCCCATTCCCACCAGGGCCGGTCGGCGGCGGCGGCCTTGTTGAGGATCTTGTCGTCGATGTCGGTGACGTTGCGGATGAACGCGACGTCGCAGCCCCGCGCGCTCAGCCAGCGCCGCAGGATGTCGAAAGCCACTCCACTGCGGACGTGGCCGATGTGCGGTAACCCCTGAACGGTGGCGCCGCACAGATAAATGGAGACGTGGCCGGGCCGCAGCGGAACGAAGTCACGCACGGCACCAGTCGCCGTGTCGTGTAGCCGCAGGTCGGCGCTATCGGTCACGACGTGCCAGCTTACCGGGCCGGATGCGGCATCGATGACCACTGCACCGCCCGTCGGGCCGATTGCGCCGACAATGGCCGCCGGAACGAGCACGCGGGTCCACCGGCATGGAAAACGATCACCGCGATGCGAACAGATGCTCGGCTAGCGGGCGGCGTCGTCGACCGCTACCAGCAACGCCGTCGCAATTGCTGCCCGGCCCTCGCCACGCCCGGTCAACCCCAAGCCGTCCGTGGTGGTGGCCGATACCGACACCGGTGCGCCGAGCACCGCGGACAGCGCTTTCTGCGCCTCAGCACGACGTGGGCCGATCTTGGGGTGGTTGCCGATGACCTGAACAGCCGCGTTACCGAGTCGGTAGCCCTGCCGGTCGATCAGTTCCGCGACATGGCCCAGCATCGTCATACCGCTGACACCGGCCCACCGCGGGTCGTCGACGCCGAACACGGCGCCGATATCGCCCAGCCCGGCCGCCGAGAGCAACGCATCGCACAGCGCGTGCACGGCGACGTCGCCGTCGGAGTGCCCGGCGCAACCGTCGACGTCGGGAAAGAGCAGGCCAAGCAGCCAGCACGGCCTCCCGGGTTCGATGCCGTGTACGTCGGTGCCCATGCCGACTCGCGCGTTCATTGGCTCACGATCGCTTGCGCCAGCAGGAGGTCGAGTCGGGTAGTGATCTTGAATGCCAGCGGGTCACCGTCGACGACCTGCACCTGCCCGCCGACATGCTCGACCAGGGATGCGTCATCGGTGAAATCCGCCGTTCCGGCCTGCTGATAGGCCCGCAATAGCAGATCGGTGGCAAAACCCTGCGGAGTTTGCACGGCCCGCAGGCCGGCCCGCTCCGGCGTCCCCAGCACCACGCCGTTGGCATCGACGGCCTTGATGGTGTCCGAGAGCGGTAGCACCGGCACGACGGCCTGGTGGCCGGCTCGCAACGCGTCGACGACCCGCGCCACCAGCTCCGGCGGTGTCAGGGCCCTGGCGGCATCGTGCACCAGCACGAAGTCAGGCTTTTCCGATTCGGCGAACGCTGCCAGCGCGCGGCTGACCGAGTCACCCCGATTGGCTCCGCCGGCGACCACTGTCGCGTCCCGGCCGAGAATCAGTTTCGCCCGGTCGGTGCGGTCAGCGGGCACGGCGACCACGACGCGATCGACGACGCCGGACTTCAGCAGGCCATCGACGGCACGTTCGACAAGAGTCCGCCCGTCGAGCTGGAAAAAAGCCTTTGGCACACCGGCGGCTAACCGCTCACCCGACCCGGCGGCCGGGACGACCGCGACAGTTCCGGTCAACCCCGGTCCTCGTGCGTCAAAAACTCAGGAAGCGGCGGCCAGAACCTCGTCGAGGATGGTCGACGCCTTGGCGTCGTCAGTGCTTTCGGCCAGCGCGAGCTCGCCTACCAAGATCTGACGGGCCTTGGCCAGCATGCGCTTTTCGCCGGCGGACAGGCCGCGTTCCTGGTCACGGCGCCACAAGTCGCGCACGACCTCAGCAACCTTGTTGACGTCGCCGGAGGCGAGCTTTTCCAGGTTCGCCTTGTAGCGGCGGGACCAGTTGGTCGGCTCTTCGGTGTGCGGCGCGCGAAGCACCTGAAACACCTTGTCGAGGCCCTCTTGACCGACCACATCGCGCACGCCCACGTATTCGGCGTTATCCGCGGGTACTCGAACTGTCAGGTCTCCCTGCGCCACCTTCAAGACGAGATATTCTTTTTGCTCCCCCTTGATGGTTCGGGTTTCAATCGCCTCGATCAACGCAGCACCGTGGTGTGGATAGACAACGGTGTCTCCGACCGCAAAATTCATCAGTTTCGAGCCCCTTTCGTAGCTCCATGGTAACACGCCGCGCCAACACGTGCGTAACAACGGTGCAGGTCAGGGGCATCAGGCATGCGCAACGGGGGTTGACATCCGGGGAGTTTCGTGCAAGGCACCGACCCATCCAGAGCAGGTTCGGCGCCGGCCGGAGGACTCCTGGAGCGCGCCGCCGAAGAAGGCGAATGTGCAACTGCGCTGCTCGAATCCGGCCGCTCGGCGCTCTGCTAGCCCTGCGGTTTCGCTGCCTCAGCCGACCTACTACTGTGCATAGTCGAACAGCAGTGGCGTTCGAGGGCCGAGCAGGAGGCTTTGGGTGAACCGCTTCGACTACCGCGACTCGAAATCCCACCCGGGTCGTCGCTCGGCAAAGCTCGCTGTGCTCGCAGCCGGTGGCTTCATCGGCGCCGCTACGCTCGCGGGCTGCGGGGCGGGCCAGCTTTCGCAGACCGCGATGCAGCAATCCGCCGTCGACGGCAACCAGGCGGTGATCAACAACGTCGCGCTGCGCAACGTCCACATCCAGGCGCTGCAGACCGGTGATTTCCTGCGTCCGGGCGCCACGGTCGACCTCGTTCTGGTCGCGGTCAACCAGTCGCCGGACGTCACCGACAAACTGGTCGGCATCACCACTGACATCGGCAAAGTGACCGTCACCGGCGATCCCACCCTGCCTGCCAGCGGCGTGCTGTTCGTCGGCGCCCAGAACGGCCAGAGCAAAAATGACGATCGCGCCATCGAGAACGCCGATGCGGTCAAGGCCAGAATCGCGCTGACCAAGCCGATCACCAACGGCCCGAACTACGACTTCACCTTCAACTTCGAGAAGGCCGGCAGCGTCAGCGTGTCGGTGCCGATTTCAGCGCCGGAAAGTCCACGCCACAACGAATCGCCGGGAGCGGGCTAACCTCCGCTGATCTGTCAGCCCAGCCGGATACCGTCACCGGGTGGCCAAGGCTCGTTCGCAATACAGCTGTTCGGAGTGCCGCCATGTCACGGCCAAATGGGTCGGCCGCTGCATGGAATGCGGCACCTGGGGCTCGGTCGACGAGGTAGCCGTGCTCAGCGCTGTCCGGGCCGGTACTCGCGGCGTAGGGGGCCCGTCAACCGCGGCCATGCCGATCAGCTCCGTCGAGCCTGATGGCACCAGGCACTGCCCCACCGGTATCGGTGAACTCGATCGCGTGCTCGGTGGTGGCGTCGTGCCGGGCTCGGTCACGCTGCTCGCGGGCGATCCGGGCGTAGGCAAGTCGACGCTGCTACTCAAGGTCGCCCACCAGTGGGCGGCCTCTGGGCGCCGCGCGCTGTACATATCCGGTGAGGAGTCGCGCGGACAGATCCGGATGCGCGCCGACCGGACCGGCTGCAGCCACGACGAGCTGTTTCTGGCCGCCGAGTCGGATCTCCATGCCGTACTCGGCCATATCGAGGCGGTGCAGCCGACACTGGTCGTCGTCGACTCGGTGCAGACCATGTCCAGCGCCGACACCGACGGCGTAGCCGGTGGCGTCACGCAGGTACGGGCCGTGACCAGCGCGCTGACCGCCGCGGCGAAAACCACCGGTGTGCCACTGGTTCTGGTCGGCCACGTCACCAAGGACGGCGCGATCGCCGGCCCACGGTCGCTTGAACATCTGGTCGATGTGGTGCTGCATTTCGAGGGCGACCGCAACTCGCTGCTGCGGATGGTCCGCGGTGTGAAGAACCGCTTTGGCGCAGCTGACGAGGTCGGTTGCTTCCTGCTGCAGGACAACGGAATTGCAAGCGTCACCGACCCCTCCGGGCTGTTTCTGGATCAGCGGCCGCAGCCGGTCGCGGGGACCGCGATCACGGTGACGCTGGACGGGAAGCGACCGCTGGTCGGCGAAATCCAGGCGTTGCTGGCCACGCCGTCGGGCGGCTCACCGCGCCGCGCCGTCAGCGGGATCGACCATGCGCGCGCCGCGATGATCGCCGCGGTGCTGGAAAAGCATGCCCGGCTCAAGATCGCGGTCAACGATGTGTATCTGTCCACCGTTGGCGGCATGCGGCTGACCGACCCGTCGTCGGACTTGGCGGTGGCGGTCGCACTGGCTTCGGCGTACGTGGACCTGCCGTTGCCGGCCACCGCGGTGATGATCGGCGAGGTCGGGTTGGCTGGTGACCTGCGACGCGTCAGCGGCATGGAACGGCGGCTGGCCGAAGCGGCCCGACAGGGGTTCACCACGGCGCTGATCCCGTCGGGCTGCGACGCGGTGCCGCCGGGGTTGACGACGCTTCAAGCGCCCACCATCGTCGCTGCCCTGGAGCACGTGCTGGACCTCACCGGGCACCGAAACAGAACTTCTGCACCACCACATCGCCCAGATCCGGCAGCCACGGAGCAGAATGAGTGGTGATGACGGTCGGCAAATCAATGACAAACGGCTCAGCGCCACAGCAGCGGCCCACCCTGCGTGAGGCCGTAGCGCGGCTGGCGCCGGGCACCGCGCTGCGCGACGGTCTGGAGCGCATCC